>JBAYZQ010000276.1:0-2502 GCA_041672385.1 Sphaerochaetaceae bacterium | reverse complement strand
AAAAAAATGTATTTCGTAAAGTTTTGCCTTGTAGGTTTATTGGTTATGGTTTATTATACTACCAGGAGTAATTGAATGAATGATGAATTGAACCTACAAATGTTTAAAGCTTATGATATTAGAACTGTTTCAACAAAGTTGAACAAGGAAAACACAGAAAGGTTGCTTCGTTCTGTTGCCAAGTACTATCTTGATGTAATAAAGACAGATTCACTGGTAATAGGAAGGGATGCAAGACTTGCGGCACCTTCTTTGATGCAGGCTGCTGTTGATATGTTCCCTCTTTATGGGTTAAATGTAATATTAAATCCTCTTCAAGTTTCCACTTGTCAGTTTTATTATTCTTGTATGCAGAATAGAAAAAGTGGTGGGATTATGTTTACAGCAAGTCATAATCCTGGGGTCTATATTGGGTTAAAACTTCTCGCTCCCAATATGGAAACTTTGGCAATGGGTTGTGGAGCTCAAGGCGGAATTACTGCAATAAAACAATTCTATATTGAAAATGTTAAACCTTCTTTTGCAAAACAAAGAGGAAAGGTAATTATAAAAAGATATCTTGATGAATTTATTGATTATTCTTTAAGTTATGCAGGTGTAGAAAAAGATTCCCTTAAGGGAAGTAAAATTCTTACTGATTATTTAAGTGGAGCTGTTGGCACTGAAATGAGCGAAGCTCTTTCTTATGCCGGAGCTGACCTTAGATCCCGAAATCTTATTCCAGATGGATATTTCCCACAGGGAGATCCAAATCCAATTGTTATAAGTTCTGTTCAAAAGACTTGGGACTTAATGAAAAGTGGAAATTTTGATTTTGGTTTTTGTTTTGATGGTGATGGAGATAGAATGGATGTTATGTACAAAACTGGGGTTCAAATTGCTCCTTGTTTTAACATGGCCGCTTTAATGGGAGATCTTAAGAAAATTTACAAAAAGATTTACGAAAGTGGGTTTTATGGTAAAGATGTTCCTTTTAATCCTCATAGTTATGCAGACGTCAAAGCTAATCCTTTAGCGATGGTTCAAATGGCTAAAGCGGGCGTTGATATTCATATCATTAGAAACGGACACTCTTTTATTAAACAGGCTTTGACTGCAAATTGTAAAAACCAGTATATGGGAGCAAGTGAAGAAAGTGCACATTATTATCTTAATTTTCCTTACGATTTAAAAGATTATTCCAAAGGTTTTGCATCAACTGAAAATACCTTATTTTTTACTCTTCTTACTTCTAAAATTTGGGTTCAACATCCTGAAGTGTTTGATAAGATAATGGAAACTCAAGAAAAGATTTACAGAGAAAGAGAGTGGCCTCTATTTTTTAAAGATGAAAGTAAAATGGAAGAATCACTTAAAAGGGTAGAAAAATATTTTACCAATGAAGGATTAAGTTGTTTCAAAGAAATGGAAGATAAAAGTAGTTTAGATGCTACAATTTTACGCTATGGTCTCCCTGAAATAATAAAACCTGAAACTGATTTGTCTGGAGAATGGTATCAAATTGCTCAAAGAATAAGTAGAAGTGAAGATGGAATTGCCCGATGGGAGCTCGTTGGTAGCAAAAAAGATCTTGTAAAGAAAGCAACTGAAAAGATAAAAGAAATTAATCAAGTTTATGTTGATGAAAAAAAAGCAAATTATTTGTAAATTTTTAGTTAATTTCCTATATAATAGAGCATAAGATGATTATTTTTTTGCTTTAATTAGAAATTGATGATATCATATTCGAAAGGAAGTGAAAAATAATAAATTATGACGACTACTAAAAACTCATTTATTAGACGGCAAGAAATTCTAAAAATGCTTGAAAAAGATAAAAATATCGAAGTTAATAATCTTGTAAGTATTTTTGGAGTTTCAGCTGTAACAATTCGAAAGGATCTTGAAGAACTTTCAAAACGGGGAGTTCTTGTTCGTACTCATGGTGGAGCTTCTTTACCTGAAGATAGCACTAAAGCTAGGTTTTTCCTAAATACAATCAATGAAAAACGGGAAATAAAGGAAGCAATTTCTGCTAAAGCTTTAGAATTGATTGAAGATGGTAGTACCATTATATTTGATAGTGGAAGTACTACTGCAATTTTAGCAAGTCATTTGATAAAAAGAACACTTACTGTTCTTACCAATAGCCTTCCTATTGCAAATATGCTTTGTTCAGAAGATAACATTGAATTAATTGTTATTGGGGGAGCTGTTAGGAAACAAAATGAAGCAATGATTGGGAGTTTTGCCTCGGGAGTTTTAGATTATATTAACTCAGATCTTTTATTTTTGGGTTGTACTTCTTTTGATATAAATAAAGGAGTTTCTGGACCAAATATTAATGAGTGTCTTACAAAGCAAATGATGATAAAAAGTGCAAGTAAGGTATGCTTACTATCTGACAGTTCAAAATCAAAACAATCCTCCCTCTTTAATATTTGTCCTTGGGAAGATATTGACTACTTTATTACTGATAGCTTAAGTGAAAAGGATATAAAGAGCCTTGAACACAAAGGTGTT
>JBAYZQ010000275.1:0-2539 GCA_041672385.1 Sphaerochaetaceae bacterium | reverse complement strand
CAGAATTCTAAGATATAAAAAGTTGGAAAATTTTTGTGAAGAACAAGGATTTGATTATATTCTTACTGCACATAATAGAACGGACCAATTGGAAACAGTAGCAATGCGCCTTATTAAGGGAAGTTCCATCGTTAGCCTAAGAGGGATTTACCCTGTTAGAGGAAAGATAATAAGACCCGTATTAGAGCTTGAAAGACAAGATTTTGAAAAATGTTTAAAAGAAAGTGGGTTTACCTGGTCTGAGGACAGTACAAACACAAATAACAAGTATCTAAGAAATTATATAAGAAATAATCTTTTTGTTAAGCTAAAAAAAATAATGCCTGAATATGATAAATCTTTACTTTTGATTCAAAAAAAAGTTGAAAAGGCTTGTATTAATTTTGACTATGAAAAAGATTTTGAAAAAAATGGAATTGATTTAGAAGAATTTAAGATTTTAAACAATTTCCAAAAAGAACTTTGTTTGTTTTCATATTGGGATAAAGTATTTTTCAGTGAAGAAAAAGGACTGGAAGTAAGTTTAAGTAGGAAAAATATTTCTCGAATTATTGAAGCGACTGAAGTAAAAAAAGGGATTTCCTTGGATTTTTCTAAGGCAATTGTATGTATTACAAAAAATCGTTTGTTTATTATTAATAAAAGAATCATAAAAGAATATCCAACAAAATGGTCCTTTGAATTAGATTTAAATAAAAAAAGTGAATCGATTAGTTTGCCCTATGGTCTTTGCCTTAAAAGAGGAATAGGAAGCAAAAAAATGAATAAAGACATTAAAAGTAACCCCCAAATCTTTCTTTTTAACGAAGATTTAAAAGGTAAAGTTCGGGTTTCAAATTATGAAAATGGTGATACAATACAATTAAAAAGCGGAACCAAGAAAATTTCTAGGCTTTTGCAAGATTTTGGTATACCCTCTGCACTTAGAAAATTCGTTCCGGTAATTTATGACGAAAATCAAGCAGTAGCAGTGATGGCAGCCTTTTTTGGGGGAAAAGATAGAATTTGTAAGGTTTGCAGTGGTCATAAAGAAATTAATTTGTTATATTTGTATATCATTGATAAGGAATAGAAACAGTGGACGAGAAAGAAAATAAAGATAAAGATAAAGTGCAGGATGAAAATCAAAAAAAGAATCCTGAAATAGAAAAAGAAAATCTTAGAAAACAGCTGGAAGCAGAAATCCGTGCAAAGCTTGAGAAGCAAGAAATGGAAAAGAAGAAAGCTGAAGAAGAAAAAAGAAAAGAAGAAGAAAGTAAAAACGAGCCAAAAAATAATAGTTATTGGAATTCAAATTCAAATGACTCTCCCAATGGTCCTCAAAAACCTAATAATAATAATGGACACAAAACTCCTGGTAATTTTGGATTTAGTGGAGAGGGAAATAAAAAAAATCGTATTGCCTTGATATTTTTTGTTTTTTTGATTGTTATGTTTGCTACTTCAATATTTAGCTCCGCAAATAGTGGAGTGGAAGTTTCTTATACAACTTTTTATGAACAACTTGAAAGTGGAAATATGAAATCCGTAGTAATAAAGAATTCAAATATAATTGAATTTCAACTGATTGATAATATTAGTGTTCAAGGTTCTACCAAATACAAAACACAAATACCGTATTTTGATGATAATCTTCTTAATAAACTCAAAGATAACAATGTGGTAGTGGTTGGAGCTGATGCAGATGTATCAATTCTGACAATATTACTGCAACTTGTGCCTTGGATACTTATTATAGGTTTTTATTACATGATTATAAAACAAACCAGTTCTGGTGGGATGATGGGAAATCTTGGAAAAAGTCATGCCAAAGAATTTACTTCAAATAATAAAGAGAAGATTACTTTTGACGATGTAGCCGGACAAAAAGAAGCCAAAGTTGAACTGGAAGAGGTTGTTGAATTTCTAAAAAATCCAAAGCGTTTTCTGGCTGTAGGAGCTAGAATTCCAAAAGGGGTTTTGTTAGTAGGTCCTCCAGGAACTGGAAAAACTTTGCTTGCTAAAGCTGTTGCCGGAGAAGCCAATGTTGCCTTTTTTAGTACCAGTGGATCTGACTTTGTTGAAATGTTTGTTGGAATGGGAGCTGCAAGAGTTAGAGATTTATTTGAACAGGGTAGGAAACATTCTCCTTGTATACTTTTTATTGATGAACTTGATGCAGTAGGTCGTTCTAGAGGAAGTGGACTTGGTGGAGGTCATGATGAAAGAGAACAGACCTTAAACCAGATGTTAGTTGAAATGGATGGTTTTACCACCGATACTGGAGTTATTGTAATTGCTGCAACAAACCGTCCTGATGTTTTGGATTCAGCTTTATTGAGACCTGGTCGTTTTGACCGTCAGGTTGTTGTAGATCTTCCAGATGTTCAGGAAAGAGAAGATATTTTAAAAATACACTCCAAAAAAGTCAAACTTGATAAGGATGTTGAGCTAAGAAAAATTGCTCGTGCAACCCCTGGTGCAAGTGGTGCAGATCTTGCCAATTTGGTGAATGAAGCAGCTCTTTATGCAGCTAGGAGTGGAAGAGTTGTTGTTTCAA
>JBAYZQ010000274.1:0-2572 GCA_041672385.1 Sphaerochaetaceae bacterium | reverse complement strand
TTCATGTTCCATTAAAGGACCTTCCAAGTATTCTTAATAAAATCTATTTAGCCCTTAAATCTAGAGGGATAGTTTACTGTTCTTTCAAATATGGAAATTTTGAAGGAGTAAGAAATGGTCGTTACTTTACAGATTTCACTGAAGAAAAATTCAATAAACTAATTAAAAATGAAGAATTGTTTGATATAGTTGAAACAAGAGTTACTTCTGATGTCAGAAAGGGAAGAGAAAATGAAAAATGGCTCAATATAATACTCGAAAAGAAATAGAGAACCTAGAAGAGCTTTTACAAAATAACAACTTAAAATTCTTAGAGAAAGAAGAATATGATAATGACATATATTCAATGGTTTATCAAAATGAAAAGATTATTTTAATTTTAGATTACAACCTTACAAAACCAAAACCAATAATTTTTGATTATTCACTTTATACCAATATTCAAAATAAATTCATGAGATTAAAAAAAGAAGTCTATAGGTTTACAAGTGATGCATCAATTGAAGAAATGAGTTTATTTGTTAATGGAACGATTGATGATATTCAAAGCTATTCCAACAATTTTAATTCAAGGCCCCCTGATAATTCCTCTTTGGAAAATTATTTTGAAAAATTGATAAGTGATGTATATGGAAATTTGGTATTAGGGGCTTTATATAAGGATTATCCTTTGATTTCTCTTAATAAAACAAATTTGTTCATTGATTATGTAATTGAAAAAAAGAATGGAGAAAAAATTGGTCTTGAAGAAAATGGAGTTAGCTTTCATCATCCTCAAATTACAGGTAAAACAAGATATTCTCATCAACTTGAGAAACAAAATCTATGCAGTAAATTAGGGATAAAACTTTTTAGACTTTCAACCATGGATTGCAAGTTTACTGAAAAGGTTAAAGAAGAAATTTTAAGTTTCTTTGGAGATAAAAAAGATTTTATTTATCGCCCTTTAATTGGGAAACGAGAATTCAAACTATACGAACACCAAGAAAAAGCAATTCAAGAATTAAAAGAATTGCATAAAAAAGAAGGTTCATGTGCTTTATTTGTATTTCCCACTGCTACTGGGAAAACTCAAATAGTTTTGCAAGATCTTGATGATTATTATCTAGATAAAAAAGATTTTAAAGTTCTTATTATCTCACCAACTAGAAAAATTGCATCTCAATGGACAGAAGAACTTAAAAATAAACACTTTTTTCATGAATGTGGAACTTACAATCTACTGTGGAAGAAAAGAAATATACTAGAAAAAGATTATTATGATTACATAGTGGTAGATGAGGCTCATCATGCTGTGGCTCAAATGACAAAAACAGCTCTTTCATATTTTACCCCAAAACTTCTTGTAGGATTGACAGCAACACCAGATCGATTGGATAAAAAACGCCTAGAGCAAGTCTTTGGAGAGTATTCAACCAACTTGTCATTGAAAGAAGCAATGGAAAAAGAAATAGTTTCAAAAGTTCGTTCTTACCGTATTGAAACGAATCTTAATCTTAGTGAAGTTCGTTGTAACGGAAAAGAATTTGTAAATTCAGACCTTGAAAAGAGTCTTCGAGTTTCCTCCAGAAACGAATTAATAGCTCAGATTTTAAAAAAGTATTTTTCTCATTCAAGACAAAAAGGAATTATATTTTGCGTTTCTACTGAACATACAAAGAGAATGGTCAAAATTCTTAATTCATATGGATTCTCGGCACAAGCGGTTAGCAGTAAAGAAAAAAATCCAGAAAAAATTCTAAAAGAATTTCACGAAGGAAAATTTAGATTCCTTTGTGCTTGTGATATGGTAAATGAAGGTTGGAACGAACCAGATTTAGAAATTATTGTAATGGCTAGACCAACACTATCGAAAGTTCTATATCAACAACAAATTGGAAGGGGCTTAAGAAAAACTCCTAACAAAAAAGAACTATTTGTAATAGATGTTGTTGATCAATATGGAAGTCTTACTAGACCTATTTCTTGTCACTCTCTTTTAAATCGAAATATGTATTTTCCCTTTGCTGATGTTTTAAAAGATTATAATAAAGGAGATATTATTGAGGTCAATGGTTTGTTTGAGACAATTACTTCAATAATACCCATTGATATCACAACTTTTGAAAGTCTTTTTTCTGGACTATATGATACTGAACAAGCAGCAAGAGAATTGTTCATTTCAACTTCAACTTTAAATAATTGGATTAATAAAAAGCAGATTGAACCTGATAGAGTTTTACCCTTTGGAAGAAGAAATATCTATTATTTTTCATTAAATAAATTAGAAGATATAAAGAAATTAAAAGGACTTCAAAATCACAATGAAAATACAATTAAACAAGATTTTTTTGATTTTATAAATGAGAAAAATTATACATTTTCTTTTAAAATTGTGTTTTTACTTGGTCTTTTGCAATTCAAAAATAAGTTTGGGGAAGTAGAGATTGAAAAATTGCTTGATTTTTACAGAGACTTTTATTTAAAACGAATAGAAGCTGGTCTTCCAGTAGATAGAAAAGGCTGTATTTATACCTATGCTTATTTGCAAGATAAAGATAAGATTAAAGAAAATCTTTTACAAAATCCTTTT
>JBAYZQ010000273.1:0-2616 GCA_041672385.1 Sphaerochaetaceae bacterium | reverse complement strand
ATTTTGTAATACAAGATTAACAGGACCACTGTCTCCAAAAAATTTACTCATCATCAAAAGGCTTACAAATTGTGGAACTGCAATGGTAACTACAAAAATAGTCCTCCACATTTTCTTTCCTTTGATTCCTTTTTTATTAATCATAATAGCTAGAATCATTCCAAGAAAATAGTTTGAAAAAGTAGCAAAAAAAGCCCAAACAAAATCCCATTTTAATAAATAAAAGAAGGTGTGACTTTTCAATTGGTTTCCACCAAAAACATCTTTTATATTCTGAAAACCAACCCAAGTAAAAAGATTTCCTGGAGGTTGATGATTTGCATCATAATTTGTAAAAGCAATAAGGAACATAAAAAGTAATGGAATTATGGTAAATGCTACAACCATAACTGTTGGAAAAGTTAACAAAGTCTTATGGTAATTTTCATCCCTTAGACTCCTTATGGTTTGTAATGCATTATTTGCTGGTTTCCCTTCTTTTAACATCTTTTCTGTTTTATAGCAATCTTTTACACTTATAATATAAAAAGCAATGAAAAGAACAATTAATGATAAACTTAAGACACTAAAAAGCAGAATTAGCATTGAATTATCTGCAGTATTGTACATTATTATGCCAGTAGCTTCATCAATATACTCAGTTTCAACTACCTGCCCTAATGTCCCAAAATCCTTTAAATATTTTAAAGCAAATTGAAAGAAGAAAAAGATAAACCCTATTTCACTTCCCAAAAAGATAAAGCCTTGAAGGAAGCGTTTTTTGATAATATCCCCTAGTCCCATAAAAACAAAGGATAATTTAGTCCAAACATCTCCTTGTTTAAATATTAAAAAGAAATCCACTGTATCATGTGCTAATTTTACAAAAAACCGAATAAATCCTTTTGAAAACTTTACTAAAAAAATCCACAAAGCGGAAGGTAAATTTTTAAAAAAATTAATTAGATGAAAAATAAACTTTTCAAAAAAATTCATTAGATGATAGTTGGTTAAATTCATACAACCCTCCTTGAAGATATAAACAATTTGGGGATACAAAACTGTATCCCCAAAGAATTTTTAATCTTTTAGCTATTGAACAATCTGAGCTACCATAGCATCAAGCTGTGCTTTTACACTTGTTGAATAATCTTTTGCTTCCATAGCTGCGCCAAAAGCCTCAGCTGGACTCCAATAATTACCAAGAACATCATTCTGTGACACGGCATAAGCACCTTGCTGAGCAAGAGCTGCTAGTTCAGGAGCTGCAAGAACTTCTGATGAAGAAGCTACCTTTGAATTTGATGGTCCCATTCCTCTTGTCTTAAAACGTTTAAGCTGATTGCTTTCATTTGTAAGCCATGCAGCCAAAGATAATGCATCAACAGGGTATTTGGTAAGTTTATTTACACCAACTAGTTTATAACCAGCAAAAGAACTCATTTGAGTAGGAATTCCGGCTAGTGAGAACTCTGGAAGTTTTGTTGCACCGTAATTGACACCTAAGATTTCTTTCATAGCATTTGCATTCCAAGTCCCAGATACACCAGCAGCAATTGAGGTTCCCATTCCACCGGTTAGAACAGCATCATCACCAGTCATAAATGCAGGATTAGCTGCAAAAGCTTTTATAGCTTCACCGGCTGCAACACCTTTAGCGTTGTTAAAATCACAAACTTGTTTTCCATTATCATCAATACTTAATTTACAACCAGCACCTAAGAAGAAAGAAGCAACATACCAACCATTCGAAAGGTCCATGAATACTTTCTTTCCGGCCTTTTGTGCAACTGAAAGCATTTTATCAAGATTCATCATATCCTCTTCTGAAAAAACACTCTTATCATAATACATAAAGTAGCCATTATCAGCAGTCATAGGGAATCCATATACTTTTTCATTTAAAGTACAAGAACCTACACTTCCTTCACCATTTTCAGCTTTAACAGTCTCAAGGTATTTTCCAGACAATTGATATAAAGCACCTGCTTTAACCAAATCTTTAAGCTGATCATTAGCAAAAGCAAAAACATCAGCTGCAACTTCTGGATCTTCAAGATAACGAGCTTTTGCATCTGCTTCACTTACAACACCAAAATCAACATTATATGTTTTTTCTGGATTCGCAGTTTTAAAAGCCTCAACCATTTCTTTTACCATAGTTTGATCTTCATTCGAAGCCCAAACTTTTAAAGTTACAACTTCTTTTTCCATAGTGGCTGAAGTTTCTCCAGCACCCGCAGCAAAGATGATACTTGTTACTAAGAGAGCAAGTACTAAAACAGATAAAAATTTTTTCATAGAACATCTCCTCAACTTTATAATCAAAGCTTAACACCTGAAAATTGAGAAGTCAATAAAAACTCAAAACCGGTTAACTTTAATGTGAAGAGTAAGATAAACTGTCCACGAAAAAATATAAAGAAAGTCCCAAAAAACTCTGCTAGTATTAAGTTTACTAAGACCAATACGGAGAGCTCAATGGGACGAGTTAAACTTATCATAAACAACATACCTAGAAAAGCCCATTTCACATGGGATGAGAGATTATTATTGCAATATTATTACTGTGGTTCAAATGGTTATCCAAAGATGAGGAGTCCAATATTGTTAGCACAAATACTATCAAAATCTAAA
>JBAYZQ010000272.1:0-2668 GCA_041672385.1 Sphaerochaetaceae bacterium | reverse complement strand
GGCAGAAGCCCTAACCATGGTATGTGTTCAAGTAATGGGAAATGACGCCACAATTGGAATTTCCGCTAGTCAAGGTAATTTTGAACTTAATGTCTTCATGCCAGTAATGGCCTACAATTTTTTGCAATCCACAAGACTTTTAAGTGAAGCAATTTTAAGTTTTACCAAACGCTGTCTTAATGGAATGGAAGCTAATAAAAAAAAGATGGAAGATAATATTAACAACTCTTTAATGTTGGTAACTTATTTAAGTCCCTATATTGGTTATGAAAAATCAGCCCAAATTGCTAAAAAAGCACTTAAAGAAAACATCAGCTTAAAAGAAGCATGCGTTGCTTTAAATTTTCTTTCAGAAGAAGAATTTGCTAGAATTATTAAGGCAGTCAAATAGACTTTGTATTAAGACGGTATTTTACGGTTTACTTGTAAACAACAATTAACCATGATACTCTTAATTAGGAGGAATCTATTATGGAAAATACTTTTCTTGTAACAGGCTCCGATGGCCATCTTGGCAATACTATTGTAAGGATGCTCCTTGACAAGGGAAAAAAGGTCAGAGGCCTCCGATATAGCAAATCCAAGTTATTAACCCCAGTAGTAGAAGAATGTTTTTATGGAGATGTAACTGATTTAAATTCAATGGATAAATTTTTTGATGCCCCTAATCCTATCGTAATACATACGGCTGGTATTATTTCAATAGATTCAAAAATGACTCCAGTTTTAAATAATACAAATATAAATGGTACGAAAAATGTAATAAAACAATGCTTAAAACATAAGGCCAGACTTATATATGTAAGTTCTGTCCATGCAATACAAGAATCTGACAGCACTATTTTTGAACCAGGAGAAATAGATGAAAAGAAAGTCCTTGGCGCTTATGCTAAAACTAAAGCAATTGCAACAAAAATGGTAAGAGCTGTAAAGAAAAAAATCCCAATAAACGTAGTTTACCCCTCAGGTATTTTAGGTCCGTATGACTATGGTCAGAACGCAATAAATCTTGCAATAAAAGAATTTTCTCAAGGAAAAATAAATTTATACTTAAAGGGTGGATATTCACTCATTGACGTTAGAGATGTGGCAAAAGCAATTGTTAATCTTGCCCTATCAGAGACTAAACAAGGAAAGGAATATCTTCTTACTGGAGCCTATGCTTCTATAAAAGAACTTCTCGATATGACAGCAGATATTTGTGGTAAAAAAAAGGTTAGATATGCTATTCCAATTGGATTAGCAAAGATAGTTGCCCCTCTTTCTTCAATTTATTATAAACTTCAAAACAAACCGGTTCTTTTCTCTAAATATTCTCTTTATACAGTATCTCATAGGGCAATTTTCTCAAATGAAGCAGCTAAAATAGAATTAAATTTTTACCCACGAAATCTCAAAGAAACAGTTAAAGATACATTAAAATTTTTCAAAAGAAAAAAATAAAAAAATATCTAAAATTTAATCTTTTTTATATTGTTTTTTTGAATAATTAGTTCTAGTATCAACTTGAATTGAATAACTTTTTAATTCAAGGAAGTTTCGTATGGAACAAATTAGAAGTGGAGCCCTTATCGATAGCGATGAGGAACCTCCTTCATCTGAATGTAGCCAACCAAAGGCTACAGAAGCCTATCGTTTCTATAGTAATAAATCTACTACAGAAGAACACCAAAAAGATTGCAGAACAATTGCTTTCAGAAAAAAGTTTTTTCCTTCTGTTTCTAACAGCAAATGGAATGACTATCACTGGCAACTAGCAAACCGTATTACGACTCTTGAACAAATCAAAAAGTACTTAGTCTTAACAGAAGAAGAAAGAAAAGCTCTTGAAGACAATGAATCGAGTTTCCCTTTCTCAATTACACCTTATTATCTAAGTCTTTTGGATTTGAATGATCAAGAAAGTGAACTCAGAAAAACTGTAATTCCAACAATTAACGAAAAAATACAAAGCAAAGGCGAAGCAGAAGATCCTTTGAATGAAGATGGTACAAGTCCTGTACCAGGAATCTGTCATAGGTATCCTGATAGAGTGCTTTTTCTTACTACGAGTTTCTGTTCAACTTATTGTCGTTATTGTACTAGAAGCCGGTTAGTAGGTGGTCACAGTCAAAAAATGGAAGATCAATGGGAAAATGCAATTGACTACATTCGAAGGAATCCTCAAATTCGTGACGTAATTATCTCAGGGGGAGACCCTCTGACTTTATGTGACGACAAAATTGAGTATTTGCTTAGTGAGATTTCAAGTATTTCCCATGTTCAAATGATTCGAATTGGATCGAAAGTTCCAATGGTTTTACCTCAAAGGATAACGCCAAATCTTCTAAGGATATTTAAAAAGTATAAACCTTTATACCTTAGTATCCATTGTACTCACCCAGATGAATTGACTGAAGAAAGTGCCAAAGCTTGTAATGATATTGCAGATGCTGGAGTGGTTATGGGAAGTCAAACTGTTTTGTTGAAAGGGGTAAATGATAATGTTCGAACGTTAACAGACTTGTTCCAAGGCTTGCTAAAAATCCGAGTAAAACCTTATTATCTTTTCCAATGTGATCCTATAATTGGTAGTGCTCATTTTAGAACAACTATTGAAAAAGGAAAAAGCTTAATCTTTGGTATACGTGGATTTACAAGTGGATATGCTGTACCTCAGTATGTAATA
>JBAYZQ010000271.1:0-2672 GCA_041672385.1 Sphaerochaetaceae bacterium | reverse complement strand
TTAAACGTATTTTATTTTGAATAATCTTTCAAATTAATACATTTATTGTTTTTCATTGAATCATGTGCTGCCAAAGCCATCTTATGAGACTGAAGCGCTATTTCAATTGAAGTTTTTAGTGGATAATTTTTTTTATCTTTCAGATGTTTTACTAAATCGCTCATAAAAGCGTCATCACCACCACCATGGCCAGAACTATTTGATGCTACGTGAGAGATACTAAATTTTTCATTAGTTGAAAAATTAACAACATCAATTTGATCTTGCAACATATCTCCAACAATCTCACCTTGTTCTAACATAATTTTTATGCCTCTTGTCATTTCACTTGTAAAAGCACTCATAGTAAAAGATGCATTAACATTATTTTCAAATTTCATTATTACATTTTGATGTTCAGTCATATTGTTATCACTATCAAAAACACATACACCATAATTGTTAGTCTGCAATGCTTTTTTAATTCCTTCTGCACTTAAATCATTTGATACCGCATTAACCGGCCAATCAACGTTTCCTGTTAAATAAATTTTAGGGGAATAATAAGGACATTCTTCTCTTACTGGACACCCCTCAAGACATCTATGAGGTGCTCCTTTTGGCTTATTTTTTTTAGAAAAATATCCTTTAGAACCATAAGATGTAAGGCTCGTACAATCTGAACCAATAAGATAAAGAAGAATATCCATATCATGGCAACTTTTTGCTAAAATCATAGGTGCAGAAACATCTTCATTCCTCCAAATACCTCTTACAAAACTATGTGAATAGTGAATATGCCCAATATTTTCTACAAGATCAATACCAACAACTTTTCCTAATTTACCTTCATCAATTAAATTTTTAATAGTGTTAAAAAAAGGTGTATATCTAAGAACATGAGCTATAGCTACACTAGCGTTCTTTTCTTTTGCTTTATTAGCTATTTCTTCACATTCTTCATAGGTAGGAGAAATAGGTTTTTCTAATAATAAATCATAGCCTTTATCAAGAGCTACTAATGAAGGTTCTAAATGCATCATATCGCTAGTGCATACACATACTAAATCTGCAAATTTTTCTCTTTTAAAAACATCTTTCCAATCCGTAAAAACATTTTTGCTTTCTATTTTGTGATCTTTTACAAATTGTTCTCTGCGTTCTTTATTAGGTTCTGCAACAGCAATAATTTGAATATCTTGAGGATTTTTAAGAGCATATTCACCATAGGTGAATTGTCCTCTTCCTCCAGCTCCTAATATAATTCCTTTAATTCTATCCATGTTTTACCTCCAACATTATTCAATACAACTAACTGTCTTCTATAAAAGGTCAACAGCTAACTTTAGACTTGTTATTTTATTTTCATAGGAGTTTTTTCTCCTATTGAAAAATAATTAAATTAATTTATCCCAGAATTCATCAAAAGATTTAATCAATTTAATTTGATTTTTTGCTCTTTCTAAATTCTGTTTTTCCCTTTCTATACGATAGTATTTATCACCAATCAAATAATCAGATAAAAACCGGACTGCCATTATAAGAGTCATAGTTCTTCCAGATTCAACTAATAAACTTTTTTCTTTAATTGACAATTTAGAATTCATTTTATTTAAGTAACCATCAATAATAGCTCTAAAGCTATAAACATCGCAATTAACCTTTTCTAAATCAACCTCATTTTCATCAGAGGTAGCAGCCCCTGTTCTAAGCATATCTCCTACATCAAAAAGACAAGAGCCTTTCATAATAGTGTCAAAATCTATCATACACAAAGCTTCATTACCTTTTGCATTAAAGAGAACATTATTAATCTTGGTATCATTATGAGTAACCCTTGTTTTCAAGGAACCATCCATAAAACAATCCCAAATAACACACCCACGTTTTTGGTTCTTCATCAAAAATTTTAGCTCTGGCTCTACCTGCATAACTCTGTTTTCATAGTTAACTTTACAAGCCTCTTCTAATTGTCCATAACGCTTATTCATATTATGAAAATTAGAAATAGTATCATGGAGTACCTCCGCTGGAAAATCATCAAGAAGTAAATGAAAACTTCCAACCGCTTGACCAAAAAGCCAAGCTTGATTTCTATTCTGTATAAAATTATATGTACAAACATGCTCAATAAATGCAAAAACTCTCCAGTACTGCCCTTCACTATCAAGATAGCAAGGCTTCTCGTCAACAGTGCTAATTATCCTTAAACATCTTCGTGAGGCATCCTCATAATTTTTAACCTTTTCTTGTATATGACTGGTAACTTTCTCAATATTTTCCATAACTTCAAAAGGCTTTTTAAAAACATAAGAATTGATTTTTTGTAACGTATATTTGCTTATAATCCCTTTAAATAGAAAAGAACAAATAAAAGTGGTATTAATATGCCCAGTTGTATTTATTTCAATTTTTTCACAACTGCCAAGTATATTAAAATTCTTTAAAATTAAAACAAGATCACTAGACAAAATTTCTTCTCCTATATATCACTTTTTAATGATAGCATAGAAAATTTCAGTTGCACATTAATCTTTTTAATAATTATATGGATTTTTCTGCAATGATAATATATGCTTTAATTATGAAAGATGAACCTGTACTATTCTTCAATTCCTCTGTAAAAAAAATTATTGAAAGCTTTTCATATTGCTTTAATCTAAGAATTACTTTCTTTTCCTTGAACATGAAAG
>JBAYZQ010000270.1:0-2686 GCA_041672385.1 Sphaerochaetaceae bacterium | reverse complement strand
TTTCGGTGGTCAAACAAATAAAGTGATTTCAAAAATAACAATGGTTGTTGCAATTGCATTTGCTGTTTTAGCTTTGTCTTTAGCAATATTTAATACTTCAAGTGAGTCGTCATTAGTAGATGTTGCCGCGGCTGAGCAAAGTAGTGCGGTTTCTTCGACAAATGCAGAATAGTTTTTGAACTGATAGTTACATTTGTACCGACCGGATATTTTTCGGTCGGTTATTGTGTTTAAAGAGGTGAATATGAGAGTTGGAATTTTATTAGGTGGTGTTCAGGCAAGAAGTAAAGATCTTGAAAAAATAGCAAAAGCACTTGCTAGAGGACTAGAAAAAAATAAAACCCCGGCTTTAGTTGAGACCTTTGATATGTACCAAGAAATGAATAAGATATGTTCCTATTATGATTATATAATAATAGGAAGTGAATCTTTAACTTTTTTCGGTGGAAAAATTCCATCTGTAGTTTCCCAGTTTTTAGGAAATGCAGGTTCACTTTCTGGTAAAAGATGTCTAGCTTTTATTTCTAAAAAAGGCATGAGAAAAGTAAAAACCCTTCAAGTTTTAATGAAAGCTATGGAATCTGAAGGAATGTATATTAAAAATTCTGATATTATTTCGAATGAAAATTTAGCTTTTGTTCTTGGTAAAAGACTTGTTTTGGAACAATAGTAGGAGAAAATAAATGAAAAAGAGAATATTATGTGTTTTGATTTTGGCTATCTGTACAGTTTCTTTTCTAACTAGTGCAAATATAAGTTCCCCAGCAGCAACAGTAAAGCTTATTAGGAACAAGATAATTACCACTACAGAGTTAGATAAGAACGTAACTGATTATCAAGCCCAAGGAGTTAATGTAACCCCTCTTCAGGTTTTAAATGCCATGATTAATGCAGAATTATTTTCACAGGGAGCAGAAAAAGAAGGATTTGTGTTGACTGAAGAACAAGTTGATTCTTTGGTAAATGCTTCCAAACAAAATGTTGAAAGCCAACTTGGAAGTACTGTAACTGATGCTCAATTTACACAAATAATTGTTCAACAGACAGGACTTAATATGGCTGATTTTAGACAGTATTTGTCAGAACAATATATTAGACAACAATATGTAAGTTCAAAGAAACCAGAAATGCTTAAAAATTTACCTGCTCCTACTAATAAAGAAATTGAATCTTTTTACAAACAGAATGTTAAACAGTTTTTTAATCCCGAAGCAATAAAATTATCACATATTTTTATTCCTCTAAAAGCTAATGATGATGCTACTAATAATACCAACAAAGCAAAAATGGAAGATATTTATTCTCAAATTGTTAGTGGAAAATTAACTTTTGAGAAAGCAGTTAATTTATATTCAGAAGATTCAGATAGCAGTAATAAAGGTGGAGACATTGGTTGGTTAGCTATAGACAGCACTACCGACAGACAGAATATGGGTGATGAGTTTTTTGATAAAGCTTTTGATTTAGATGCTGGTGAGATTAGTGATGTTGTAACTTCCAATTATGGGTATCATATCATAAAAGTAACAGTTCATAGTCAGCCAAAGATTCTTACTCTTACTGATAAAATCAGTCCTGATCAAAATACAACAGTTAAATCTTATATTACTTCTTATCTTTCAAATCAAAAATTAGAAGCAGCTTTTGTTTCAGCTTATAACTCTTTAATTGTTGATTTGAAGAACGAAGCAAGCATAAAAATATTATATAAAGAGAGCTAAAATGAAATCAAGACACCTTGCAAGATCCATAGCGGTCCAAACTTTATATTCATTTGATTTTTCAAATAAATTTGAACTTACAGAAGAAGTAGAAATCAATCTTTCTGGACTTTCTCCTGAGGAGGCTGAAGGTCTAGAAGATGATGTTAAAATTTATGCTTCTTTTTTAATTCGTGGGGTTTTGGAAAACAAAGAAGAAATTGATCAATTAATTTCTTTATATTCCAAAAATAGAACAATAGATAGAATAAATATAGTAGATAGAAATATATTACGGATTAGTTTTTTTACCCTTCTTTATTGTAAAGAAGTCCATCCACACATTGTTGTTGATGAAGCGGTTAAACTTTCTTTGGAATTTAGTTCAGATAGAAATTATAAATTTGTAAATGGTTTACTTGATACTTACATAAGGACTTTACAGAATGATTCAATTGAAGACGAAGGAAGACATTAAACATATTAAAGAGAGTGGGAGTGTTCTTTACTCTCTTTTTGAAAGCTTAGATAAGTGGATTTCACCCGAAATGACCACTTGGGATATTAATCAATTTTGTGCGGATTATATCATAAAACATGGATACCATGCATCATGTTTGGGTTATGAAGGTTATCCTGCTGAAACTTGTGTTTCAGTGAATGAAGAGGTTATTCATGGTATTCCAAGTAAAGAAAAAATTGTAAAAGATGGTGATATTGTCAGCATCGATATTGTTATTGATAAAAATGGAAATTATTTTAGTGATAGTACAAGAACTTACATTATTGGGGGAAAATCAGATCCCAAGAGTGAAAAATTAGTTCGAGTTACACGTGAGTGCCTTTCTAGAGGTATCGAAGCTGCAAATAAATCTAGAGCTAGACTCCATGATATTGGTGCTGCTGTTTATAATCATGCTGATTCTAATGGATTTGGCGTAATCAGAGATTACTGTGGACATGGAGTAGGTTTTGATATTCATGAA
>JBAYZQ010000269.1:0-2706 GCA_041672385.1 Sphaerochaetaceae bacterium | reverse complement strand
GAAAAGCAAGTAAATACCCAAAAGCACTTGCAGCAGCTATAAGACTCATTACCATAGCTAAAGTTTTAAGAGCATTTAATAAAATAGATTTAATTTCTTTTAAAGGTATTTCTCTATAAACAAAAAATGTAATTATAAAAGCATAAACCACAGCTACAGCTGCACTTTCAGTTGCTGTAAAAACTCCTGAAACAACCCCCCCTATTATTATTACCATTGTAAGCAATCCTAAAAAAGCATCTATTGAAACTTTAACAGTTTCTTTGAACGAATATTTTCTTTCTTTTGGATAGTTTCTTTTTTTTGCAAGTATTCCCGTAATTATCATAAGAGCTATTCCAAGCAAAATTCCAGGAACTATTCCTCCAAGAAAAAGCCTTCCCACCGAAACACCTCCTCCAGCAGCTAGAGCAAAAATAATCATATTATGACTTGGAGGAATAATTACTCCTTGGCAAGCACTGGTAACTGTAACTGCAACGGAAAAATCATCGTCATAGTCTTTTTCAATCATCATTGGAATTAGCATTGTTCCTATGGAAGAAACATCAGCAACCGCACTTCCGGAAATACCTCCAAAGAACATACTTGCCAGTATGTTTACTTGTGCCAAACCACCACGAAATCTTCCTATAAGAGCATTAGAAAACTGAATTAACCGTCTTGAAATACCACCTCGACTCATCATCTCTCCGGCTAAAATGAAAAAAGGTATAGCTAAAAGAGAAAATGAATTCACTCCACTTACCATTCGCTGAACAATTGAAAGAAGTGAAATTTTCATATACATAGCTGTAAAAACTGAAGAAAGAATCAAAGTAAAAGTAATAGGCACTTTTAGAATTAATAGGATTATAAACGAAATCAATAAAATTGAAGAAGCAATAGAAGTATCAAACATTCTTTATCTCCTCTTTGACTAATTCTTTGTGATTTTTCGCCTTAATTTCATCAATTAGATACAAAAATGCATATAAAATTATAAAAATAGCTGAAATGGGAAGAATTATATAGTTTATTGCATTTGAAATATGAGTTGCAGGAAGAAAGGATCTAAAACCATTCTGAGTAAGGCCAATACCATATCTAAACATAATTCCCCCTATAATAATTTCTAACGTATATTTAAGAATCCCGAGAAATTTCTCAAAACCAAACGGAATTCTTTTAGGAAGTACTGAAATGTTTATATGAAGATTTTCTTTAACTCCAAGAGCCATTGCAATAAAAGTAAACCAAATTACAATTACTAGGGGAATTTCTTCACCCCATCTTATGCCACTTGAAAATCCATATCTAAGAACAACATTTATAAAAACAATTAAAACCATACAAATAAGAAGTGTCATTCCTATATAAAGGACAAGAGAGAATACCTTATCCAATATTTTTCTAAAAACTTTCATTAAATCCTCCCTAAGTTTGAAGGGGCCCTAAGGCCCCCAACTTTTCCTTTTATTTTACTGCTCGTATTTTTTCTACCCAAGCCATATCTTCATCGGAAAGCATTGAATCATACAATGGAGCCATTGCAGCAGCAAATTCTGCTTGGTCATTGATTTTATTAATCTTACATCCCGCTTCTCTTACTTTCGCTTCACTTTTCATTGCATAATCTGCCCAAGAATCAATTTGAACTTGTTGTGAGTCTTTTGCTGCTTTCTTTATTAAAGCAACATCTTCAGCACTTAATTTATCCATTGAAATTTTTGAGGCAATTAACATTTCTGGAACACGTGTGTGTTGGTCGATTGAATAATATTTGGCAACTTCATAGTGACTTGAAGAATCATAACTTGGCCAATTATTTTCAGCACCGTCAATAACTCCTGATTGAAGTGAACTGTAAACATCACCATAACTCATTGGAGTAGGAACTGCCCCAAGGCTACTTACAAGACCCATCATTAAATCTGATTCTTGTACACGAATTTTTAATCCTTTTAAATCAGACACTGTATAAATAGGTTTCTTTGTTGTATAGAAACTACGTGCACCTGAATCATAGTAGGTTAACCCTATAAAATTGCTTGCTTTCATTGAATCCAAGAAATACTGTCCGATTTCTCCATTTAATACTTTCCACAAATGATCTGGATCACGATAAAGATAAGGCATCTGTAATGCATTTAGATGTGGATTAAAAGAAGAAAGAGGACTAATTGAAACTCTTGTAAAATCAATTCCACCAAACTGAACTTGTTCTATACAGGATTTCTCATCACCCAACTGTGCTTGAGAATAAACATCTACTTTTATTCTGCCATTAGAATATTTTTCTACTAGCTCAGCAAATTTTTTATCTCCAATAACTGTTGGATAATTATCTGGTTGATTATCGGCTAAACGCAACACAATTGTTTGATCTTTTGTAGCTGTTTCCCCTTCAGCCTGTGCAAAGACGCCCGCAATCAAAATAACACTTAATAGTAAAACAATAAAAATCTTTTTCATAACAAACTCCTTTTTATCAATTATGATAATTAATCTTTGCACGCTTTTTCCATTTTTATCAGTGATAAAATCGTAACATATTTATTTAATATTTGACATTTTTACATTTTTTATTAAGATTTTGCATGTTATAATATTAGCATGGATTTGAATCAAAATAAATATTCACTTCATTTGTTAATGGCTATTCAAACTGTAGTTGCAACTTTGATTATGTTGATTTTTACAATATTTCTTTTTAGCTTCTTCTTT
>JBAYZQ010000268.1:0-2762 GCA_041672385.1 Sphaerochaetaceae bacterium | reverse complement strand
TTGGCGAGCCCACTCGAAAGTTTGCTGATGTTCTTCATGATTTCCATGGCTGAAATTGAGTCTAATGACTCTCGCTCCTGCCTTGATGATATCACGTATCATCTCATAACTTCGGGAAGAAGGTCCTATAGTCGCTACAATCTTGGCATTGGTTGTGTTCTCTTTCATACATCACCTCTTATATATATGTTATGGCATATATGTTGAATAGACAAGAAATTTTTCAGGAAAACCCTGCGATTGAAGGTATTCAACCATTTTTGTAACATGGTGTTCTTTTACAAACCTCAAAACTACTTGAAATGATTTTTCTTTTGGATAAATTCAACGAAAGTCCTTAATACAGTTGCGATTTACTGTTATATTAGTTCTCTTTTAAGCTAAGGGCAGGGTAACTGTTACTGTGACAATATTAGATGAATTACTGTTTATGGTTATTTTTCCTGAATGCCAGGAAATGATTTTTTTAGCAATTGTCAAGCCAAGTCCTGATCCTGGGGTAGAGCGTGACCAATTTCCTTTTGTTAAGTATTTTAAAAGTTGATCAGGTAATTGTGTTTCAATATTCCCTTTATTTTCAAATACTATACGAACCTGTTTGTCTTCAATAAACATAGAAATTTTAGCAGTGCTGGAGGGTTCTGCATAATCCACTATATTCCGAATTATATTCTCAAATGCCAGTTTAAGCAATTTTTGATCAGCCATCACAATTGGTTTCCCCAAATTCTCAGGTATTTCTGTAATGATTTGCAATTTTCGCTGTGTTATAGATTCTTTATATTTTTCAATAAGAGAATTAATTGCATTGGTAATATTAAAATATTCTTGTGGTGGAGTAACTTCTAAAGCATCCAATTTAGATATAAATAAAAAATCATCGCTTTTTTGTTGTAAATCTTTAAGTTGTTTTTGTAATTTCTCAAAAATAATAGTTTCTGGAGGAAATACACCATCAACAAGCCCTTCAACAAGAACGCTCATTGCAGTAAGTGGGGTTTTAAGGTCATGCCCGAGATTACGCATAAATTCTGTTCTATCCTGTTGGTTATGTAGGAGCTCTGTTTGAAGTAAACCTGCTGTTTCTGAAATTAGATTAAGTTCCTTTATCGAGCTACTAGAAAATATAATATCTCTTTTCCCTTGTGTTAAAAGAGAAAGCTGTTTGGAAAGCTTAATGGGTATAGAGGAGATTTTTCTGGATAGAAAAAAAGCAAGTATGAAAGCTAAAAATAAGGAAATAATAAGAGAAATAATAAATATCCTAAAAGAGCTCCGGAAAAAATCTTCAGTAATACTATATTTTGTTGGTCCCAGAGTAACAAGTGTCATAGTACCTATTTCAACATCATCCAAAATTATCGGAAAAGAGCTCACTTTTTTTTCATATACATTATAAATAGGTGATTTTTGGGGAAGTTCGTTATCCTTAGGAATTTCTTCTTTCTTGGGCTGTTCAGTATTTGAATATAAAACGGAAGCAAGAACATCACCTTCAGGCGATTTTATTTCAGCGGATTGTATCCTCCCGTCAACAATAGATTTTTCCAAGAGTAACTGCAAAGAAAAAGATTTAATATTATTATTATTTTGAAATTTAGAGGCCAAATTTAACTGATTTTCAAAGCTTTCCTGGTAATTATTTACAATATGTTCATGCCATTTATTAGTTATAATAATTTGATTTCCAAAGTTTAAGGCAACTTGAATAACCAGGATAGTAACAGAAAGCAACATCATAGTTGCAAGTAGTTTTGAAAAAAGTGATTTCATTCCTGAGCAGTATCATAAACTGTCCACGAAAAAATATTAAGAAAGTCCCACAAAACTTTGCTAATATTAAGTTAATTACAACCAATAAGGAGAGTCCCATGAGATGAGTTAAACTTAGCTTAAACAGCATACCTAGGAAAGCCTATTTTACATGGGATGAACGAGTATTATTGGAATATTATTACTGTGGTTCAAATGGCTATTCAAAGATGAGGAGTCCAATATTATTAACACGAATACTCTCAAAATCTAAAAGAACTATGAGTAGAGAAACTGAAAAGTGTTATTTTAAAATACTAAATCTCGTATCCATTTTTAAAAATAACCTTAATTTCATCTTTAGAATAAACCTCAATTCTCTCAACTAGAGATTTAAAAATCTCAGGAGAAAAGGAAGTTAAAAATCCATTCTGAGCTTCTAAAGTTTTTAAGAACTTTTTTATTTTAATTTTTCTAACATGCTTGTCATCTATTTCTTCTTGGATTAAATCTAGCTTTTCTTTCACTGAATAATAGCGGGAAGATAATTCATTGTATTTTTCCTTGTAAACTACCTGATTTTGAATGCTTGTTGAATTATCTCCTATTAGCTTTTCTATCAAAGCAGATACAACATCTAACTCATTTGTTAACTCTTCTTCTTTTAATTTTAAATCCTTAGTTTTTAATAACTGCTTAACTATCATGTTGCACTCTTCAAGTATGGCTTCTTTGTCATTAACTAATTTATTAATAGCATCTAATGATATTTGTTTTAATTCTTCTTCTCTAAAATGAGGGGTTGTACATTTTTTGTTATTTTTGAACTTGTTATTACACTGCCAAACGGTTCTTCTGTACTTGCTAGTAGAGTGTCAGAGCTTGGAGCCATAAACAGATCCACAATCACCACAAATTACTTTATTGGCAAATATTTTCGTACTTATATTTTTATTTTTCAATTTAGTTCTTTTGTTGAGTTCTGACTGAACTAAATCAAATTGTTCTTG
>JBAYZQ010000267.1:0-2765 GCA_041672385.1 Sphaerochaetaceae bacterium | reverse complement strand
TGTTCAACAAGCTCAACATCAAAGCCTCTCAACCTCACACGAATTCTATCGTTAGCCATTATTCCTCCAAAAATCAGGCCTTGCCCAAATTATTGGGCAGGGCATTCGTCATATTATTCGTTAATTTCTGTAACCTGGCCAGAAGCTACTGTTCTACCACCTTCACGGATAGCGAAACGTAAACCTTTATCCATTGCAACTGGGTGAATCAAATCTACCTCAATTGAAGTATGATCGCCAGGCATAACCATGCTTACTCCATCAGGAAGTACACAAGTACCTGTAATATCAGTTGTTCTGAAATAGAATTGTGGACGGTAACCAGTTACAAATGGGGAGTGTCTACCACCCTCTTCTTTTGTAAGAACGTATACCTGACCAATGAATTTTGTATGAGGTGTAATTGATTTTGGTTTTGCAAGAACTTGTCCACGAACAACTTCGTTCTTATCAACACCACGAAGAAGTGCACCAATGTTATCACCAGCTCTACCTTCATCAAGTGTTTTATTAAACATTTCAACACCAGTACATACAGATTCTCTTGTATCTTTGATACCAACAATTTGAACTGGGTCATTGATATGAACAATTCCACGTTCAATTCTACCTGTTACAACTGTTCCACGACCTGAAATTGAGAAAATATCTTCAATAGGCATTAAGAATGGCAAATCAAGAGCTCTTACTGGAAGTGGAATATAATCATCCATAGCCTGTAAAAGTTCATCAATACATTTTGTTGCTTCAGGATTGTCTGGTTCGGTCATTGCTTTATAAGCACTACCACAAATAACTGGACAATTATCACCATCAAAACCATTAGAATTAAGAAGATCTCTAACTTCTTCTTCAACTAATTCAATTAAATCAGGATCATCAACCTGATCAATTTTGTTGATGAATACAATTACAACTGGAACTCCAACCTGTCTTGCAAGAAGAATGTGTTCTCTTGTCTGTGCTTTAGCTCCATCATCAGCTGCTACAACAAGAATTGCACCATCCATCTGAGCTGCACCAGTAATCATGTTTTTAATATAGTCAGCGTGTCCCGGACAGTCAACATGGGCATAGTGCCTATTATCAGTCTGATATTCAACGTGTCTTGTATTAATAGTGATACCTCTCTCTTTCTCTTCGGGAGCGTTATCAATCTCATCATAATTCAAGACCTTATCACCAAACTTTCTTGCACAATGCATGGTGATTGCTGCAGTCAATGTTGTTTTACCGTGGTCAACGTGACCAATAGTACCAACGTTTACGTGTGGCTTTGTTCTCTCAAACTTTTCCTTTGCCATCAGATTCCTCCTTGTGAATAAATTCACAAAATAAATAAATAAATGAAATGTGCTCTAAAGGCACAATGCCTTTACCAATTACCATTGAGACAAATCACTCATTCGAAAGGGGAAATAGGGGGAATCCAGAGGTCGACCAATAATAAACGGCCGACATAGCACAGAATATAAAAAACTGCCACTGGAACCACCTTATCACCTTTTCAGACGATTGGTTTGGCTCACGCCATCCTTAATTGTTCTTAAAACACATAAGGACACGCTTGCAAATATATTAAAATCCTGATTACTTGTCAAGCAAATAAGATTGAATTTAGCAATAAATTTTTATATTACTTGAATTTCTATAAATTAATTCTCTAATAATGACTTAAGAAAGATTTAACACTTAATTTTATTAGGTTTTAATTAGAAATTATTTTTTTCATTTATTTTGAAGAACAGTTTTTGATAGTTCTTCTAATTCATCAAAATAAATAGTTAACAATCTTTTAGTTTCAATTGAATCTTTAATAAAAATGGCTTCATATAGCTGTTTGAAATTTTCTTCTGTTCTATGCTACACTAAGCAAAGAATGGAGAAGTTTATGAGCATTATCAACAGTTATGATCCAGATAAAGATTCTTTGGTTAGTTATTTTCTAAGTAAGAAAAAAGATTTCCCAAAGTTCGCAATATTAAGTTTTGAGCCAAAAATTATTAATAAAGCCCTAAAACACTACCCTTGCAAAAAAATTGGTACAATGTTTGCTGGAGTGAATATTCCTGTTTATGAAGTTGAATATAAAAATCAAAAAATCGCTCTTTTTCTTTGTATCATGGGTGCCCCCGTTACAATTAACTTTATGGAGCTTCTCCACTCCCATGGTGTTCAATCTTTCTTATTTATGGGATCCTGTGGTATTTTAGAAGAAAGCTTAGTCTCTAGTTCAATTTTAGTTCCCACTAAAGCTTATAGAGATGAAGGTACTAGCTACCACTACCAGATTGCTTCAGACTTTATTGATATCGCTTCTTCTTCTAAATTAATTAATTTTTTAGGTGAAGTTTGCACTCCTTGTACAACATGGACAACTGATGCAATTTTCCGCGAAACAAAGAAAAAAGCTCTTGAAAGAAAAGCATTAGGTTGCACAGTTGTTGATATGGAAGCTTCAGCAATTGCTGCTGCTGCAAATTTTTTAAACGTTAAAGCCTACCAATTTTTTTGGCCACTAGATAATATTTTTTCTAAAGACAACCAATTTTGTAAACTTTCAAAAACCTGGGAAGAATATCTAAATTTAGCCCTTGAAATATCAATTTTTATTTAAAAAAAGGGAACCAAAAGGCTCCCTTGATTAAACATTTTAAGAAAATTACCATCTGAAGTGGGAAAAAGCTTTGTTTGCTTCTGCCATTCTGTGGGTATCTTCTTTTTTCTTGAATGCTGAACCTGTTCCGTTCATTGCATCCAATAAT
>JBAYZQ010000266.1:0-2797 GCA_041672385.1 Sphaerochaetaceae bacterium | reverse complement strand
TAAAGATTTTGTCAAAGAGTCACTTGTTGATGGTCTGGTAATTCCTGATTTAGATGATAACAAGAGGCTTGCCTTAAGAGATGAAGTTTCTTCATCAAATGTTGATGTTATTGGCTTTGTTAATCCAGGTATGGAAGATTCAATTCTTGATAGAGAACTTTCTAATTATAGTCTAATTTATGAACAATTGTATGTTGGTCAAACTGGTGATACTCACAAAAAAGAAGATTTTCATCATATGATTGAATATACTCTTGAGAAACATCCAAATACTGTTCCCTTTGCGGGATTTGGAATTAATAGTAAACAAACGTTGTGTAATGCTTATGAAAATGGATTCAAAGGTGCTGTTGTAGGAACTGAATTGATAAAAAGGCTTAATAATTCTAAGGAAGAACTTTATGCTTTTATTAAAGAAGTACAGGGTGTAAAAAATATGAAGGAGAGAAATTAAATGTCCAAGAGGCTTATAGCCACTTTTGATTTTGGTACCACAGCAATAAAGTTTGTTGTTGTTAACGGTAACCTTGAGAAGGTTTATTCTGCTAAACAGAATATTGACACTTATTTCGAAAATGGTTTTATAGAACAATCTCCAAAACAATGGTATGAGGTATTTAAAAATCTTCTTTGTAGTTATGAAGAGCGTGACAAAATTGATTCTTTTATTTTTTCCGGGCAAATGCAAGACTTAATCTTTATTGATGGTAAAGGAAATGCTATAGGAAATGCCATTTTATATAACGACCAACGAGCTAGAAATTATGTAAAAACAGTAAATGATAGCTTTAAATCGTTAACTTATCTTGATTTTAATGGGTCAATTCCACTTCTAAAGTATTATTGGATGTGTGATAAAAAGCCAAATGTTATTAAAGAAACTACTAATATTCTTTTTTCTCCAAAAGATTATATTTCTAGTAAACTTACGGGAAGATTTGTAGTAGATGCTACAACTGCATCTACTACCGGAATGATTAATATTAAAAAATGTGAATATTGTTTGAATCTTGACCCTAATTTAAAAACCTGTCTTCCTGAGCTTCTTTTTTCTGATAATATTATTGGAAAAGTTAAGCCTGTGGTTTCAGCGGAATTAGGGTTGTCTGAGGGTGATATAAATGTCTTTGTTGGAGTAGGAGATGCTGGAGCTACCACTTTTGCTTCAGGAATTGAAAAACCTGGTGATATAAATATTAATCTTGGTACTAGTGGATGGATATCTACAGTTTCTAACACTCCAAGAGCAGGGGTATTTAATCTTAGGGCTGTACAAAGAAACCGTTACATAAATGTGATTCCTATCTTGAATGCAGGATCTGTTCATAAGTGGGTATCAGGCCTTGTTTTTGGTAGTGATGGTAAGAAGTATGACAAAATGGAAAATTTTCTCAGCGATAGCAAAAATTATGAAACGACATTGCTTTGTTTGCCTTATTTGGTGGGTGAAAGATTTCCTGTTGCTGATTCTGATGTAAGAGGTTGTTTTATTGGCCTTGAACCTTCAACTTCTCTATTGGATATGTCAATTAGTGCTCTGGAGGGTGTTGCTTTTTCACTTAAACAGGGTATGGAGAAACTGGAAGTTACTCCAAAATCTATCTCAATTATTGGTGGTGGTGCTTTGGAACCTTTTTGGAATCAAATATTTGCTGATGTTTTAGAACAGGATATTATTACTTTTAGTAATAGCGAATTTCTTCCAAGTCAAGCTCTTGCAAAAATTGCTTTATATATTGAAGGAAATCTTATTAACCATATTAGCGAAATTAAGATTTTTCATCCTCATGTTGAGCGTTTTTCAAGTTATAGAAAAAAATATCTTATCTTTAAAAAAATATACCCTGCCATAAGAACCTTATTTTAATTTCAATTACATTTTCTTAATTAATGAAATATCTCCAGTGGCTGCTGCATTTAAAAGTGGCCTCATGTAGGTTTCAATGTCTTTGTTTGTCATTGGAAGGGGCATATTTTGAAGTTTCATTTTAAGAGCAGGATCTTTAGCAGCGGTTAAAGCTTTTGTAATGTAAGAGTAATTAAAGCCTGGTAGTTCTTGAAGAGTGGTTGGTGCATTTAGGCTCTTTGCAAAGGCAATCATTGATTCTGCTACTGTTTTTCTTTCAAAACCATAATTTTTAAATACTTTACTTATTGCTTCAAGTTGAGGCTTTATTGCTCTGGAGAATAAAAGAGAATAATAGGGGTTCATAATTCCACAAGCAGTTCCATGTCCTGTAAGTTTTACAAAAGAAAAACTATTTAGATGAGCACCACTGGTTCCTCCTACCATTATTGCATAACCTCCAAGATCTGTAGCTAAGCCTATTGCTTCGCGCGCTTCAAGGTTTTTAGGCTCACTTATTAAAGCTGGTGCATATTTAAGACAAAGCTCAATTGTAGTTAAGGCTAAGTCTTTGCAAAGAGAGGTGTTATTACTCCAATATACTTCAAAAGTGTGTGATATTGCATCTAATATACCATCAATTGTTACTTTTAATGGCATTGTTGCAGTAGTTTCATAATCAAAAAGACTTGCAATTGGAACTATCCTTTCATCCACAATTAACTTTTTTTGTCCAGTAACAGTGTCTGTGATATTTGCGTATTTTGTTAGATGAGAACCGGAAGAAGCATTAGTTGAAACTGCTATTAATGGCAAAAGAGTTAAATTATTTTTTTCTAATTCTTTAGAAACAATTCCTGAACCAAGGTAATAATCAATTTCTGGAGTAACTTTTTTCCCTAATGAAGAAAGGACTATTGCAGCTTTTACCGCATCAATTGTTGACCCTCC
>JBAYZQ010000265.1:0-2799 GCA_041672385.1 Sphaerochaetaceae bacterium | reverse complement strand
AAAGGCTTAATTACTTGGACATGTAATAAGTAAATATAATAGAAATAAAAAACTTGATATTTAAGAAAAACTAATGTACACTAATCGTATTAATGTTGGATACAACGTGGGCTAAACAATAATTTATTATTTTAAACATTTTAAACAATATTTTAGAATTTCTACATTTATTTCAATATTAAAGACTAAGTATATTACTTTCTATTTACTAAAAAAACGTAAAGAGGTAAAAATGAAATTTATAAAAAAACATATAACAACTATGAAATATTGTTATGCTGTATCTACTACAGTAGTCGATAATAAAACCATTTTATTATTTGCTCCGGACACATTAGGTCCCTGCATTGGGGTTAATGCTGAAACTCTAGAAAAAGAAGAAATATGGAAAGAACCAGGTGGAACAATGTCGATGGTGCAAATTCCTGGTCTTAATGGAGATTTCATAGCTGTACAAAAATTCAATCCAGCATTTGAAGCTGCAAAGGCAAAACTTGTTAGAGTAATAAGAGAAAATAATAGTTGGAAAGTTTTGCCTTATTTCGAAATGCCTTACGTGCATAGAATAGATATTATTCAAAGCAACAAGGAATATTACTTGATTTGCTGCACTGTTTGTTCAAGCAAAAAATCAGTAGATGATTGGAGTAATCCTGGGTCTATATATATAGCTAAAATTGATCCAAACCACATGGAGAATAAGCCACAATTTAAGGTTTTAAAAGACGGCTTAACAAGAAACCACGGTTATTGGAGAAATGAAGAAAAAGGAAAAATAACTTCATATGTTTCCTCTGACCAGGGAGTTTTTCAAATAACTCCACCAACAAGTAGAAATGGACAGTTTACAATTAAAAAAGTTATAGACGCTCAAGTTTCAGATGTTGCTTTATGTGATATTGATGGGGATGGAAAACTAGAAATAGCTACCATTCAGCCTTTTCATGGTACTGATTTTGTTGTTTACCATGATTCAGATAATGGTTACAAAGAAATGTATCGTTATCCAACACCAATGGCATTTATACATGTAGCTTGGGCAGGAGAATTAGCTGGGAAAACTGTATTTTTAGGTGGGTGTAGAGAAAAACAAAAAGAACTCTTTATGCTTTACTGGAATGGAGAAACTATTGAAAAGCAAATTATTGAAGTAGGGGCTGGCCCTAGTAATGTAAAGAAACTAATTCTAAACGGAAAAGAAATCCTTGCTGTGGCAAATAGAGAAACGAATGAAGCGGCTATGTTCTTAATAGAAAAAAATTAGAAACAATCAATAAATTTTGATAAATAAATAAATAAAAGAAGGAAAAAAATGATTTATGATACTTTAGAAAATGCAGAGAAATATAAAGGAATAAACCCTTTATTAGATGAAGCTTTGACTATTTTGGCTTCGGGAAAACTTAAAGATTATGAACTAGGAGTTCACAAAATCAAAGGCGATCAACTAAGAATTCATATCAACGATTATAAAACAAAAGATAAAAATAAATGCGAATATGAAGCACATAAAAATTTTATTGATATACACTATACTATTTCAGGAAATGAAATCTGTTATTTCAAATCATTAAAAGATATGGAAATTATAGGAACTTTTGATAGTAAAAATGATATTGGTTTTTATAAAAATGATGAAAGAACTAATCATGCTTTTAATATTTCTAATGAAAATTTCATTATAGTATTTCCTCAAGACGCCCATAAACCTTCCTGTTCAACAACTGAAGAAGGTGAAAACTTAAGAAAGGTTGTTTTAAAAGTTTTTTACGATCCTAACCAAAAATAAAATACTTAATTCACTTTTGGCGTAATACTAAGGCCTCACCATTGTTTCACTCATCTCAATAGAGGTGAGTTTTTTTTAAATTAAAATTTTTAATAAAAAAAGAACTGAGCCTGTAGAGTATACAAAGCCCAGTTCTTAGAATTAGTTATCAATTTGATAACTTACATTGTTACACCCAATTTCTTGTAGAAGTCCATTCTTTTCTTTGCGTCATCTTCTGACTTCTTGAAAAGTTCTTCTGCGTGTTCAGGGTTTGTCTTCCTAAGTGAAGAGAATCTGATTTCACCTTGAATAAAGTCTTGGTAATCAACAGATGGTTCTTTGGCTTCCCAAACAAATCTCTTTCCCTCTTCAGCTTCAGGATTGAATCTATAAAGTGGCCAGTAACCTGCGTCAACGGCTTTCTTTTCTTCAACCTGACTAAATCTCATATTTAGACCATGGTTAATACATGGAGCATAACAGAATACAATTGAAGGACCATTATAAGCTGCAGCTTCCTGCAAAGCTTTCTGAGTCTGAGCCCTGTTAGCACCCATTGATACTGAAGCAACGTATACGTAACCATAACTCATACACATGAATCCCATGTTCTTCTTACCAATCTTCTTTCCTGCATTAGCAAACTTTGCAACTGCAGCAATTGGAGTAGCCTTTGAAGCCTGTCCACCAGTATTAGAATAAACTTCTGTATCAACTACAAGGATGTTCACATTTCTTCCAGTAGAAATAACATGATCAACACCACCATAACCAATATCATAAGCCCAACCATCACCACCAATAATCCATACAGATTTTTGACTTAGATAATCTTGAAGTTCAACAATCTTACTTAATACTGTTTTCTTTTCGCCAGTTGCACCTTTAATAGCCTTAGCTAAAAGAACTTTAGTTTCACTCTGAGCTGTAAGAGAAGCTTCTGTTCCATCTTCCCAAAGTTCAATATTTTTCTCAAAAGCTGCTTTCAAATCTGCATCTACACCAAGTTTAAACAATTATTCAATTTT
>JBAYZQ010000264.1:0-2901 GCA_041672385.1 Sphaerochaetaceae bacterium | reverse complement strand
CTAAATCATCTGAGTTTGGAACAATAACATAAGCATACAAATTATCAACACCAACTGGATGATTAATTTTGACCGCTAATGGACCTTCTAGTTCTGCCTCTGGGTCGCTTGGATCAATAGATGTAATATTTAAAAGGTTTGCAGGACTAAAAAAATAACCAACACCCCAATTTAAAGTTTGTTTACCAACTCTAAAGAAATAATCATCTGCAACTATGAAATCTCCAAAAAGTTCTTTAATACTTAAATTTGCTGAATCATCGAAAGGATAAGAAAGATTCATCTTCATAAAAAATCTAGTGTCGGTGGTAGGTCTTGCACTTAGACTAAAATCTGCATTTAAAGGTGTGTTTAAAAAATAAGTTGGATCTTCTTGAGCAATCAAATCATAGGTAAAACCACCTTCAAGACTGAAAGAATAAGAACCAGAAAGTTCAATTGCTTGAGTATCTTCTCCTAATAGAGAATTAAACAAATCTTTAGAATTTTCATTTGTGCTAGCCTCATTTTCTTCACTGTATAAATCATCTGTAAAATAAAGTGAATCTTCATCTTCAAATAGGTTTAATTCATTTGAAGTTGCCTCCTCATCAAAAAGACTATCCAAATTTTCAGCAAAAAGAGTAAAAGGCGTGAAAAGTAATAGAATAATAAATAATGCACTAATTAAAGTCTTAAATGTTTTGTTATGGCTGTTCATAGTTTTCTCCTTTTAGTTATTAACTCTTTCAACATAAGATTTTGTAAAAACTGAATCAGGAATATCTTTAGTTGAAACATCTGAAAGAGTGATAGTAGTTTTCTTGCCTTCTACCAATTCATCTTGGAAAATGGTTTTGGTAGGAATAAAATTCTCTCCAAGTTTTATATATTTTAAATAATAACTACTTCTCATAAGTTTATTACTTTTACTATATTCTTCTTTTTTTAGAACAAGAAATCCCTTTACGCTGACCCAAACTTTTTGTTGAGGGTAGGTTACTTCATCATTTAAAGCTTCAAGTGTTAGAACATAAGTCTCATAGCTTCCAAGGGTTTGCTCAGTTACTTCTGTTACTTTATAATCTTCAAGTAATGAAGAAGAAGTAAAATCAGAATTATTTGCATCTGAAGCATTGAACTGTTCTGAAAGTGAAGTATGAGAAAACTTTCTACTTTCAGGATCATAAAACCAAAGATTATCATCAATTTTTAAGTACCCCTGACCTTTTTTTATAGAAGGTTCTTTAAGAAGCATTAAAAATTTATCATTATCATCATCTCTAAATTGATAAACTACTGTTTTATCAATTCCATCTTCTGGGTCTTCACTTATCATACTGATAGTGGAACTAAATGATTTTCCTGCAAAATTTGAGTATTCATCGATTTCTTTTAAGATTTCTGTTGCTTCATTTACAGTAATAGCCATTAGACTAGAACTCATAATTAATACTAAAATCATTATTATAATTGCTTTTTTATTTTTCATTAATTTTCTCCTATATTAACGTAATTCATCTGCTACTGATTTTTTTAGAGCTTTTCTAACCGGTTGGGAAACTGCAAAAAGACTTATTCCCATTACAATTGCTGCTACAAATAAGGTATATAATATTTCAATAGGGAAAGAAATATGCCCATTTTTTAATAGTAATTGCATTGCAGGATTTCTAATCTCATTAAAGGTAAAGAGGGAAATAATTCTACTTAAAACTAATTCAGCAGCTATCCCATAAATTACCCCTCTAAAGGCTACAATTATTCCTTCTAAATTTAACAATTTCTGTACATCTTTTCTTTGCATTCCCATTGCTCTCATTGTCCCAATTTCCAATACACGTTCATTCATAATTAAACGGAAAGTATTTACAAGACCAAGCATAGTTATAAGAATCATAATCAAGAATATTACAAAAGAAACTAAATTAATTATATTAATAACCTGTAATACTACATCTAGAAAATCATTTAGATTGGTTATTGTGAATCTAGTTCCTGTCCATTCTTGTTCAACATCCGAGGTAAACATTGCCATCATTCCAAAAGAACTCATTGCACTGTCTTCTTCGCTTACTGGTAGTGGTAAAGTTCCACCTAAATCTTCTATTGAGGTCTCAAGAGTGTTTTGAACTTTATTTATGTTGTTTCCATTAAAAAGTTCAATATTTAAAGTTTGGAATTCATTTTCTTCTAAACCTAAGGCTTTATTCAAACCAACAATTGATACATAAGAAGAAGATATACCAAAGGACGAATTACTTTCTGCTACTGCAATAATCGTATATTCTTCAACATTTTCTTGTCCTGTTACAGTTTGGAAATTAAAAATAATTTTATCTCCAATTCCAGCTTCAAGTTCTTCATAGGCTTCTTGACTTAAGACAATTGATTGAGGATCTGCAATTTCTTCAAGAGAACCTTCTATAATATTCAAATCATTATAAAGTGTTACTTCATGATTCCAATCAACTCCTACCACGGCAGATCTACTTACAGTCTTTCCATAAAAAATTAAAGTTCCATTTGCTTCTGAACGTTTTTGATAATCTTTAATTAAAGAAGGATCTACACTTGTTAATGCCTCTTGAAGGATATCAACATCACTAATTTTAGAGACTATTTTTCCACTTTCAAGTAGTTCATCACCTCTTATGTAAATATGACCACCCATTGCAGTTGTAATACTTTTTTCTGTGTTAGCAACCAGGCCTGAAGTAAGACTTTGTAAAAGAATAATTATTAAAGTTCCAAAGGCAATTGATATTGCCAGCATATTGCTTCTTCTTTTTTGTCTGGTTACGTTTCTATTTGCTATTTTAAAATAATTCATATAAATATGTCCTCCTAATGGGCACTCATTGCTTCTCGAGGAGATATCCTAAGTGCTAAAGCAACAGGATATAGGCTTGCTAATACTGA
>JBAYZQ010000263.1:0-2921 GCA_041672385.1 Sphaerochaetaceae bacterium | reverse complement strand
ATTTCATCCCAATCTTCTACATTTGATCTAAATTCAATTTCCTCATTAATCTCAGTTTCTTCAAGTACTTTAACAGGTTTACGAGTAAATAAGACCTCTTTTTTATCACCTAAAATTTGTAATCTAGTTCTAAAAAGTAATTCACTATCAAGCTCAGTTGCCCAGTAAATATCATGTTTTTCAACTGTACCAATAAAATCTGCTATTTGAGTTAATCTTTTTTTTATTTCTTCTAGTTGGTCTTCACGTACATGTGCTTTCATTTCAACTTCTAAAGACATCTTTAATCCTTCCAAGGAAATATCATATTTTTAAATGTTCTATTTCCGACTTTTTCCTTCTCTTCAAAAAGCAAATCTTCCCAAATTATTGACTTTACATTTTCTTCAGGATTTTCCTCAAGCCAATCATATTTAAACATCAACAATTTCATTCCAACTGTATGGGAAAGATTTACTCCCGCTACCCCTGGAACTAAAAAAGCAAGAACAATAGAAATTACACTGTTAAACAAACTCCAAAAAGCTAAGAAAATGGAAAATCCAAAATTATCTCCTAAAACTAGGAAACACTTTTTAAATATTTTACTAGGTTTATCATCCTCTAAAAGATAAGTCAAAGGAAAATAGTACATTAAAGCAAGTAAAACAATGATAACTGCCCAAAAAATGAACATTGCAATAATATAACCAATTAAATTACCAAGCTTAAAGTAAAAAGGAATAATTATTCCAGAACACAAAACCACAAGAAAAACAACTGCAAAATATAATAAGGTATGTTTATATTTTCTTGTTATTCCTTCTTTATATCTGGCAAAACTAGCCCCATGGTAGTCAGCATTATCTTTTACTAGAAAATAGGAACCCGTTTGGTGAACACTAAAAAGTGCTAATAAAACAAGCAAAATTAAAAATACAAGAGGAGTAGATTCAACGTAGCTAATTGTTCCCAAAGCACCAAGTCCTAAAACTGTAAAAACTAGATTTTGCAAAAGCAAACCCAAAAAATTATCCCAACCGTCAAAAAATGACTTTTTTATAAAAAAACCTATCATAAAGTCAATTTACATTCTATTTGCTATATTTTCAAGTACAAATACTGTTTGGTTTAATAAAAATAATTAACTGGCAATTAAATGTATTATAGGATAGCATGTATGTAGGGAGAAAAAATATATTAACAAAAAAGTGACTAATTTCAAGACAATTTGTAATGATTTAATAGAAGTTGTATTAGACAAAAAAATTTCTAGACAAAAGCTTACAGGAGTTTATCACACCGATTTTGAAAGATTTGGTGCCATGCCTGTTCAAAGTACCGATTATCCAATAATCAAAGATATCCTAAAAGTCCTTAGTTTAAACGGAACGGAAAAAATACTTGATGTAGGTTGTGGATTAGGAAGATTTTTAGGATATCTTTCTATAAAGGGTCACAAAGGGAATCTTTTAGGAGTAGAAATAGATAAGACTTATGCTGATTTTTGCTCTTTTATCTTTAAAGACAAAAAACAAATTAAAATCATTCACGGCAACGCTCTTGAGGTTTCCCTTCCACAAGATTATATAGCCTATCTTTATAACCCTTTTAGTGAAAAAATGTTAGATCGATTTCTAGACCAGAATAATTTTCCTCTTTTAATTTACTCAAACGACGTTTACAGAAAAGTATTTAAACGACACAATAATTATAAACTTTTTTTGAGAATTAAATCAAAATTAAATGATGGAACCTTGGTACCTGTTTCTTTTTATAAATCTATTTCCAATACAACAGGGCAATGATCAGATCCGGTAATTTCAGTTTCTATGCTACTTTCAATTATTTTATCTTTAGCTCTTTCTGACACTCCCCAATAATCCAATCTCCATCCAGCATTTCTTTCTCTTGCTTTAAATCGATAAGACCACCAAGAATAAGTTACTTCGTTTGGATGCAAAAATCTAAAGGAATCAATAAATCCGTTTTCAAGTAAAGAAGAAAATCCATTCCTTTCTTCTATTGTAAATCCGGCATTTCGAATATTCGCTTTTGGATTTTTTATATCAATTTCCTTATGGGCTACATTAAGGTCGCCACAAAACAAAACAATCTTCTTTTGATCAAGATTTTGAATAAAATCGGAAAACTCTTGATCCCATTGAATTCTATAATCTAGCCTTAATAATTCTGCTTTGGAATTAGGGGTATAAACGTTTACAAGATAAAAGTTTTCATATTCTAGGGCGATTACCCTACCCTCGTTATCTTTGCCGTAAACAACATCTATTGGCTTTACCTTGGCAAAGATTGCAGTACCACTATAACCTTTTTTTTCAGCATAATTGAAATAGCAATAATAAGGTGAAAAGTTTTCTTCAAGTTGCCCTTCAGAAAGCTTAATTTCTTGAAGGCAAAAAAAGTCTGCTTTTTTTTCTTCAAAATACTCCATAAAGCCTTTTTTTAGGCAAGCTCTTAATCCATTAACATTCCAAGAAATAAGTTTCATAAACACCTCTACTAATTATTTAAACCTAATACTCAGAATTTATCAATACTAGTGTTTACAATCTATTAACTTTGTTTCATTCTTATAACAATGAAAAGAATTATAATTATTTTTATTTTATTTATTTGTTTTCCTATTTATGCTGAAAATGCAAATATGTTTTTTCCTTCTCTTAAAAGTGATAAGATTCTACCCACTCATGAAGTAATTCAAACTTTAAATATAAAAGAAGAGGATGCAGCGGTGCTTTTTTTACAGCAAGCCTTAGACTCAGATTTTTCTTATGAATGGGTTGAGAAATATTTTTATGAAGGAACAAAAGAGGCATTAACAAGAGTATTTACAAATTTTTTTAATTCTAATCTTCCTCTTAAAAAATCAGATTATCTTATTGGAAAAATTATTTATGAAAATTCAATGACAAGTATTC
>JBAYZQ010000262.1:0-2927 GCA_041672385.1 Sphaerochaetaceae bacterium | reverse complement strand
TAGGTTAGAACACATAATGCAGTAATCGATAGTACAAGGGAGGTTGTGAGAAATAGTAATACATCTGCAATCATAAACATCCCAAACTCCTTATAGCATTGTATCACAAAGATAAAAGTAAACCTAGATTATCATCTAGGAATATAAGGAGAGAAAATTGAAATATTAGGTATTTCTACATTTGAGGGAAAGTCTTTTTCACTTGCACTAAGAAAAAGATTTTTCATCCCAAATGGACCAAACTTACCACGTATTATTAATCCATCTTTAGTTGTCCAAACTTCAGCATGGTAGGTTTTTCCACTTCTTGGGTCTATCACATATCCTCCGATGTATTTTTCACCGTCAAAGGTGAGATCAAAAAAGATATCAATGTCGAGTAGTAAAGGATTTTTGTCTACTTTATAGGCGATTTTAGAAGGGGATTGGTAACATTCTATATAATTACCAGTTTCTTCATCAAATGAAACTATAACCCTCCCATATAGCATATCTTGATACAAGTAAGTTACAATAATACTCGTAGTAAATCCTTTTGTATCATCAATAGATTTCCAAAAACCTATTATATTTTTTTCCCCTATTGAAAATATACTGTACATCATGAAAAGTAAGATTATTAAACAAAATGGTTTTTTCTTCATGCTTTAAGTCCTTTTTAATATTGATATTTAAGGGTGATTGAGAGTAGGTCATTACTATCCCAATTTTTGTACATGCTTTCTTCATTGTTATCAAAAGTTCCAAAGAGGTTTCCATTTAAACTAAGAGTGATATCGTCTTTTAAGGTGTAATCCAATCTAGCTAAAAGAGCATATCCTTGTGTAGGAATTTGATAGGTTAATCCTGCTTCTACTAAAAGTTTTTCTTTGAAAAGAGGGATATGAAATCCAACTATTATGTTGTGATCTTGCTTAGGGCCTGAAGTTGCATCCACATCCATTGCATTGGTATCATCATAGTCGAATATACTCGTCCCATTATAACTTGCTGTAATATAGCTTGTTGTACCACCAATCATATAACTTACAGAACCTGTATAACAAAATTTGCTATTATAAAGAGTTGAATCTATGCCATCTTTATCTTCACTAAGATAATAAGCGCCCTCAAATGCAAGGGTAAAAGGACCTGTTACATAATTTGCTTCAGCTCCAATAATGTTCATCTTTGTGTAAATTGTTTCTACACTGGTAACATCAAAAGGAGGAATTAATGCTGGAGTAAAAGTATATTTATAGCCAGGTCTTTCATAATATCCTCTGTAGTACATAATTGCTGTATCTACAGAACCTAACGAAATAGCATAACGAGTTCCAAATGAGCCATATTCAAGAGTCTTAATATTAGGTTCTAAGAAATCTGTAGCCCCAGAAATGGTTAAAAATCCACTTATATCAGGTATTGTATTCCATCTTCCTTCTGTTGCTATTTGAATAGGAGTAAAAATAGGTTTGTAGATGAGTTCAAGTTGTGATTTGTCAAAATAGAGTTGAGTAAGAATCATTGGTTCGCTAATTTTCATTTCCCTTTGATCCATATTCAGTCCTGATGAGTAATCATTTGCATTTATTACGTCTACTACTCTCGCTGTATCAACAACTCCCCATCTGTGGATGAAATATCCAGCTTGGATTTTTCCATTAGGAAGGTAGTAAGAGAGTGATATTTCCTTAATAATATTCTTATAGGTAGGTGTTTCTTCGTTTAATGCTGGCAAAAAAAGCTCTACATTCCCTCCAAGAAAAGGATGGGTGTAGTTAAGAGAAAAAGATAAATCAGCAAACGCATTTGTTTCACTTTTTAAGGGATTATCAATATCTACGAAAGTGTTCATTCCCGTGGAAAGGTTACCAGATATATCAAATGCTGGTGAAGATTCTTTTTCTATTGCTACTTCTTCATCAAAGATTAAACTAAATCCTTCACTTGCTGTAAGTGGTGCTATTAAAAAAAAGATTACTAAAAGTACGGTGATAAATTGTTTCATTATATTCTCCCTGTTTTTAAAAATTGAAGTGTGAAATATTCGCTAGGAATTGTTATTCCATACTTTGCTTGCAGTATTTCAATTCTTGTTTTATGTCCTGTTGCTACTGTGGTCATTTCCATGATTGTTGCAGTCCACTCTCCACTTAATTGATCAATTTTTTTTGTTTCAAGTTGTTTTAATAAAGTGGTTCTATCTTTATCATAAAGTTCTACTTTCATGGGAAGATAACTCTCTATATCAACCCAGACTAAACTTTTACCATAGGTTGAATCTTCATAGGGAAGAGATTCAATTACGTAAACTTCTCTATCATTAATAGTTTCTGTTTTAAGGTAGGTATGATTAGCTTCATCCTGACTAAAAGTGGTAGCACTCATATCTGCATAAGAGAAGTCACTTCCCATGAATGATCCTGTTTGTTCTCCACTTGAGATTCGCTTACTCTGTTTTAGAGCAGGCAAATAAATCCACTGTTCATCCTGTCCCTCTTTTTCTAAGGTAAGAAAACGAGTTTGTTTTACACTTGCTGGAGCTAAAAAGAGTGTTATACTTTCTGTTTTTCCACTGTTCGTACGAGTGAGCGTTTGTATTCTTCTTTCTCTAGTTTCCCCATTGGTTTCAATAAGAGTGAGGCTAATATCAAGGGCTGCACTATCGTGCATTTGAGTTTCAGTAACTTTTTCCATTACTTCTACTGCATTTACTTGTGCGCTAAATAATTGCGCTTGAAGTATGAGAGTAATTACCAAGATTAAGAGTATTGTTTTAATCTTATTTTTTTTCATTTTTTTCCTTCTTTTCATCTATTAGACTAAGTGCGATTGGTAGTACTGTGATACTTGAAATACCGGCTGCTAACATTGATATACAAAATAGAATACCCATTTGTTGTATTGGGATAAATCGGCTAAATATGAGTCCTGCAAAACCTAGG
>JBAYZQ010000261.1:0-2942 GCA_041672385.1 Sphaerochaetaceae bacterium | reverse complement strand
TACCATTCTTTCAATCAAGGAAGCAACAAAATAAGCCTCTGCATCTTCTTTGATTGCCTCATCTTCATCTTTTTCTGAATCTTTATCTGGTTTAGGTTTTATGCATAAAGTAAAAGAAGGCTTAAGCTTTTCATTTTCTTTTCTGGTTTCCAGTTTCTCAAAATCTGCTTCATATTTTTCTCCATCATTTTGCATGACCCTTTCAAAGATAAAGTTAAAATCGTTTATAAGTTTTGGTTCGGTTCTATAGTTTCTCTTAAGTTCTACATTCTTTCCACCTATGGAGGTTAATTCATTTTTTAAGGCTTTAAATACGCTTACATCAGCTTTTCTAAATCTGTAAATTGATTGTTTTTCATCTCCAACAAAAAAGAGTTTTCTTGGGTTTAAATCTTTCACTTCAATATCAGATAAGCCTTGTTTTTTATCTTCTTCTCCTAGAAGATAGAGCATCTTTTTTTGAAGAGAATTATTATCTTGAAATTCATCTACCATAATAAATTTATAACGATTTTTGTAGAAATTTCGCATTTTTATGTTGGTTTTTAGAATATCAAGGGCCAAAGAAGATACATCAGAAAAAGTTAGGTTCCCCGTTGACCTTTTATAACTAAAATATTTATTTTCAATTTCTTTTAAAATTGGATAAATTCCAAGATAAACTTCTTCATTTTGAAGAATTTTTATACAACTTGAAAGATTTTTTACACTTTCACGGTATTCATCTAATATTTCTTTTTTACCTCTTTCCTTTCTTCCATCAATGGTAACATTATCAAGAAACTCACCTAAATTTTGGAGGCTTTCTTCTTCAATCAAAGCTAAGCCTTTTTTTACTGCTTCTAAATGTTCTGGAGTTTTTAATTCCTCTAAAATATTGTTACTTATATTGCAAAATTCTTCGGTATTTTTTTCCATTATTTTTTTAAAAAGTTCTTTTACACTAGCTTTTTGGAAAGAGGTATCAATTTCCCTAGCAAGATATAAATAATTATTACCAAAAGAATTAAAGAATGCTTTTAAATTTGAGGGACTATAAATTTGTGACATAAATTTAACACTTGAATTTGTTGAATATTCTTGAAACACCTGCTGACAGAAATTTAACAAAAATCTTGAATCCTCATCGCTGTCAGCAATACTAAAATCTTGACTTAGTCCATATTTAATACAGTCCTCTTTTAAAATTTGGCTACAAAAACTGTCAAAAGTACAAATTGTAGCATCAGAAAATTTTTCTATTTGTTTTTTAGAATTTTGTTGAAGTAGTTTTTTGTAAATCCTTTCATACATTTCACTGGCAGCTTTCTTTGTAAAGGTTAAGGTTAAAATTTCATCACAATTTGCGAATCCTTTTTCAACAAGATATAAAAATCGATGAGAAAGGACTGTAGTTTTTCCCGATCCAGCTCCTGCACTTACTACGCAGTTATCAACGCATTCAACGGCTATTTTTTGATTTTCATCTAAATTTTGCATTTATTTTCCTTCCTATCTTATTACAAATTTCTTACGACAAACTTTTTTATAGATACAGTCTTTACAACCTTTTTCACTAATTACTGGTTCAAGTTCGCCTTTTTCAATATTATCAATCATCGCTTTGATAATATTTTCCAGTATTTGTCTAGAAATTTTTGCTTCATTTGGGTTGCTAAAGCAATATTTAAATTTATGATCCTTTACAACATAGAAAGCTGCAAATTCCAAATCCTTTTCCATTAAACGGTTATAAACCAAAAGTTGAACTGAACTTTCTTTAATATCTTCAAGTTTGGTTTTTTTTATTGAAGAATCGGAACTTTTAAAATCAATTACACCAAGATCACCATTTTCATTACTTAATATTAAATCAATTTTTCCATTCAAGGTCCAATTATCATTAATAATGGTTTTTCCCACTTCTTTTCCCTTAAATTCTTTGTCCTCCCAGGTAGAAACATCTTTAGATTCTAAGAAATTTTCCATTATTGAGTTAAAATTTCCTTTTTCATAAGTTAGAGTTGATTCTGGTATTTTTACTCGATCTTCATAGTATTTTAACTCTTTTAAATAGATGTCATTTAATATTTGTCGATAGCTTTCTATTTTATCAATTTGAAAAACTTTAATTTCTTCAAAGAAGCTCTCAAAGACTCTATGATAGAAATTCCCCATTTCGGCATAGTCTTCATCTAAAATGTTAAAGTCATCGTCAGAGGTTCTATAAGAATACTTACAGACCCATTTAAAAGGACAATCTCTAAAGGCGTTGATTTCAGTAGATGATAGTTTCCATTTTCCTTCTTCAGTTTTTAGACCTTTAACTTCGTCAAGCCAAGAAAAATTATTTTTTTTCTTTTCTCCAAAATTTAAGAGGCTAAAACTTTGAAACCCTTCACTTTGTCTTACATTTGGAACAAAGGGTTTTCCTTCAGCCCAGAAGGCTTTCTCTTTTTGGTCTTTATCATTTTCAAATCCAAATTCTCCTTTTTCATTAAAATCTATTTTCAATCCTTCCTCTTGAAATAAAGAAGGACAAATAACAGAGGAAGAAAAAGTTTTCTTTGCATAGCTTAAAAATACCTGCTCACCAGAAAAGGAGTAATAGCTTAAAACTCGATCAGTAAAATCTTTCTTTTTAAAGAGTAAAGGTGCTTCTTCTAATTGCTCAAGACTGCTTAACATTTCTTGGGAAAGAAAACTGATGTATTGATTATGTTGTTTTATTGCATCTTGATTAACCCCAAGTATGAAATGATACTTAGGTCTAATTCCTAAAGTTACAGGGTAATTAAAGACTTTTATTCCTTTTTGTTTAACTTGTTCTACATAGCCAGTAGTTTCAAGCATTCCATAGTAAAGGGCATAAAGGTTATCAAAGCTGTCATAACCAGCTTCTTTCATAGCTCTGTCTAGAACTTCAAGTTGATTTACACAGAAGGAGTAAATATCTGCTTCTC
>JBAYZQ010000260.1:0-3021 GCA_041672385.1 Sphaerochaetaceae bacterium | reverse complement strand
CTATAACTCATGACAAAAAAAGCATTTATTTATTTATTTATTTATTTTAAGAATTAAAAAAATCCCAATCATTTTCAGATTGGGATTATACCTAAGTTATTATTTTAGTTTTTTATACTTGAGAGTAGGCAATGATTACTGTTGCGGTATAATTATCAGCTGCTAATTCTGATGCTGCTAACCAACTTACTGAAAATGTTCCTACATCAAAAGCCTTTTTATGACCATGTCCAAAATTTACTGTGTAACGATCAATAGAATTGTCTACTAGTATTTTTAAATTTCCACTTGTTGCTGCTGCATTTAGCGTACCAAGAATAAGAGCATTTGTTCCATGATTATTTGTACCGGTCCAAGGCGTTACTGAGACATCAATAATTACTGAAACATCTTCACCTCTAAAGTTCACCACTTTAGTGGAAGTTATTTTAAAATCGGCAGTTCCCGCTGCTGCTGCATTATAAGTGCTAGGGTTTGTTTCAGCTTCAGCTAAAAGAAATACAAAATCAACTTCTTCAGCTACTGTTGAATTTAAAGTAACAGAACTTTCTTCTGCCATAACGGCAAATACGGTTAGAGCTAATATAACTAAAATCACTAATGTTTTTTTCATAATACATCCCCTTCTTAAATTTAACTTGTAAGTCCCAAAAACCCCTTACATTGATTAGTGTACATCAGGTTGTTTCCTATGTCAAATGTTTTTATTAATATTCCTTGCTATTTAGCAAATATTCTTATAACATGGATTAAATTCATTCGTGGGCTATGTTTGTACGATAAAAAAATAATAAAATCTTATGACATATTATATCCATATGACACAACAATAATTTTGGATTAATTGTATTTTTACCCAATTAACCTAGCTATTTTGCCGTTTTATTGTACCTATGACACACAAAAGCTTTTTTGTAAACTCTAATTTAATTTGATGTTTTTTTTAAAATACCTATTTATCTTGAGGTAATAAAATATTAAAAATCGTTTCTTTTTTTGGAGTGCTAAGTACTTCAATGGTACCATTTAAAATTTCCACACTGGCTTTTGTAATAGAAAGGCCAAGACCGCTTCCCCCAGTTTCCCTACTTCTAGAATTATCCACCCTATAAAAACGATCAAACAATTTATCAAGCTTATCATTTTCAATCCCTATTCCATTATCTTTTACGGAGATCAGAATGTTTGAATTTTCTTTTCTTATTGATATTATTATTTTACTTCCTCTTCCTGCATATTTTATTGAATTAGAAAGAAGATTTGTAATAATGGTTGAAAATAAACTAGAGTCAGTTACTATTTGTTTTACCCTTATATCAGTTTCAATAGAAATTTCATTCATTTTTGCTGAAGAAACAAAGGATTTTATCCTTTCGCCTACTATTTCATTTACATCAATTATTTCCATTTTGACAAACTTTCTTCCATCATCCATTTTTTCAAGATTCTGAATTTGATCAATTATTTTTGACAAACGTATAACTTCGCTATGCAAATCCTTTATCATATTCTCATCCATTTCAAAAACCCCATCCTGAACAGCTTCAAGATGTGATAAAAGATTGGTAACAGGAGTTCTTAATTCATGTTGGACATCTTGATTGTATCTTCGACTTTGATCCCTATTTTTTTCCAATTGTTTTGACATTTTTGAAAGGGTATCACACAATTGCTTATATTCTGTTATATTGGATTTACAAGAAACTACCTTACCAAGATTTCCTTCTTTTATATCTTGAATGCTTTTTGAAATTCCTTCTACCGGAGAAGAAAATTTCTTTGAAATAAAATATGCAAGAATTTGAGAGATTAGCAAAAATACAACACCTAAAATTAATAACAAACTATCAATAGTATCAAGTAATTGCTGTTCTGAAGTGTTCAAACTTTGACTCCCAGTTTGAGTTAGCATATAAGAAATTCCCTGATTGTCTTTTACAATGGTTGCATTCCCTTTATTGCTGTTGTTATTTGTCTTTTGAAGATTATACCCATATTTCTCAACCTGTGCTTCTAGTTGTTCAAAGGAAAGATTATTATTAAGAGTTTCTACTATTCCCTGTTGTCTCAACCTCTTTCCATAAACTTGAAAGCTATTGTTAATGTTTAAATGTAAAACCAAAAAAAGCAAAGAAAGTATTAAAATAGAGTATAAAGCAAAAGTCAATTGCAAGCGTAATCTAAGTTTCATTGAACACCTCCAAATCTATAACCCATCCCTCTTACAGTTATGATAAATTTAGGGTTTTTGCGGTCTTCTTCAAGCTTTTTCCTTAGAGACTTTATATAAGTATCAATTGATCGATCAAATCCATCAAAATTACCTTCTAGGGCAAATTCAATTAATTGCTCCCTTGTAAAAGTTCTTCCGGGAGCTTTGGCAAGGGTTAAAAGTATTTTAAACTCCGTTGGAGTAAGTAAAACTTTCTTTCCATCCTTTTTTACTTCAGTAGAACTAAAATCAATTATCAAGTTTCCCTGTTGAACTGTTTCTTCCATAAGAGCATCATTAGAAACCCTTCTTAAAACGGCCTTAGTTTTAGCTATTACTGTTCTTGGACTAAATGGCTTAAAAATATAATCATCAGCTCCTAAATCCAAACCTTTTAGTAAATCTTCTTCTGTTGTTTTAGCGGTAAGCATAATAATAGGAACTCTGGAAGTTTTTCTTATTTGTTTGCATACCTGTTCTCCAGAAATGTCTAATAACATTAAATCTAATATTATAAGGTCAACATGAGTATTAGAAAAAATTTCAATGGCGTCTTTACCTGAATATGCTTTTAAAACTTCGAAACCTTCCTTTTGAAGATAAGCTTCAAGAACTCTAACAATTTTCTGTTCGTCATCAACTACCATTATTCTTTTATTTTTAAGCATTTTTCAACCTTTAACTAAATTCTTTCTTAATAGACATATAATACTTGAGAATAAATTATGAGGCAAGAAGAAAAAAACAATCTAAAAATTAAAAATTTATTTTTATTTCACCATACAATCACCACATTAGCTGTCTATATT
>JBAYZQ010000259.1:0-3027 GCA_041672385.1 Sphaerochaetaceae bacterium | reverse complement strand
GAAGTAGAGATTGAGAGATTACTTGATTTCTACAGAGACTTTTATTTAAAACGAATAGAAGCTGGTCTTCCAGTAGATAGAAAAGGCTGTATTTATACCTATGCTTATTTGCAAGATAAAGATAAGATTAAAGAAAATCTTTTACAAAATCCTTTTGAGAAATTTGAAAGGAAAAGGTTTGTATGTTATTCAAAGGAACTTGGTAAAATTTCCTTGAACTCAAAAATTACAGACGAGCTTACGAACAAGGAAATAAAAAATACAATTTCTGTCTTGAAAAACCAACTTAAGGAATATTATGAAAATCTTGGAGGTTTAGTGAAAGAAAACTTAGATGATAATGTTAAAGTTGCTGAAAAAACACCTCTTTATAAATAATTCTATTTTCTTTGAGTTCCTTTAGGATATTCATGACCCATTAACTTACTACAAACTTTAAAGGTTCGTGGAGGGACTAGATATTTTAAGAAATAATCAATCCAATTGCAATGAAATTCAAAGGAATAATAATGAAGATAATTTTTAATCCTTTAACAGTTCCTGCTAATTAAATTGGAGCATTCTCAACAGAATCAATTGTATCTAAAATAAGGCCAAAAAGCCATAGGATAATTGCTTGTATCATTTTATTGTAAGGGTGAAAGTTTCGCTCACAGCTCCTGTACGTTGATCTCCATGAAGAATTTATGGGCTAAGGTGTGGCAATAACTGGAAAGAAGCCAACCTCTAAACAAACCGAAAGAATAATAAGCAGAATTCTGGACTATTATTTGGTAAAAATCGGAAAAAAACAGCAACAGTTTTTTTCTTCTTTAATATAATATGATAAAAATTTTTGAAGAACTTCTTAATCTCAAGGTTTATGAATACTAAATTAATTCAGTTTCCCATTTCTTGGAATTAAAACCCACTAAAACGTTCTTTTCTGTAATAAGAAGGGGACGTTTTATAAGCATACCATTACTTGAAAGTAGTTCAAGTTGTTCTTTTTCGCTCATATCTTTTAACTTTTCTTTTAAATTTAATTCTCTATAAATTAAACCACTTGTGTTGAAGAATTTCTTTAATGGTAAATGGCTTCTTTCCCAGTAAATCTTAATTTCGCTTGCAGAAGGAGTATTTTCTTTAATTGCTCTTTTTTCAAAGCTAAGGTTATGCTCAACTAACCAGTTTTCAGCTTTTTTACAGGTGCTACATTTTTCATAACAGATAAAAGTCATTTAAGCTCCTATTGGTTTGCTTTAATTTTGAAGATTATTTTTTTTACATTTGAAGGTTCAGGATTTGCTAATCCAGGACAATGCATTTCTCTAGGAAAGAATAATATAAAATTGGTGCTATCAAGTTCAAAACTGGCTTTTTCATTACAGACAAGATTTATTGCATTTCCATTTTCATCAAACCTAATATCTTGATCATAATTCCCAACTTTAGCTTTTTCTTTTCCTTCAACAACTATTTGAAGGTCAATAACATCTTTATGAGCTTCATAAAGCTTGTTTGTAGAAGTTATGTATTCTGCTTCGTTATAATAAATACTAGGATCTGAAGTTTCTTGACGACCTTCTTTAAAGTTCTTTAATTGGAAGAATTTTAAGGTTTTTTCAATTTCCTTAAAATTTGGAATTAGAAGTGAATAATTACCAATATTCTCAATCTTATCATAAATCATAATAATACCCTCAACTCGAATACTACACTTTTATTTTTAAAAGTTGAAGTAAAAACAAGAAAAAAACAGATTTCTTTGCATTATTTGTCACTTTTTTCTTCAATTATTGTTTAGCTTTTGATTGAAATTAATTAATTTGGGGCGGGGGTTTTTTTGTGAAAAAATTAATTGCTGTTTTTAGTGTGTTATTGGTTGCTTCATTTTTGTTTGCAAATTCTTATAGAGTTTATGTGGGAAATGAATGTCTTCAGTATCCTCTTGGTTGTGAGTATTACTGTTATGGGGGAGAAACTTTCATTCAAAACCAAAATGTCACTGCTGGCATACAGTTTTCTTCAAAAGAAAAATTAGGTGGTTTTTCCTTTGATTATGGTGTTCGCTTAGCTACGAAGCTTCCAGAAAATATGTATATTGATATTCCGCAATATCCTTTAGGGGAACCTTATAATTTTGTTTTTTATCCAGAAAAATATGCTTGTATTAATACAGGAATCAGCTGTGAACTTGCTTTTTTTGATTTAATTGGATTGTATTTGGGTTTTGGAGTGGAAGTTCGTTATGGAACAGGCTTTCAGCCTGTGACAAATAGTCAAGCTGGTTTGTTTCAACAAGACTTTTATTTTGATTTAGGCCTAGAAATTTTATCCTTTGGTTCGAATTCCATTGTTATGGGATGTAAAGCTAATGTAGTTAATTATATGAAAATGGGAATTGGAGGGGAAGATCCCTTAGTTGCTTTTGGCGAAGATACAGGGAGTATAACACCCTATGTTGGAGCAGGTTTTAATTATAATAAACGGAAGTAGTTATAAATTTATATTTTATTTGGAAATAATGATTTTCTATGATAATATTAACTATGTTCAATAGAAAATTTGACAGGATTATGAAAGTCACAAGAACAACAAATTCTGATCTTTCCAGAAGACTGCCTCTTTCTTCTTCTTATATCAGTAGATTGAGAAATGGTAAAAGAAGTCTTCCAAAAATACCGGCTTTTTTACCGAATCTCGTTAATTACTTTGTTGATAAATTAACCCAAGAGAATTGGAAAGATATTGGATTTGATGAAATTCCTGAAAATAAGCAAAAAACTCTTGAAAAATGGTTTCTAGAAAAAGCACATGTTTTTCCTTCTGATTATCCTAAAGAATCAAAAAAAACTTTTGATTGTTATTTTGGAAATGAGGGGAAAAGACTTCTTGTTATTCGTTTTTTTGAAGATGTCATGAAAATTGATAAAAAACAGACACTTTTGCTTTACAGTAATGAGAATATGGAATGGTTGCTATCTGATCCCGTATTTTTTGATGCTTGGCAGAAATATCTTATTAAAATTCTTAAATTAGGAAATT
>JBAYZQ010000258.1:0-3067 GCA_041672385.1 Sphaerochaetaceae bacterium | reverse complement strand
AATGCCTGTAATAATAATGTTGATAATTTTTGCTTTCATGCATTATGTGCTTACTAAAACACCTTTTGGTAGAAATATATACGCTACTGGTGGAAACTTAACAGCTTCTACTCTTGCTGGTATAAAAGTTGACAAAGAAATTTGTAGTGTCTATATGCTTTCTGGTTTATTCTCTTCAATTGCAGGAATATTAATGACAAGTAGAATGGGTGCTGGTCAGCCTACTATTGGTTCTTCATGGGTTATGCCTAGTGTTACTGCTGCTATTATTGGTGGAACTTCCATGGCTGGTGGTGAGGGTACTTTAATTGGAACTCTTATTGGTGCTGTGTTTATGGGAATTATTTCAAATGGAATTGTTCTGTTGGGAATTTCTTCTTATTGGGAAAGAGTAATTACTGGTTTAGTTGTTATTCTTGCAATCCTTCTTGATTTTTTTAGAGCAAAGAAGAAATAAATAAAATTTATTATTATAAAATTGGTATTATCAAATTGGAAAAAGTTTGGTAGTACCATTTTTTTATGTGAAATCTGTAAAACTAAGTCAAATCATCTTTATTTCCCTTGATAAAAATAAAAATTGATTTAGGGTATTAGTAGGAGGCCTAAAATGGCTATAGGTGAATTATATAAAACTGGTCAGAATTCTCCCGCTCATGCTCATTATGCTTGGTTTAAGTACACAGATGGAACAAGAACACCAATTCCAACTGATGAGGAGAAATATATCACATTGGAAACAGAAGAAAAATTTCCTCCAATTAACTCTCAAAAGAAAGGTGCTTGGTGGAAAATGACTAGTTACGCTTAATTTTAATGTAATGAGTTAGTATTTCTTTTGGATGCTATAAATTATTAGATTGCCTTAAAATTTAACTTATTTTGATAAGTTAGGTTGTTTTTTTATCTTGCAGTAGTTTTCTTTATAAAAGCTATTTGATAATACTATTTTTCAATCAAAGGCCCTTACGATTTTCAAGCGCATTGCTTCCTCTTATTTTCTATTGACTCATCCCCATTGGTATTTTATTATTCACTCATGTTAAAAGCTTTTTTAGATGATACAGGCCTTAATCAGAAACAATTTGATTTGATATGCGAGTTATACGACAAAATTAAAACTAATTCTTTGCATTTAAACCTAGTTGAGCAGGGAATTCCTTTAATTGAAAAACAGGATTATAAAGCTCTTTTTATTTTATTTGATCTTGGTTTTAAAGAGTTTGGTCCTATATATCCTTTAGTTCTAATATATTGTCTTTATCCCTACATAGTTAAGCTATATAATAGGTTAACTATTGCTGATTCTATAAGAAAGTCAACACTTTCCGATATTGCTATCTGGGTGAACTTCTATGAAGATGAACACGAAGGAAATACGGGCCTTAAACAATATATTTGGATAGCCCATGATCTTTGTGCAAAAGTGTTAAGATTGGAAAGATTACAATTTGAACAAAATTTCTTCAAATTTCCTTATTCAATTTACTATGACACGAAATTATTGCGATACAGAACATTTGCACAGGAAGGTCTCCTTTGTACTGATGATGGTTATATTAGTAATGGCTCAAACCCTTCATTAGGTTCTTGGACTACTACTAATTCAGTTAAAGATGATTATTTATTGGCTCATGAGATTAATCAGGAATTAGGATGTATATCTCAAGAGGTTAATTCAGTACCTATATCTGATCTAAAGCTTATTTGTACAAAGGGGAGTCCCTTTCTTTCTGTACACATCCCCTCGGGAGAGCCTTTAACTCCTTCATTAGTAGATAAATCTTTTTCTTTAGCTTTAAAAATATACAATCCCAGTTTATTTGTCAGTGAAACATGGTTGCTGGACCCTGAACTAATGAAGGTTTTACCTTCCGATAGTAATATCTGTAATTTTATGCAACGTTTTTTTAAGTTTCCAATTCCTTTGGATATACCTCAAATTTATGAAAGAGTTTTTGGTTTTGGTACAACAGAATCAGATGTACTTGCTTGGAAGTGCACAAATAATTTACAAAAAAAAGTGCAACAACATATTAAAAATGGCGGAGTGTTTAGAACTATGGGTGGTTATATACCTGTATCTATTAAGCTATAAAACTCTATTTATTTATAAAATTATGAATTAAATTTAGAATTGCTTTATTTAGTTTACCCTTTTGTAGCACTACCAATAGCTACAGTTTAAAATTTATTTGATTTATTTTTCTCCGTAAAGGTATGAAGTTTTGGTATTGTTTCATTTTGAGAAAGTTTGGTTTGTCGTGCAGTGTTTACAAATTCTCTAGGAGTAATGCCAATTTTCTTTTTGTAAAGACGAGAAAAATATAAGGGATCATCAAATCCAATTAATGAAGAGGCCTTTTTTATTGTAATATTTGGAGTATTATTTACAATATTTTCAAAAGTCATTATTTTTCTTGTTATTATTAATTGCTTAAAAGGCATTCCTAGTTCTTTTGTTAGGGTATGAGTAATTGATGATGGACTTTTTTTAAGACTTTCGGAAACTTCATTTATTGTAATAACATCTTGAATATGTTTATCAACATAGTTTAATACTTGTTCAACCAAGGTGGCTTTCTTAATTTTCATTTCGCCACTGTTGACCATTAAGGAGATGGTGGTTGAAAATATATTTATCATTTTATTTAATTTTTCTTGTGTGAATAAAGGTCTATCCTTGTAGGCATTTTCAAGTTCTTCAGCTGAAAAACCTTGCTCTATGTAGCTTTTCACTATGTTTTCAGGAGGATTTTCTTTAAGTCTGAATTGGCCTATCATAGCAAAAGCAACAAGTGTATTGTCAATTTCGATTGGGATGACTACTTCAGTTAGTCCTCCGTGGCATTGATAATGTAAGGATTGGTTTAAGATTTTACATTTGTGGCACATCATTGAATCTTCTCTTAAGCATTTATAACGTATCTTTAGTTTCTTTTGTATAAGATTACAATAGTCACTGGATTCTTGATGATAACCAACCAACCATTCTTTCATTTGTAAAGAAAAGAAAGTAATTCTTAGATTAAAGCAATATGAAAAGCTTTCAATGATTTTTTTTACA
>JBAYZQ010000257.1:0-3079 GCA_041672385.1 Sphaerochaetaceae bacterium | reverse complement strand
TGGGGACTTTTGCGGTGATGTAGCAACGGTACTGGAAGAAATTGAGATGCCTCCAGGTTCTTTCTCGGGTATCGTGGACCTTGCAGCTCTGGTCGAATCCTGGATACTGGAAACTCGACCCTTCCTTGAAATCGATCCGTATGTGGAGTTCCAACAGCGTTGGCTGCTTCTCGGACGGAACCATCTCCAGTGATGTGATGCGCCAAGGTTCCTCAAGGCCCAATCCCAAGCTGAAAAGTTTCTGAATATGCGGGTCGATCATCTGCTTTGCTCCTTGCTTTAAACATAGCAAATTACCCTCTATTCATGAATACCCAATTGAATCTTACCCACCATAAACAGCGAATAACCATTTATAAGACATTCAGGAAAAGTAATAAGGAATTAAGTTCTATCATTAATCAGAAATTGAAAGCAAAATGTTTAATGACAGTAAATAAAGAGTCAGAAATTCTTGTGGAAATGAAAAAGGCCTTAGATGATAATGATGCCTTAGGAGAAGAACGAAACAAGAGGATCAGGAAAATAAAACGATTAATTGTAAAAGCTAAAGAATCTGTAGTTCATAAAAAATTAGCGGATTATTGTGAGCATCTAGTTAATACTGGTATCCAATGGGAAATACAGTCAAAGGATAGAGGGGAAAAAACAATATACTATCTTAATCTTAAGAAAGGGTCTTTGCAGTTTTTCGCTTCTCAACTTATTTTGCAGAACTTGAAACATGCCTATGGTCTTAACCAACCTAGCCGAAAACAGATTGTTTCTCAAATAATTTCTTTACTTGATGATTCATTACCAAAGAGTTTCATCAGGACGGATATAGTACATTTTTATGAATCGATTCCGACTAGTGAATTGATAAAAAAAATTGATGATGACGGGTTACTACCAATTTCCCAGGTAAAAGCGATAAAGAACGCCTTGTATTTAACGACGAAAGATGGCATTGGGGTTCCTAGGGGATTGTGTTTCAGTGCGTATCTTGCTGACTTATACCTGCGAGAGTTTGATAGGAGAGTGAAGGAGATGCCGAATGTCATCTATTATGCAAGATATGTGGACGACATCTTTCTTTTAGTTAAAGAGAAAAGCGGTGCTATTGATGATGAAGCAGAAAGAATCTTTACGTTAATGAATGAAAAAATCAAAGATTATAAACTTGAACTGCATAATGACACCAAGAAATTCAAACTGGGTTCGTGTACTGGATGTGATTTCTCATATTTAGGATACAAATTTGCCAATGGCGGGAGTAAAAAACCTTTGGAGGTAAGTATTTCAAAAGAAAAAATTGATAAATATTTAAAAAAAATTGATCTTGCTTTTTGGTCTTATCACAAGGAAGGGAAATTACTTTCGATGTCAAAACGGAAAAAACTACTTGTCAATAGGATTTATTTCCTGTGTTCTACTGTGCCTTTGGGAAAAATCAAAAAAAGTGTTTCTGCAGGGTTGCCCGTAAATTACTCGGAGATCACGTCGTCCTCATGTCTTGCTGAACTGGATGATAGGCTACATAAACAAACGAATTCAGTAAAGATACCTGATTATGTGAGAAAAGAATTACAGGGATGTTCTTTTACAAATGGCTTTGAACGAAAAACCATAAAACATTTTACGATGGCTCAGCTTACCGAAATCACAAGAATCTGGAAAAAAACATGAAAAGAAAGAACATCTCAAAGAATATTACAAGATACTTGTTGTCAGACGTGCTTCCTTATGAAGTTCCAATAACTTTTTCTAATTACTCTATGGTTGATTTCTTTAATCGAATTGGTCTTGTAGTGCAACGAGGAGATAGAAAAAATGCTTTAGCACTAAGACTTAGTTGGGATGATAAATTCGTACACGACAACGAAAATACACTCCTTTTTTATTTATTTGATGGTGGTGATGAGAAATCAATGCAACAGGCAACTATGACGGCGAATTCACTTAGAATAACTAACAAGAATAGTATCCCTTTCGATTTTTATACCACTAGAAACAATGGGCAACTTCGAAAACTATCGGTCATAAGTCCTCAATCTCAACTTTTTATGATGTGGTATTATCAGCAGTATTCTGATGTAATTCTGTATTTCTGTCATCGGAGTGATTTTTCAATAAGATATCCTCAAAAAATAGCTGAGTGGAAATATTATAAAGATTACTCACATTATTTGTCTGTTTTGGCTTGTGACCAAAAAGCAACCATTGAGGAATTTGACAACGAATATGAATCCTTGAAATCTTTTTTTTCTTATCGTGAGTTTTCTAATATATATAAGTTCTATGAGTCGAACTTATATCACAGGATAGAACAAAAATTTAGATATTTGAAGAAGGTAGATATAAGTAAATGCTTTGATAGTCTTTATACGCATTCAGTTGCATGGTTCGTATATGGAAAGAGTTATATTAAAGATAATCTGTGTGTTGAAAAGGAAAGTTTTGTAGGTATATTGGACAAACTAATGCAGAATATGAATTATGCAGAAACTCATGGTATTGTTATTGGTCCAGAATTCTCTAGAATTTTTGCAGAGATTATCCTACAAGCAATTGATTCTGATGTGGAATCTGAGTTACGGGAACAAAAACTGTTTAACAAAAACCAATATCAAATATGCAGATATGTTGATGATTATTTTGTCTTTTATAATGATGAATCTACAATCCAGGAAGTAATAAGGGTACTTCAAGAGAAGTTGCTTGAGAACAAATTATATTTGAACCAAGCAAAGGAAACAGATATCTCCCGACCTATTATTACGAACGTTTCTATAGCTAAATGTAAAATAGAGAAATTATTCGAAGATTTATTTCCGAAGAAGTTAAGTGAGGGAAGCAAAGAGGATGGGATTATTGTTTACTCTCTGGACATTCCTCGGATTTCTTCTTGTACTTTGATTTTGCAATATAAATCCACATTGGCAGAAACTGGTGCAGGTTACCAAGACGTATTAAATTTGGTTCAAGACAGAATCTTGTGGGATACATAGCCAGACCTGGGCTTGTGGCTCTCGAACATGACCTTCAGGAAGAAGTATTCAGTGTCCCTGAATCCATAGGATTTCCTTCTCAGTGTCTT
>JBAYZQ010000256.1:0-3084 GCA_041672385.1 Sphaerochaetaceae bacterium | reverse complement strand
ACATCCCACCGCAACAAACCAACCAAATCTTTACACCGAAAAAAGTAGTAAAGATGATGGTGGATAAGTTGCAGGAAGAAAGCCCAGAAGATTTCAGGAACCCAGATAAGACATTTGTTGATTTATACATCAAATCGGGTTTGTATTTAACAGAAATTGTAAAACGTTTATATGTCGGATTAGAAGATAAAATTACTGATAAAGAATCTCGCTTGAGGCACATTCTTGAAAAACAAGTCTATGGATTTGCGCCAAGTGAAATCATCTATAATATCGCACGAAATTTCATCTTTGGATTCGATGAAAATGCGAAAAATATTGATGATTCTCACGTAGTATATCTAGATACAACGCCTTTTGCTCGTGGTGAAGGTGATTTTGAAGCTAAATGTGATGAATTATTTGGAGGTAATAAATAATGAAATTTGACTATGTTGTAGGAAATCCACCATATCAAGATAATATTGAAAATCGTGGTGAGCAACCAGCTATTTATAACTTTTTTTATGATTTAGCTGAGAAAATTGGCGATAAATATTGTTTGATTTCCCCAGCCCGTTTCTTGTTTAATGTTGGATCAACACCAAAACCATGGAATGAAAAAATGCTTAAGGATAAGCATAATGAAGTTGTATACTTTAATCAAAAGGATTCTGATTTATTTTTTAATACAATTATTAAAGGTGGAGTAGCAATTTTATATCGTAATTCTGAAAAAACTATTGGACCAATTGGAACTTTCACAAGTTATAATGAATTGAATGGAATTGTTGAAAAAGTTGTTAAAGGTAAATTTGAGTCAATTGGTGAATTGCTTCATAGTAATACAAGTTATAAATACGCACCGGCATTATGGTCTGAGAATCAGCAACTTAGAGAACGGGTATCAGGTGGTTCAAAGCGCTACTTATCATCGTCTGTGTTTGACAAATTACATGAAATTTTCTATGATGAAAACCCTAATGACGAGAGAAAATATGTTCAAATTTTAGGAAGACAAAATAGTCAACGTATTTTCAAATGGATTCGTCGTGACTATTTAGTTAATCATCCAAATATAGACAAATACAAAGTGCTTATTCCAAGTTCAAATGGAACTGGACTTCTAGGTGAAGTATTATCAACGCCAATGATTGAAGAGCCAAATCAGGGACACACTGAAACGTTTATTTCATTTGGGAGTTTTGATAATAAACAGGAAGCTGAAAATTTACTGAAGTATGTAAAAACAAAATTTCTACGTACAATGCTTGGTGTTGTCAAAATAACGCAAGGCAATAAAACAAAAGAAGTGTGGTCAAAAGTTCCATTGCAAGACTTCACTTTAAACTCTGATATTGATTGGACAAAATCAATTCTAGAAATTGACCAACAGCTATACAAAAAATATGATCTGGACCAAAATGAAATTAACTTTATTGAGAGCAAAGTGAAAGTGATGGATTAGGATATGTTGGAGGTGTAGATATGTACAACATTAAGGGGAAACATGCTAACAGGATTGAACCGGTCACTTTTTCAGAACTGAATATGACTGAAAATAAATGTTATTTCTTGAAAATTCAGGAATCTAAGCATATTAAGTGCGTTGTTCTTTGATGGGTGGTTCAATGAAAAAAGAAATATCTTGTGAAATATCTATGCTGATTCACAAAAAATCAGAGGGAGAATATTGGGATTACAAACAGGAATGGCATAAAGACAATGAACAACTCCTAATAGATATATTGTGTTTTGCCAACACTGTTCATAATAAAGACTGTTATTTAATAATAGGAGTTGCAGACGATGGTGATATTATAGGATTGACCGATGAAAGTCCAAATAGGAAAAAGCAAGCAGCAGTATTAGATTTATTATCAAATTTGACGTTTGCAGGAGATTATGTACCTAATATATCAGTTGAAACTATATTGATAGAAGATAAAAAGGTTGATATTCTAACTATTTTTAATTCCTATAATGTGCCTTTTTACCTGAAATCTAAACCTACAAACTATGATAAAATTGTTAATGGATATATTTACTCAAGAAAAGGTGATAGGAATACATCTATTTCTAAAAACAGTTCCATGCCACAAATAGAAATGCTTTGGAAGAAAAGACTTGGTTTGTTAAGTCCTCCGTTAGAACAGATAGTTTCGAGAATGAGAAATAAATCTGAATGGGAACAATTTGACAATGGTTGTTACAATAGATTTAATCCTGATTTTAAAATAGTAGAAAATTGGGATGAAGAAAAGTATAGAGATTATAAAAGAGAGTTTTATTCATACAATGAATGCAATGAAAGTTTTCAATATATTAAGTTGAATATACTATGCAAGGAAACTGTTATTAAAGGGTTTCAAGTAGTGATTTTAGATAGTGGTAGATATAGAACTCCTGTACCTACTTGGGGATTTATTCATGATTCCAATAATCACATTGAAATATTGTATAGTTATAAATATATTTTAAAAGATAGTATTGCTTATGCTGTTCAGCAGTTTATTTATGATGAGGACAGTGAAGAAGCAAAAATTGCAAAACAAAGATTTGATGAAGTTGTTTTATATTTTGAAAATAAGCAAGAACAAGAAGAGTTTCATCAATCAATTGAGTCTTGTATTGCAGTTGTGGAGCAGTATATAGATGATGCTAAATTGGATAATTATAATATTTCATCAGGAGATGAACTTGAAGATAAGGATTGTACTGAAAAATTGATTACAGCCTTCGCTTTTAAAAGATATTTATTTGATTATTGTAGAAAAAAGGCAGGTGTTGATGTTAAAAGGCTAAAGTCTTTGAAAATTATAAATAGTTCTTGTGGGTTATTATGCTCCACGGAAATAGCAGAGCATAGGATTGAAATCAATGAAACTGGTAAGGTAAAACATTCACTTTATAATAGAGAAAGCAAAAAAGCAGTAAACATATACAATTATTCTGCAGATAAATATTGGACAAGAGACTTCCTTAATTTTCTTGAACTTATAACAACAGAGTGGGAAGAAGATTATTCTGTTAATGTGTGTGATGGTTATGAATGGGTGTGTACTTTAAAGTATGTGGATGGCACAACTAAAAATATTAAAGGAA
>JBAYZQ010000255.1:0-3101 GCA_041672385.1 Sphaerochaetaceae bacterium | reverse complement strand
TTTTGGGCTGTCTTTAGAACGATATCACCTAAGAATTTTGGGTCTAATAAACTGCTTTTCGGTTATCTACAGACTAGTATTCAGTATGCTGTTGGTGGATGTGGTTTTTATTTTATAGTAGTAATGGGTCTTTTCGATTTTAGTATTGGTGCAAATGTTGTACTTTCTTCCTTGGTAGGAGTTATTCTTTCAAGGCAGTTTGGTTATTGGGGATTAGTGCTTGGATGTTTGCTTTGCGGTACACTAATTGGAATGTTTAATGGTCTTCTATATTCCAAACTTAGGATTCCTTCAATGATTGTTACCGTAGGTCTTATGCTTGTTCTTGAAAGTGTTGCTAATTACGTAGTTACTCTTGATAAGTTAGGATTTCCAGGGAAACTAACTGATAGCAATATTCTTGCCATTGGACAGGCACCTTGGAATTTTATCATAGCTATATCAGCTTTTTTTCTTATGGCTTTCTTTTTAAGATTTACACGAATGGGAACTTATTGCAATGCAATTGGAAGTAATGAATATGTTGCCAAAAATATGGGAATCAACGTAACTCGTTATAAATTTTTAGCATTTGTTTTATTACATTTCTTTGTTGGAATCATGGCTTTATTGACTGTTAGTTATGGAAGGGGAATGCTAGCGGTAACTGGTATGTCTTCAATGGACAGAAACTTTCCTCCTTTAATGGGAACATTTTTTGGTGTTGCCTTTAAAAAATATGGTTGCCCTGTAACAGCTATTGTTGTGGGAGAATTTATAATAACGTTGATTTTTAATGGACTCGTTGCTATGAATGTTCCAACTACGATTAATGATTTTGTGACTGGTGCAGTGCTTCTAATAATTGTAACCCTGACAAACAGGGGACGTGTAAATAGTGTTGTAAAATAGGGGATTAGAAACATGAGTGAAGTAGTTTTAAGATCGGAAAAAGTTAATAAACATTTCGGAATAACCCATGCCGTAAAAGATGTATCCCTTGAATTTGAAAAAGGTGAAATTCACGGACTAATTGGAGAAAATGGTTCAGGGAAATCGACCTTCTGTTCTATTTTATGCGGAATCTACCCAATTTCAAGCGGTAGTTTTTTTCTAAATGGTATTAAAATCCAGCCTAAAAATCTAGTTGGAGCAAACAGAAAAGGAATTTCCATTATTGTACAAGAAATTGGAACTCTTCCAGGGCTTACTGTAGCGGAAAATATTTTCCTCGGAGAGGAAGATAAATTTATGAAAGGCCCAATAAAGAATACCAAAGCAATGAACCTTGAAGCACAGAAGCTCCTAAATGATTTCGGTTTTAGCCGAATTAAAGCCGCTTCTATGATTGACAATTACAGTTTTGAGGATAGAAAGCTTATTGAAATAGTAAAAGCAGTCTATTTTAATCCTGAGGTTGTAGTAGTAGATGAAACAACCACTGCTTTAAGTCAATCAGGCCGTAAAGAACTTTTTAAGATAATAGAGAATATTAAGAAAAAAGGAAACACCGTCATTTTTATTTCACATAACCTTAGTGAAGTAATAAAACATACAGATAGAATTTCGATTCTTCGGGATGGTGAATTGGTTGGGACTGTAAAGACAGATGAAGTTAATACTGATATTTTGAAAAGAATGATGGTAGGGCGTGAACTTGGAGAAAGATATTATAGAACTGATTATAATAAAGAAGTATATAACGAGATAGTTTTAACTGTTGAAAAAATATCAGTACCAGGCGAAATGAAAAATATAAGTTTTACTCTTCGTAAAGGAGAAATTCTTGGTTTTGGGGGACTTTCAGAATGTGGAATGCACGAGGTCGGTAAGGCTGTTTTTGGTGCATCCTATAAAAGGAAGGGAAAAGTTGTTTTAGCCAATGGAACAGAGATAAATTCAATTACAGATGCAATTCATAATAATATTGCCTATGCTTCAAAGGATCGTGATAATGAATCTGTAATAACCGCGGATACCATTAAGGCTAATATATGTCTTCCTTCTTTAGCAGATTTATCAAAAAATGGAATTCTTAAGGATACAGAACTTAATCGATTTGCTCAAAAATTTTCTGATGTTATGAGTATAAAAATGACTGGAATAAACCAGGAAGTAGCTGATTTATCAGGTGGAAATAAACAGAAAGTTGTACTTGCTCGTTGGCTTGGTAAAGATTCAGACATTCTTATTCTTGATAGTCCTACCCGTGGCATTGATGTAAAAGTAAAAGCAGATATTTATGCCTTAATGGATGGACTTAAGAAAAAGGGAAAGTCGATAATTATGATTTCAGAGGAAATTCCAGAACTAATTGGAATGAGCGATCGGGTTCTTATCATGAAGGATGGAAAAATTTCAGGTGAATTCATGAGAAGTCCTAAACTTGGTGAGGAAGATCTCATATCCAAAATGGTTTAGAGAGGAAAACAATGACTGAAAAAAATGAAATAGAAGATAATGGAATTCTAATAAAAAAACAGAAAACGGTGACTAAAATGAGGACTTTGATGCCTTTGTTTGGTTTTATTGCACTAGTTGTGATATTTTCAATACTTACAGGAGGAAGAATTATTGACCCAAGAAATTTGAAACTAATGTTAAGCCAAGTTTATGTGCTTATGATTGCTTCTACCGGTGTTTTTATGATTATGACTGTTGGGGGATTGGATTTTTCACAAGGTTCAATTCTTGGTTTGACTTCAATAGTTTTTTGTATTGTTTCAAGGACTAATATAATTTTGGGAATTATTGCAGCAATTATTGCAGGAGCTTTGATGGGAGCTTTTAATGGTATTTTCCATGTAAAGTTTAAAATTGCTTCTTTTATAGTAACTATTTGTACAATGTATCTTTTTAGAGGACTTTGCAAATATATAACTACAAATGGGCCGGTTCCAGCCAGCCTTGAAGTTTTGTCCTTAAATCAGACTTGGTTTAAAATTCTAATGACATTGATGGTTCTTGCTATAGGGTTTTTCTTTATTCATTTTACACGTTTAGGATATGATTTAAGGGCTATTGGTGCCGGAGAAACTGCAGCAAGATTTTCTGGAAGCCGTCCTAATCTTATAAAGTTTCTTGTATTTACTGCCGCTGGAGCAATAACGGGGTTTGCCTCT
>JBAYZQ010000254.1:0-3105 GCA_041672385.1 Sphaerochaetaceae bacterium | reverse complement strand
ACGACACTCTATCAAAAGAGATTTCTAAATAATCATTTCTTCTTGACAATGGCAAACGACCAGACTCAATACATTTACCTTCATTATCAATTTCCAATTCCCGTCGTGCGGGATTTGTACTCCCGCACTATATTATTATAAGGATTTTTAATCCGTAACTTTATTTACAACAATAATCTATCGGATAACATATCCTAATAATAAAAAAGTGCGGCATAACATATACCACACAACAAAAAAATAATTGCAGAATTAGAGAAAAAAGCAAAAAAAGGAACCCGAAACAAAGGAGGAAAAGCATGAGCTATTTAGATAAATTACTCGAAGGCGTCGAGGTGGAATGGAAGACTTTGGGAGAGGTAATTAAACTTGAAAAAGAAAAACAACTTAATAAAGAATTACTTTCCGAAGATGGACTTTATCCTGCATATAATGGTGGAATAACATTTTCGGGTTTTACCAATATTTATAATTATAATGAAAACACTATTATAATTAGTCAAGGAGGTGCTTCAGCTGGATTTGTAAATTTCATTACTACAAAGTTCTATGCAAAGGCAGCAAGAAAGCAATTTGAAGATACAACTAATAAAAATGTTGTAACAAGTAAAAATGCAAAAGCATTAACGAATAAGAAATGGAATTAAAATCATATCAACAAGAAGTTATTAACGACTTAACAACTTATCTTGAGGAGTTAAATATTACAGAAAATATTAGTCAGGCTTTTACTAATTTATTTTGAAACATATAAAATAATAAGGAATTATATGTAAGTTTTCAACAATAGTTGTTATTAAACAACTAAAACCATTGTATTTCTTATGTTTTATAATTGTCATTTTTTAAGGGAAATTCCCCACTTCCAGAAAATAAATCTATCTAATGTTTCATCATTCCCTTTATTTCAAAATAATCAATTTCTTGCTTGTAAATTTTATGTGCTTCAATGTATTTTTAATTATTTTTCCAATAATTATCTTCAATATATTTTATATTTGTACCTTTGATGGTTGAAAACAGAAAAACAAGCGAATAAGATCAGATGGATGAAAAACTATTTTTTTCCCCTAAATTAAAAACCTTATTTGTAGTTTTGAGTATTGAAAATTAGAAAAATCAAAGACTAATATGAATAAGAATCAAAGGACAACAACTAATATAAAGTTGAATAACACCAATATAGAAATATTAAAAAATAATTTTCCTCAATGTTTTGATAAAAATGGAGACTTTCAAATTGAGAAGTTTCAAAATGAGTTAAAGGATAATGAAATTAATTTTTCTAAGGAAAGTTATGGTATTGATTGGTTGGGTAAGTCTTATTCAAGGTTATTAGCAAGCGATGAAGCAACCACACTACTAAAAGAAGATAAAGAATTTAATCAAAAGCCCGAAAATATTAATTCGGAAAACTTATTGATTAAGGGGGATAATTTAGAGGTATTAAAACATCTTGTTGGTGCATACTACGAAAAAATCAAGATGATATATATTGACCCTCCTTACAATACAGGAACAGATGGTTTTGTTTATAATGATGATAGAAAGTTTACAGTTAATCAACTAAAAGAACTTGCAGGAATTGATGAAGATAAGGCAAAAAGAATTTTGGAATTTATCCAAAGCAATAGTAATTCACATTCTGCATGGCTTACTTTTATGTATCCAAGACTCTATATTGCAAAACAGCTTCTAAAAGATGATGGAGTAATATTTATTTCCATAGATGATAATGAAGTAGCTCAACTAAGATTAATAATGGATGAAATCTTTGGAGAAGAGAATTTTATTGCTTTAGCTCCAAGAAAAACTGGAGCAGGATCTGCAGCTACCAGATCTGATTCAGAATTGAGAAAGTTGAATGATTTTGTTTTTATATATCAAAAGGTTAAGTTGGAGTTCCAGCAAAAAATAATGGGAGAAAAAAGTTTCCCATATAAAGATGAAATTGGGATTTATTATTTGGCACAATTTCAAGCTTCAGGCTCAGATGCAAAAAGATCAGATAGACCAAATATGTATTATCCTATATATGTAACAGATAATGACCAACTGTCCACAATACCAACTTTATTATATAAAAAAATAATAACACCTGAAAAAGTCAAAGGAGAGGATGGTAGATGGCTTTGGAGACCTGAAAAATTCGAAAAAGATAAACATTTACTTCATTATGAAAATGGTAAGATAAGTAGAAAAATATATTTTAATGAGATTAATGATAATACCATTTATCAAGTTGAAAAAGCATGGTTTGAAAATTACTCTAATGCATCTGGAACAAAATATCTTAATTTATTATTTAGTCCATTAAAAGATGTTTTTAGCAATCCTAAACCAATTGATTTAATAATTCATCTAATAAAACTATTAAAAAATTCCATTGAAGAAGAAGATATAATTTTAGATTTTTTTGCAGGGAGTGGGACAACTGGGGATGCAGTTATGCAATTGAATAAGGAAGATGGTGGTAATAGAAAGTTTATTTTGGTTCAATTGCCTGAAGAAATCGATAAAGTAAAAAATAAAGTGGCTTATGATTTTGTGAAAAATGAGTTAGGGGTTGAAACTCCTACAATATTTGAAATTACTAAAGAAAGACTGATTAGAGCTGCAAAAAGACTTAAAGAGGATGGATATAAGGGGGATTTAGGCTTTAAGATATTTGAGACAATGCCTATTTGGGAAGATTATAATTTTGAAGCCGATGAACTAAATAAAGAGTTAAATTTATTTGATGATGAGAAATTAACAGCCGATGATATTAATGCTCTTCTAACAACATGGAAAACTTATGATGGTGTTTCACTAACAAAGAATTTAGAAGAGATTGATTTGGGAGGTTATTTGTCATATTATGGAAATGGTAAGTTGTATTTGATGAGTGAGGGTTTTAATACTGACAACCTTAAGTTTATGTTAGAGAAGATTGATAATGATAAAAACTTTAACCCTACTTCAATTATTGTGTTTGGTTATAAGTTTGAGAGCAAGAATTTAAGAGAAATTGCTGAAAACATTAAGGCTTATTCTAACAAGAAAAATATTGATATTGACTTTATAACAAGGTATTAGAATGAAGGGATTTAATTTTGAAAAAAA
>JBAYZQ010000253.1:0-3110 GCA_041672385.1 Sphaerochaetaceae bacterium | reverse complement strand
TGTCCTCTATCTAATTTTGAAGTTAACCACCTTGGTTAACTTCAAAATTAGATAGAGGACAAGCAAGAGCTGGAGAATAAGGTAAAATATTATAACCTTCATAAATTAAGCCTTTTTCGTATAAAGTTTTAAATACCCACCAAACAGATTCCATATAATTAACATCCATGGTTCGGTAGCCTTTATCAAAATCAACCCACCTACCCATTCTATTAATGGTATGTTTCCATTCTCCAGTGTAACGCAATACAATTGATTTGCAATTATCATTAAACTTACCAACTCCATATTCCTCAATAGCTTTATGCCCTGAAATTCCAAGTTTTTGTGTTATAATATTTTCTACTGGAAGACCGTGACAGTCCCAACCAAAACCTCGATTAACTCTGAATCCCTTCATTGTCTTATAACGAGGGAAAATATCTTTTATTGTACCAGGTACTAAATGACCATAATGAGGAAGCCCTGTCGCAAATGGAGGCCCATCATAAAATACAAATTCATTATCTTCTGGTCTTGAATCAATGGATTTTTGAAAGATATTGTTATCTTTCCAATATTTCAAAATCTGTTCTTCCATCTGAGGGAAGCTTACCTTTGGATTCACCGAATTATACATAAAAACTCCTAAAATCAATTGAACATATTATCTTAAATTTTAATAAAAATAACAAGTCTATAAAACAATCTTAAGAAAAAAATAAATATTAACAAAATATAATTCTATCAGTTTATCTAATCTTTTTTTCTTGGTATATTCTAATCATGAATAAATTTCCAATTACTAAGGTTTTATCAGATTTTTCAGAAGTCTTTATAAAAAATGGTTTCAACATATATATTGTTGGAGGGGCTGTTAGAGATTTTCTTTTAGGAATTGATAATCATGATTATGACTTTACAACTGATGCTACTCCTCAAGAAGTTATAAAACTTTTTAAAAAAGTAATTCCAACAGGAATAAAACACGGAACAGTAACTGTAATTTTTAAAGATGAAAAAAATACAAACTTGTTTTTTGAAGTAACTACTTTTAGAACTGAAGGTGATTATAAAGATTCAAGACATCCAGAAAATGTAAAATTTATTAGAAATCTTGAAGAAGATTTAAAAAGAAGAGATTTTACTATTAATGCTTTAGCTGCTTCTCTTCAGACGGGCGAAATCTTTGATTACCACGATGGATTTAAAGATTTAGTTAATAATACCATTAGATGCATAAATGATGCTGAGACTCGTTTTAGTGAAGATGCTTTAAGGATGCTTAGAGCTTGCCGTTTTGCAGCAAAATTAAACTTTTCAATTGAAAATAAAACTTTCGAAGCTATAAAATTATTGAATAATAATATTTTAAATGTTTCTAAAGAAAGAATCAAAGATGAAATAGATAGACTTCTTTTATCTCAAAATCCAATAGCTGGTTTAGACCTCATGAAATCTTCTTTTCTTTTAGATAAAATTATTCCTGAATTGGGTGGAAAATATTACTTAGAGAGTTTGAAATCACTTAATGAAGCTTCAAAAAATAAGGCAAATTTAATAATTTGTTATGCTTGCCTTTTTTCAAATCTAAAAAGAACAGTTGATACTAAGGATATTGAAACTTCAAAAACTTCAGCAATGGTAGCATATAATATCTTAACAAGATTAAAATCTTCAAATCTAGAAAGAAAAGCAGTTTGCCATTTGATTTCAATTCAGCATTTAAATTATAAAAATGAATATAATTCTCCTAAAGTTAGAAGAATTATAAATATAATTGGTTTTGAAAACATTAATTTCTTTATTGTTTTTAAGAAAGCAATTGATCAGGACTTTAATTCCATTAATTTCCTTGAAAGAATTGAAAAGATGGATTTCCCTTCAATTAAAATTGAAGATTTGAAAATTAATGGAAAAGATTTGAATTTGCTTGGAATAAAACCTGGCCCTATCTACAAAAAAATACTCGAATCACTTTTAGAAAAAGTTATTGATAATCCTTCTGTGAACACTAAAGAAAATTTAATTCAAATTATCAAGTATCAATTAAACAATAGTTAAAATTTACTAATTTACAGGATTTTTATTAGAACCTAGGCTTTTCCAAGCTAGTTTCGCAACATTTTGTTCTGCATCTTTTTTGGTATGTCCAGAAGCTGGTCCATATTCTTTATCTTTAAAAATCACAGAAAAATAAAACTTTTGATTATGATCTGGTCCTTCTGTTTTAATAAGTCTATAGTCTGGAACCAATTTATAATGTTTTTGAACATATTCTTGAAGCATTGTCTTATAATCTTTCTTGTGTTTATTTGAAAGTACTTCTTGTATCGCAGGAACAACCATACGCAGAATAAATTGACGAACTTTTTCAAAACCTTGATCAAGATAGTAAGCTGCAAAAATAGCTTCCATACAGTCAGCTAAAATTGCTTTCTTTTCTCGACCCCCAGTAAATTCTTCACCTTTACCAACTCGTATATAATTATCCACTGTTAGTTCTTTAGCAATTAAATATAAAGCATCTTCACTAACTACAAAACTTCGAATTCTGGTATATTCACCTTCATCTCCATCAATATTCTTAAAGAGCCAATCAGAGACTACAATACTTAAAACACTATCTCCTAAGAATTCTAATCTTTCATTGTCTTTTACATTATTGACCTTATTTTCGTTAGCATAAGAGGAATGAGTAAAAGCTTCATTTAACAGTTCAAATTTTCTAAATTCAATTTTAGCAATTTTTTGAAACAACAAAAGCTCCTGTTCTCTCTGTTTTGAGATATCAGAAGCTTCTTTTCTAACACTATTCATATTAGTCTAAATTCTTTTCTAGAAAATCAACAACTTCGCTTACAGTTTCAAAAGTCCTTCCGGTTTCTTCTGGAATAGTAACTCCAAATTCTTCATCAATTCCATCAACAAGGTCTAAAATATCCATACTATCAGCTCTTAAATCATTAATAAAAGATGATTCTAAATCAATTTTAGATTTACTAATTGCTAACTTATCAGAAATTATATCTTGTACTTTCTCAAAAATTTCAGTTTTATTCATTATTTTTCCTCTACTTTAATTACTTGTTCCCCTTTATAATATCCACATTTTGGACACAATCTATGAG
>JBAYZQ010000252.1:0-3116 GCA_041672385.1 Sphaerochaetaceae bacterium | reverse complement strand
CCTTCAAATACAGTCTTTTTAGCTTTTACTTTATGCTTTGCATTAGCCATTCTCTACTCCTTACTTCTTCTTACCAGCAACGGTCTTTTTCTTACCCTTACGTGTACGAGCATTAGTTTTAGTCCTCTGGCCACGAACTGGTAATCCTTTTCTGTGTCTAAGACCTCTGTAACAACCAATATCCATTAATCTTTTAATATTAAGAGAAGTCTCAGTTCTAAGTCGACCTTCAACCTTGTATTCATTTTCAATTACTTTTCTCAGTTCTGCAACTTCATCAACGCTGAGAGTGTTAATGCGAACTTCAGGATCAACTCCTGTTTTTTTGCAAATTTCTTCAGCAGAAGTCCTTCCAATCCCGTAGATGTATGTCAAAGCAATCTTTGTGGATTTATTTGGTAAATCTACACCTGCAATTCTCGCCATCAATGGCCTCCTGATATTTTATTATAGAAACAGGCTAAACCTATTTCTGTCTTTGTTTATGCTTTGGATTCTCACAGATTATCCTAACAACACCATTTCTTCTAATAACCTTGCACTTGTCACACATAGGTTTTACACTAGCTCTAACTTTCATTTTAAAACTCCTGTTTATAAATTGTTTGACCTTCTCTTCTTTCCACTAACTGTAAGATACCCATCTACATGGTGAGTCTTCATCTCAGCTTCAATCTGTTTTACTGTCTCCAAAGCAACACCAACAACGATTATAAGGCTTGTACCACCAAACATCATTGAAACTACCATTGGGTAAGCAAACATAATTGTTATCAAGGAAGGAATCAAAGCAATAATTGCTAAGAATAAAGCACCGGGAAAAACAATTCTATTAATAACTTTCGTTAAATAAATTTCTGTAAAATCTCTTCCGCTAGAATCTCTTCCTGGTCTTACACCACGAATTGATCCACCATTCTCCCTTATATTCTTTGCTATATCAGATGGGTTTAAACTAACCTGTGAATAGAAGAATGCAAAAGCGATAATGAACGTTGTATAGATAATCAAATAAGGAGCACCTTGTGGCCTCAACCAGTTCGAAAAAGTATTTAACCATCTCACTTCAGGTCCGAGCATCTGGGCAATCTGCAGTGGGAAGGACAAAATAGCAGAAGCAAAAATAACTGGAATTACATTACTTGGGTTGATCTTGAAAGGAATATAAGTACTTTGTGCACCATACATTTTCCTTCCTACAACTCTCTTTGCGTAATCCACAGGAATCTTTCTCATACCAGTTTCTTCAAAAACAACTAGAACGATAAGAATAATTGCCATGATAAACAACATTACAAGATGAACTGAATTATAGTCTCCAGATTGAACACCTGTAATCATTGTACCTACAGCATTAGGCATTCTTGCAACGATACCAGCCATGATTAATAAAGAAATACCATTTCCTACGCCAACTTTCGTGATTATCTCACCTAACCAGACAAGTAACATACTACCTGCAGTTACTGACAGCATAGCAACCAAAGTAAAAAGCCCCAAACTAATTGTTAAAACATTTGGAATGGACTTAGCATAAATTGTTACTACGAATGACTCAATCAAACAAACCAAAATTGTTCCATAATTGGTATATCTTTGAATTTTCCTTCTTCCACTAGGTTCTCTAGATAATCTTTTCAAGCTTGGAACAATCAACATAAGAAGCTGAAGTATGATCTGAGCTGAAATGTAAGGCATAACACCCAACATAAACAAAGAGAACTTTGAGAAAGCACCACCAGAAAAGAAGTTCAAATACTCCGTGATACCAACGGTATTGGAACTTGTCTGCTCAAGGAAGTACTGTCTTAGAACTACAGAATCAATTCCAGGAATTGGAATAACTGTTCCAATCCTAGTCACTGCCAATAACAAGAAAGTCAGAAGGACCTTTTTCTTCAATTCCTTGATTCTAAACATGTCTACTAACGAATTTGACATCGCAACAATCCTTTTTTATCTTACTTCTCCACCAGCTGCTTTTATTATTTCTGCAGCGGGAGCAGAAACCTTTAATCCTTCGACAACAAGTTTCTTCTTCAATTCACCATTTGCCAAAACCTTAACCTGGACGTCTTTACCCTTAACGATTTTCTTTTCTTTTAAAGAAGCCAAATTAACTATCTGACCTTCTTCAAACTTTTCAGAAAGAGTTGAAAGGGAAACAACAGCAAATTCCTTTTTGAAAGGGCCATTTGTAAAACCCCTTCTTGCCAGTTTCCTGTACAAAGGCATTTGACCACCTTCAAATCCAAGTCTTACACCACCACCGGAACGAGAATTCTGTCCATCATGACCTCTGCCTGAAGCACGGCCTTTGGAAGAAGCTCCTCGCCCAACAATAGTTTTCTTTGTATTAGCACCCTCAGGTGCATGAATTTGTGCCATCTTAAATCTCCTCAACCTTTACGAGATGTGATACAACCCGTATCATACCATAGGTAATTGGATTCGCATCCTTGATTACATAGCTATGGACTTTTCCAAGTCCCAGAACTTTAACAGTTTTTCTCTGTTTAGGCTGGGTTCCAATGACACTTTTAACCAATTCGATTCTAACTTTTCCTGCCATAAACTACCCCCAGACTTCTTTGAGATCTTTGCCTCTGTTATCCGCAATTTCTTTAGCATCATAAAGGTTGCTTAGCCCGTTATAAGTGGCTTTAACAATATTCATTGCATTCTTTGAACCAAGTGACTTACTTAAGATATCAGTAATTCCACAAGCTTCACAAACGGAACGAGCTGAACTACCTGCAATAACACCAGTACCAGCAGAAGCAGGTCTCAAGAGAACTGTTGCACTCTTGTAACGTCCAATTACTTCATGTGGAATTGAAACATTCTTTGCAGAAATCTTTTTAAGAGTAATCTTAGTTAAACTCTTTCTAGCTCTTTCAGATGCTTTTTTTACGGCTTCGCTAACATCATTAGCTTTACCAAAACCATAACCAACACGGCCTTTTCCATCGCCAACAACTACCAAAGCAGAGAAAGACATCCTTCTTCCACCTTTTACAGTTTTGTTAACTCTGTTTACTTTAACAGCTTTTTCATAGAATTGATTATCTTTTTTGAAATCTCTCCTATCTCTGCCAAAGCGCCTTCCTCTATTT
>JBAYZQ010000251.1:0-3125 GCA_041672385.1 Sphaerochaetaceae bacterium | reverse complement strand
TTCATTTTTTTTTAAACTCAATCTTAGGATAAAATATGTTTATTGCTTTTTTATTTTGTGGGCGATTTGCAAAGATCTGAGATAATTAATTAATATATTGACAAATTCAAAACTTGAAGTTATTATGTTGTTATAACAAGGGGATGTTATAAAGGAACTTTATGAATACGGCATATAAAAAAATTTATAAATACTATAAGGACCTCATCATTAGCAAAGAAATGAAAAATGGGGTTAAAATGCCAACTGAGGAAGAAATAGGAAATCTCTTTAATGTTTCACGAATTACAGTAAGACATGCGCTTGATGATTTGGCTAATGATGGATATATATCAAAGATTCAAGGCAAAGGTTCCTATGTATCTAGTACAAAAGCATCCTTGCAACTAAACAAACTAAAAGGTTTTTCAGTAGAAATGCGTTTATTAGGAAAAACTCCTACATCAATTGTTCATAATGTTTCAATAATTGAAGCAAATGAAGATGTTGCTACACATCTTAATATTCCAATTGGAAGTAAAGTATATGATATTGAGCGAATTCGTTGTGCAGATGGAGTAAAAATGGCATTTGAAAAAATGAGAATTCCCTTTAGTTTCATTCCAGGAATAGAAAAATTGGACTTGTCATGTTCCTTTTATGATATTCTTCAAGAAAAATACGGCATAGTTCCAATGAGAGCTGTTGAAACATTTGAAGCAGGATTGGCTGATAAAAAATTTTCTGAATTATTAGAAATTGAAATAAACTCTCCCATTTTGTCAATGGAAAGAATTAGTTATAGTTCTAGTGGCAAGATATATGAATATACGGATAGTACATATTGTGGCGATAAATACAAATTCACTGTAGTTATGGATTAAAAAATTTATTATGAAAGAGATGTAAGGGAAAAAAATATAGAATTATTTGTTATGACAACATGATGAGTAAGAAGATAAAGGGATAAGATGACTAAGTTTTTAAAAAGAGAAATCGTTGATAATGTTAAAAAAAAGCTTTTCAAAAGGAAAACTTTAGCACAACAAGAAGCAATTACAGGTTGGTTGTTTCTTGCTCCAGTACTTATTGGTTTTTCAATATTTACATTTGGATCAATGATATATTCATTGTATATATCTTTAACTAAATGGAATTTATTATCTAGTCCGCATTTTATTGGATTTGAAAATTTTAAATACATATTTAAAGGCGATCCCTTTTTTTGGGAATATTTATGGAATACTGTTTATTATGTTATTGCTTTAGTTCCTGTAACCTTAATACTATCGCTATTATTTGCAGTAATTTTAAATAAAAAAGGAACTGGTAGATTAAATTCTGTATTTAGAGCTTGTATATTTTTACCCTGTGTAGTTTCTACCGTAGCAGTTAGTTTGGTATGGAAATGGATACTAAATGCTGATATTGGTATGTTAAATAACATATTAAGAAATATAGGCGTAGCTAATCCACCAGGATGGTTAACCGATAAACGTTTTGCAAAATTAGCTCTGGTAATTATGAGAGTTTGGCAAATGAGTGGATATTATATGATAATGTTTTTATCTGGTTTGCAGTCTATTCCTGCTGAATTATATGAAGCTGCAAAAGTAGATGGAGCTTCTAAATCAAAACAATTATTTAAGATTACTATTCCTATGCTAAGACCTACAACCTTTGCAGTAACTATATTATTAGTTTTAGAAGCATTTAATATTTTTGAAGCTGTATTAGTAATGACAGAAGGTAGATTAGGTACTAGTTCATTAATGTATTATATCTATCAATTAGGTTTTATGTCCTATGATATGGGTTATGCATCCGCAGTAGCTTGGATAATGTTTGTTATAATTATGGGATTTACAATTCTAAGATTTAAACTCAAAAAAGATAATACTTTATAAGGAAATATAAATTATGAAAAACACACTATTAAAAAAGAAAACGGCTTCTAAAGTAATTTATAATATAATAATGATTGCTTTGTGCATCATAATAATATTTCCATTTCTTTGGACATTTGCTTCTTCGTTTAAGACAATAGCACAAATTTATCAAGAAAAACCGACGAATTTAGTTCCAAAACCAATTACAACAGAAAATTATAAACGCATAGTTGAAATTTTACCTTTTGGTAGATTTGTATTAAATGGATTTTTCTTATCGGTTACGATTCCTTTATGTATGATTTTTATAGGAAGTATGGCAGCATTTTCTCTTGCAAGATTAAGATTTAAAGGAAGAGATGCGATATTTATCCTATTAATTTCAACAATGATGATCCCAACTTACGTAACGCTAATTCCAAATTTTGCAATCATTTCAAGATTAGGATTAAGAGATAATTATTTAGCCCTGTTTTTACATGGGATGTTTACTGGAATGAATGCTACAGTTATTTTCTTTTTTAGACAATATTTTTTGTCAATACCTAGAGATTTAGAAAATGCAGCAATTATTGATGGTTGTAGTTGGACGGGAGTGTTTTTTAAAATTGTATTACCAAATAGTAAACCAGTAATAGCAACTATGATAATTTTAACATTTAGGTCTATATGGAATTCTTTTTTATGGCCTGTAATTGTGCTAGATACTTATGAAAAAATGACGATTACGGTTGGTTTAAAATATTTATCTGAATTTACTTCAAATTGGGGAGAGTTAATGGCAGGCTCAACAATTTCAATATTACCAATGGTAATTGTATATCTAGTGTTTCAAAAATATTTTGTTAGTTCCAATATAAACTCAGGTTTTGGTGGAAACTAAACAAAGATTATAAAATAATTTCTCAAAAGAGAAAAAAGGAGTGGTTTATGAAAATGAAATCAATGGGGAAAATAACCTTACTGGTTCTTTGTGTTTTGTTATTAGCTGGAACTGTAGTTTTTGCTAATGGAGAAGTAGAAGAAGGAAAAGAGAAAGTTGCAGTTGTATATTCTTGGTGGGATATTACAAAATCAGCGGGAATTCAGGAATTAAAAACAGGGTTTGAAAGCAAATATGCTGAGGAAGGTTTAAAATTAGATTTTAAATGTATTCCTAGTAAATATGCTGATAAAATTGCAACAATTGTAGCGGGTGGTGGTGATATGCCAGATGTTATGATGTTAGCTATGGACAAAGTCCCCCAATTTGCAGGT
>JBAYZQ010000250.1:0-3131 GCA_041672385.1 Sphaerochaetaceae bacterium | reverse complement strand
AACAATTATTATTTGCAGAAACTTTTGAGCTTTCATTACATAAATTGTATAAAAATAAGCTAAAGGAATTCCAAGTAATAAAGACCAGAACATAGTAGCAATTGAAACTTTGAAACTATTTACTAAAGTGGAAAAATAATATTTATTAGCAAAGAATTCTTTAAAATACATTAAACTAAATCCACCATCTTTCCCATTTACTGAGGTTTTTAATGTTTTAAAAAGTGGAAAAACTAAAAATAAACAATAAAGTCCTAAAATTCCAAAACCAATAAAATTCCAAATTTCTAATTGGCTTCTCTTTTTTTTCAATTTTATACCTCCTCAGCTTTTTTATTATTATTTATTAGCAAATTAAATTTGCCTTCTTCATCAAAAATATTAATTTTCTTACTATTCACCTTTAATTTTATTTTCTTACCTTTATTAACTATGTTGTCTATAGTTGATTCTTTGATAACATCTATTTCTTCGCCTGTTTCTGAAGTTAAAAAGAAATGAGTATTTAAACCAAGGAAAATACTATCTCTAACAGTAGCTGTAATACCATCTTCCTCTTCATTAACAATAATGAATTCTTCTGGTCTTATTGATAAAATTATATTTTGATTTTTCTTATTTTCTTCTTTTAAATTGTCAATTAACAATTTGTAACCACTGTTAAATTTGATATATGCCTTATTATTTTCTATTTCTAATTTTGTTTTAATTATATTAGATTTTCCTATAAAAGTAGCTACAAATAAATTTACAGGACGTTGATATAAATCTCTCGGTGTACCAATTTGCTGAATAATTCCTTTATTTATTACCGCAATTCTATCACTAACAGCCATAGCTTCTTCTTGGTCATGGGTTACATAAACAGTTGTAATTTCAAGTTTATTTTGTATTTCCTTAATAACTGACCTCATTTCAACTCTTAATTTAGCATCTAAATTTGATAATGGTTCATCCATTAATAAAACGTCTGGACGAATAACTAATGCTCTTGCTAATGCAACTCTTTGTTGTTGTCCACCTGAAAGCCTTTCGGGAAGTCTTTCAGAATACTCATCAATTTGCATTAATTTTAAGAATTCATCAGCACCTTCTTTGATTTTTTCTTTTGGATATTTTCTAGCTTTTAATCCATATTCAACATTTTTTCTAACAGTCAAATGTGGAAAAATTGCATAGTTCTGAAAAACCATTCCAATATTTCTTTTGGCTGGATCTAAATCATTTATTAATTTATCTTTAAAATAAAATTTACCACCTTCAATAGTATTAAAGCCAGCTATCATTCTTAATAAAGTTGTTTTACCACATCCCGATGGACCAAGGAGGGTGAAAAATTCCCCCTCCTTGATGTTTAAACTTAAATCCGGGATGATTGTATTTTCGCCATAACGCTTAATTGCATTTTCAATTCTTATACTTACACTCATCGTTTATTAAATTTTTCCTTTTTTTAGTTATGCTTTGACCAAATCTTTTCCCAATTTGCAACAATATCAACCTGATGGTTTGCTAGATACTCAGCATCTCTTTGTACAACTTTTATATCTCCAGCAGGAGTTAATACTTCATTAGTTGTTGGAAGGTTGATGTTAGCCTGTCTTGCTGTAGAACCAGCCCATAATTTTTGAGCTTCATCGGAAACTACGAAATCCATAAATAGTTTTGCATTATCCATATGTTTTGCATTTTTGATGATTCCTGAAGCAAATGGAATAGCTGTTATTCCTTCGGTAGGATAAACTATTTCAACGATATCCCCTTTGCCTTCTTCAATATAAGTTACACAAGGAGCTTCATATGTAAGTCCAACAACATATTCTCCATTATAAACACCCTTAAATACACTGGACGAAGATGAAGACATTACACCGTCTAAATTCTGAACTAATTTATCAACATAACTCCAAGCTTCATCACTTTCATAACCACCCATTACAGCTAAAATAGTTGATAGTTGGTTCCAAGCTGAAGATGATGCTGCAGGATTAGCTGTAATAATTTTGCCTTTTAAAGCAGGATTTAATAAGTCTTTATAACTCTTAATTTCAACACCTAATTTTTTAGCTTCAGCTCTGTTAACAAGAAGGTTAACAAACTGAATTGTATTGTAAGTTAAACAACCTGTATCATTTTTAAAACCCTCTGGCATATTGTCATTGTTTTTTGCTACATATGGTTCAAAATTGTCACCCATGCTAATATAATCTGAATACAAAAGGCCTCCGAACATAGCATCTGCTTGTGGATTCTCTGCTTCAGCTTTAATTCTTGTCTTTAATTCTCCAGCTCCACCATTTACACATTCTACTGTGATATTAGGATATTTAGCTTGAAATGCATCAACTATCATATTGTATTCAGCATCGTAAACTGTTGAATATAAAACGAGTGTTCCACTTCCAGCGACTTCTTCTTTTTCAGCTTGTGCGAATGTACTAACTAGTACAACTGATAAGATTAACATTATAGTTAATAATTTTTTCATAAACACCTCCTGTTGTGTTTTTAGTAATTTTTGTATATATAGGCTATCATGCGTAAAAGTATTTGTCAACAAATTTATTTGACACGGAATTAATTTCGTGATATGTTCTAATTATTAAACCTTTAGGAGATGTTATGGAAAAGGTTCAGATTGAAAAATTAAAAAAACAAGTTATTCAAAATAAAATTACTTTAATAGAAATGCTACATGAGTCTAAGTCAGGTCATCCAGGTGGGTCTTTATCTTGTATGGATATATTAACAGCAATATATGAAAGGAAAATAGATTTTTCAAAAAAGGAACGATCTAAAGTAGTTTTATCTAAAGGACATGCTGTACCCGCAGTTTATTCGATATTAAATTCGAAAGGAATTATTTCCGATAAAGAAATTCTCACCTTAAGAAAACTAAATTCAAGATTGCAAGGACATCCAAGTGTAGTAAAAATTCCAGAACTTGATGCTTCAACAGGTTTGTTAGGGCAGGGAATTTCAATTGGAATTGGAATGGCACTTGCAAAGAAACAAAATTGCTCACCTGAAAAAGTCTATGTTATCACCGGTGATGGAGAACTAGTAGAAGGTCAAAATTATGAAGCTTTAACTCAGGCAGTTTTTTATAATTTGGATAATTTAATTGTTTT
>JBAYZQ010000249.1:0-3170 GCA_041672385.1 Sphaerochaetaceae bacterium | reverse complement strand
TCCTATTGTTACAATTTTGGGTTCTACATTGCCAGCATTGTTTAGTGGAGCAGCAATTACAGAAGGACTTTTTGCATTAGAAGGTCTTGGTAATATTGCTCTTAAAGCAGCTAATATGGCGGATGTCCCTTATATGATGGGATTTAATGTTTTCTTAGCATTGCTTACGATTATTGGTTATATAATTTGCGATATACTTTATGCCGTGGTTGACCCACGTGTAAGACTTAGTTAAGGGGAGGATTATTATGGATATTGAAGAAGAAGTAATTGAAGAAAAAAATATTCGAGATTTTGCCTCAGAAGATGTTGCCCTAAGCCAAGTTTTTTTAACTCCTGGACAGATAGTAAGAAGGCAATTTTTAAGAAATACTCTTGCCATTGTTGGTCTTATAACTCTTATTATAGTTGCGGTTTTTTGTTTTTTTGGTCCTTTTTTGGCTCCATATACTGAAACTGAAATTTTCTATGTTGATACTGAAACTGGGATAGAACTTAGAATGAGTGAACTTGAAGACCATCCAGCTGCTATTTCAAATACAAAAGCTGCACCTTCTAAAGCACATTGGCTTGGAACTAATAGATTAGGACAAGATATGCTTGTTCGTCTTATGTACGGTGGTCGTATTTCTTTGATGGTAGGTTTTGTTGTTGTAGTTGTTGAAATGCTTCTTGGAGTTACACTTGGAGGTGTTGCTGGATACTATGGTGGATGGATTGATATGCTAATAATGAGATTGGTAGAAATATTTGTTTCTATACCTTTCATTCCTTTGATGTTGATCATTTCATCTTTGTTAGTTTCTCTTAAGATTCCGCCGCAATATAAAATTTACTACACGATGTTTATAATGGGTATAATCTATTGGGCAGGTGTAGCTAGGATGATTAGAGGCCAGATACTTTCCCTAAGAGAAATGGAATATATGCAGGCAGCTGAAGCTAGTGGAATTGGGACTAGAAAAAAGATATTTCGACATTTAATTCCAAATACCATGCCTCTTATTATTGTTATGGCAACAATGGATTTAGGTGCAGTTATTCTGATGGAATCAACAATGAGTTTCTTAGGTATCGGAGTTGGTGTTCCTTATGCTTCTTGGGGTAATATGGTTAGTGCTGTTCAAGACAGTGTCGTTATGAGAGATTGTCCATGGATTTGGATTTCTCCTGGAATAATGATTCTTATTACCGTTTTAGCCTTCAACTTTGTTGGTGATGGACTAAGAGATGCGTTTGATCCTAGGATGAAGAGGTAATAGGATGGCAAAAAAGACACAGAAAGAAATTGATAGAAATATAAAGATTCATGATATTAAGAAATTCAACTTAACCAAATATCGTGATTTGCAAAAAAGCAAAAAGAGAAAGAATGTTCCAGAAAAAGAGTATTTAACCCAAATGAGAGATACTAATAATGTTTTGGAATTGGATGATCTTCATACTTTCTTTTACAGTGATGTTGGAACTGTTAGGGCAGTTGATGGAGTTTCTTTTGAAATTCCAAGAGGTAAAACCCTTGGAGTTGTAGGTGAAAGTGGTTGTGGAAAAAGTGTTACAAGTCTTTCAGTTATGAGGATTCTTCAAGAGCCTCAAGGACAAATTGCTTCTGGTGCTATAAGATTTAACCTAATTAATAAAGATAAGGCTTATGATTTAGCCAAAACACCTATAAAAGTAATGGAGAAAATTCGAGGAAATAATATTTCGATGATTTTCCAAGAACCAATGACAACTTTAAACCCAGTTTTTACAATTGGAAAACAATTAGATGAAGTTTATCTTTATCATATGGGTGAAAAAAAATTAACAAAACAAGATATGAAAGCAATGAGTATTGCTAATCTTGATATGGTTGGTATTGCAAATCCTGAAAGAGTGTATTCGATGTATCCTCATGAATTATCAGGAGGGATGAGACAAAGAGTTGTAATTGCAATGGCTTTATCTAGTAATCCTGAACTGATTATTGCTGATGAACCAACGACTGCATTGGATGTAACGATACAAGCTCAAATTCTTGATTTGCTTCGAAACCTTAAAGATAGGATTAATGCTTCTATAATGTTGATTACCCATGATTTAGGCGTTGTTGCGGAAATGGCTGATTTTGTTGTAGTAATGTATGCTGGAAGAGTTGTTGAAAAAGGAACAGTAAGAGATGTTTTCCATCACCCTGCCCATCCTTATACAATTGGATTGATGAAATCTAGGCCAAGTGCATTGACTGGAGATGATAAATTATTTTCAATTCCAGGAAGTGTCCCAAATCCAGTGGAATTACCTGACCACTGTTTTTTCAGATCACGTTGTGATAAATGTATTGCTGCTTGTTCTGGAACTTATCCAGAACTTACAAAGCTTTCTGATACACACTATGTTGCCTGTTATTGGGCCAAGGAAATGATGGAAAAAGGTATTAAAATTGAGGAAGTACATTTGAAAAGTGATTTTGATGAGGCCCTTAAAGGGGAAGCAACAACTAAGGAGGAGAAATAATGGCTGAAAAAGATAAAAAAGTTCAAGTCGATGAAAATGAACTCCTAAATGTGGTTGATCTTAAAAAATATTTCCCAATTAGGCAGGGAGTTACTCAGAAAACAGTTGGTTATGTTAAAGCTGTAGATGGAGTTTCTTTTAAAATTCAGAAAGGTCAAACTTATGGACTTGTAGGTGAAAGTGGTTGTGGAAAAACAACAATTGGAAGAACTATATTAAGATTAACTCCTCCTACTGGAGGACATGCTTTTTACAATGGAGTTGACTTGTTTTCTTTAAAAAAGAAAGACTTAAGGCATCTTAGGCCAAAACTTCAAATGATTTTCCAAGACCCTTATTCTTCATTGGACCCTAGAATGAATGTTGGAGAAATTATTGGAGAAGCAGTTAAAGAGCATTCTATCGTCCCAATGTCTGAATGGAGAGAATACGTTCTTAAGATAATGATGGATTGTGATTTAAAAAAATATCAAATTGACCGTTATCCACATGAATTCTCTGGAGGTCAAAGACAGAGGATTTGTATAGCTAGAGCAATGGCTCTTGAACCAGATCTTATTGTTGCTGATGAACCTGTAAGTGCTTTGGATGTATCTATTCAAGCTCAGGTAATTAACTTGATGAATGATCTTCAGAAAAAAAGAGGTTTGTCTTATTTGTTTATTTCTCAT
>JBAYZQ010000248.1:0-3171 GCA_041672385.1 Sphaerochaetaceae bacterium | reverse complement strand
TATCACAGGTGCCCCATTAAGTGGTGATTTGCTAGTTTATGATGCAATTCAAGGAAGATGTAATTTGAAATTTACTCAAGGATTTGGTGACAGTTGGGTTGAGAATACAGATTTAGTTACCTTGTATGCAGGCTATGAGGGTCGTCTTGAAAGAAATGTAACATCAATGGTTTATGGTACTGGTACTACTTACCGTCTTAATGGTGCTGGTTCTACTACGGTTGATGATGATACTTCACCTAATGATGGCCTTTCACCAATTCCAGATATCAACAATTGGAGTGCCACCGGTGCTTGGACTTCAACAGATTTGGATGATTCATCAGTTTACCCAGATTTGAATAAAGATGCTAACGGAAATCGAAGTATTGTAGCCAATGCTTTTTATACTGGAGCTAAATTTAATTATATGGAAGATAAAGGAGTCTCAAGTGATGGCGTTAAAGCTGATTTGAGTTTTAAGATTTCTCCATTAGGATTAAGTAGTGATAACATTGCTTATTATAGTGCAAACCTTAACATTGTTGGTGGTACTACATTATTTCAAATGCAGGACAAACAAGATAATAATATTATTTCAATAGTTGCAATTGATCGGTTTGCTATCAATTATTCAGATGAATTAAGCACCGGAAGTATTCCAGTTTATGCACAAGAAGGAGTTTCTCTTGGAAGAAGAGTTCGTGGATTTAATACCGCCAGTTATAATACGAATTTTAATTTTGTAAATAATTTTGATGTTAGATTAAGTGGACCTGATGAAATGATAAGCTTTTTAAGAGGTGTTTTCGTAAGAGTTAATTTCTTCTATGATATTGGTTATCATAGTGGAGAATATTTTAATAGCACTATTGAAGGAAGCGATTGGCTTAGCAGTACTGGTGCACAGTTTACTGTAAGTTTCTTCGATTTTATAGACCTTGGTTTAGAATTGAGTTATTTAGTTCTAGGAGAAAATATATGTCAACCTAATAACAAACTCATTAAAGGTGCTACTTTCTTTTTGGACTTCTAAATTCTTTTAAAACCTTGGTTTTAGGGTTTTATTTGTTTACTATAAAAAATCACTACTAGCAGAAACTAGCAGTGATTTTTTTAGTTAATTGAATTATCGTTAAAAACTATTTTTTATAAATGCTCTTTATTGGGTGATAATCAAGAGTATTGGTATACCATCCACCCCATACATCAGTATCAATCAAGTTAGTAGAAACATAATAGTACAAACTCATAATTCCTTGATCTTCATTGATTAATAAGTTTTCGGCTTCTCTAAAAGTATCGAATCTTTCTTTACCAGCATCCATAGTAGCTGCCTTTTTAATCAATGCATCATATTCTGCAGAGTTATATGAAATATCATTCATACTACCACCAGTCAAGAACATATCCAAGAAACTGTTAGGATCTTGATAATCTCCAACCCAACCAGCTCTTGCAACTTGGTAATCTTTTTCAATGGTTGAATTGATATAAGTTGCCCATTCTTGATTAACCAGTGTTACATTGATGTTAAGGTTTTCTTTCCATTGCTGTTGAATAAATTCTGCAATATTTTTATGAGAGTCACTTGTATTGTAAAGAAGTTCAAGTGAAGGGAAATTTGAGCCGTTTGGATAACCAGCTTGTTTTAACAATTCCTGTGCTTTTTCAACATTAAATTCTTCAGGGAATTCAAGTCCATCATACCCAGGCATAGGAGGAACAATACCCCAAGAAGGAATCTGTCCGGCTTGTGTTATGTTTTCAACAAGAGCTTCTCTATCAACAGCCATTGCAAGTGCTTTTCTTACTAGTGGATCGTCTACAGGGTCTGCTTCCATATTGAATTCATAATAATAAGTACTTAGCATTGGAGCAACGTGATAATCAGTTCTAAGAGAAGCTGAAGTTAATTGTTCCTGTGGAATATTTTCAATCCAATCAATTTCGTCTTTTAAGTACATGTTATACATTGTATTTGCGTCATCTGATGCATAGAAATAAGCTTCATCAAGTTTAACGTTATCTTTATCCCAATAGGTATCACTTTTGGTGAGTTTGATGTACTCCTGTGGAAGCCATTCAGCAAGTTCAAAAGGTCCATTTCCAACGAAGTTTTCAGGAAGGATCCATTTGTCACCGAATTCTTTGATTGTGTGTTCTGGAACAATGGCAAAAGCATAGTGGCATAAAGCCCCAAGAACATAAGGAAGAGGTCCAATTAAGTCCATTTGGAAGGTTTTTTCATCTAAAGCACGAATTTGTACTGCTTCAGGGCCGGCTTCACTTGCGTTGTATTCAGAAGCACCTTTTAAGAACATACATGGAAACCATGCATAAGGACCACCAGTTGCAGGATTAAGTTCTCTAAGCCAAGAATAGACAACATCTTCAGCTGTAATGGAAACTCCATCTGACCAAGTGCAATCTCTTAGGTGGAAGGTGTATTGAAGGCCGTCATCACTTACGTCCCAACTTTCAGCAACACCAGGAAGAGCTCCACCAGTTTCAGGGTCAGTTACTACTAATCCTTCATATAAAGCCATAAAAAGGTGATGTTCTGGTTCGCCATTGACTAGGTGTGGATCTAAGGACTGAGGTTCAGCTCCATTTGAAATTTTAAATACTAGAGGTGCATCACTAGTAGTTCCAGAAGCTACTGTTGTTTCTGTTTTTACTGAACCTAAAGTTTCTTGTTCGCCGTTAGCAAAAATAAAGCCAGTGGTAATAACTAAGGTTAATAATAAAATTAATGTTTTTTTCATTAATTCCTCCTAAAAATAGATTTAAGTACAATTAACTTAACATTATAAAAAAAAATATACAATACTGTTATGCAAAAAATGTATAATTATTTAAATTTTATGCATAATAATTTGTAATTAAGTGTTTTTTCTTTTTTAATTAGATAACGCCTAATATCTAAAATATTCATAATTTCTATGTTAAACTTAATGTTTTGGAACTATTTTAGCTTCTTCTTGCCAAAATCTTTTTTATAAATTACTATAAAAAATGTATTTTCTTTAAATATTAAAAAAAATATTTATAGTAAAAAAATAATAATTGGAGAAAGATATGAATAAAAAAGAATCGCTTGATTTAATAAAAGCCTTGTCTGATGCTCCTGGAGCTTCAGGTTTTGAATATGATGTAGTTGATGTACTTAGAAAATACGTCCTTGGTTAT
>JBAYZQ010000247.1:0-3189 GCA_041672385.1 Sphaerochaetaceae bacterium | reverse complement strand
TAAATTCAATAAGAATTAACCAATACAAAGATTTTCTTCTAAAACTTAAATTTATTTTAAAGCTTTATCTTGGAAAGCAATCAACTAAATTTTTATTTATATAAACATTAGAACTACACCTATCACTGAGATAAAGGTACCCATTACAGCCCACAGTGATAGTGTCTTCTTTAAATACAACCAATCAAACAACAAAATAAACAAAGGATTTATCTGAACAATAGCAGAAACAAGCCCTATAGGAGCTAAATTAAAAGCAAACATTTGCATTGTCATTCCTAAAACAGGACCTGTTAAACTAGCTATTACTAATAAAGATAAATATTTTTTATTAGCAAATTGATGAAAATCAAAAGAAAATTGTTTTCTAAAGAAAAGAGAGTATATCATGACTGCAAAAAAGCCACCAATACACCTAATTGTATTAGATCCCATTGGACCAACTTCAAACAAAGCACTTTTTGCAAGAATTAAAGAAATAGCTTGTAAAATGGAGCCTAGGAAAGCAAACAATATGCCTTTAATCCGATTCTTATCTTTAGATGTTTTAATGGATTTTTTATCTCCAAGTATTAAAACAATAATACCCATAATAGTTAGGCAAATTGCAAAAATCTGAAGGATTGTCAAATATTCTTTAAAAAATAAATATGAAAAAATAGAAGTAAAAACTGGATTTAAAGTCATAACAACCATGGTTTCTCTTGGTCCCCAATTCACAAAGGCCCAAAACAATAAAGAATCACAAACAAAATATCCTATAAATCCTGACAATAAAAGGCTAATTAAAGTTGAAGGAGTTAATAATAATAAAAAATTGCCTTCAAAAACAAAAGCCAAGATAATTATAACTGGAGTTGCTATCCAAAGTCTTAAATGAACAACAGAATCCGAACCGACGTTCTTGCCTAGAAAAGAAAATATTATGGAATTTTCAGCTAAAAACATTGAAGTTAGCAGAGCTAATGCCTGCCCTATTAATAGTCCTGAATTCATTTGGCCAATTTCTTTTTTATTTCGTTTAATACTAATTCAGGAACCATATTGGAAACATCTCCGCCAAAAGAAGCTATTTCCTTAATAGAAGAACTCCTAAGTAAGAAATAATGCGAGTCGGTAGGTAAGAAAATAATTTCAAGTTCCGGACAAAGCTCTTTGTTGGTCATAGCTAATTCAAATTCATAATTAAAATCAGCCAAGGCTCTTACACCTCTTACCAAAACTCCAATATTATTTTTTTTAGCAAATTCAACCACCAGACCTTGGTAGGAAACCACTTCAATATTAGAATTGCCTTCTAGCAACTGCTTTAACATTCCTACACGTTCTTCAGCTGTAAAAAGGCATTTTTTTCTAATATTATCAGCAACTACTACATATAATCGATCATAAAGTTGAGCAGTTCTAAAAATAATATTCAAATGACCTTTTGTAGGAGGATCAAAAGTTCCAGGGAACATAGCAATCCGATTGTTCATCATATTTTTAATTCCTATTTTTTTTGTTCTTCAACAAAGTGTTTCATTGCTGCAAAACTTTCTTGAGTTTCATAATCTATTTTTTTGAGTATGGTAAATTTTCCTTCTAATTTCTCAATTATTCCAAATGAACCTTTACCTAAATAAGATACTTTTTGTTTATCATTAATATTTTCTTGCTTGCCAATTTTATCGATAACACAGGCAAAATGACTATATTCCCCATTCCCTTCTGATATAGCATCAGCAATGGTATCAATTTTCTTCCCACATATAACACAAAGGGGAAAAGGTTCTACCACTTTAGGACAGTAAATATTTGTATTTATTACAGGTACAAAAGGTATATTTTTATTAGGTTCTATAGTTGCGGCATTTTTATTTTTTTTCTTATTATTAAACCGTTTTTTTCTTTTTTTTGTTCCCTGATTTTGTACACTAGCAGAATTTGTTTTTTTTTCCATTAAAAAGCTCCCGAATAATGCCATTTTTTTTATAACATAACATCAAACCTTGTATTATAATAGGTTATTAGATTATTTGTTGCAAGATAATAAGCAAAAACATTTTTTTAATTAATTTACTTAAATGATTTTTTTTGTTATTTTTTTATAAACACCAAAAGACGGATATTTCTAACCGTCTTTCGTTTCTAGACAAAATTTAAAAAAGAATTAGTTCTTTCTTTTAATTAATTCACGTACCTTAGCGGCCTTACCAACTTTATCTCTGATATAGTATAGTTTAGCTCTTCTTATGCGGCCTTTTCTAACAATTTCCACTTTTTCAACTCTAGGTGAGTATAATGGGAAAATTCTTTCAACGCCAACACCATAAGAAATCTTACGTACGACAAATGTTCTTCTTATTGCAGAATTGTTTTTAGCAATTACAAGTCCTTCATAAATCTGGACTCTTTCTGTAGCACCTTCAACAATCTTAAAGAAAACTTTTACTGTATCACCAACTGCAAAATTTTCTTTGTTAACACTTCTATCACCCAATTCTTTTTGCTCAATCGTATCAATGGTATTATTCATTATCGATCCCCTTCGCATTATTCTTAATTTGTTTTATCATCTTTTGAAGTTCCTTGTCATCAATTTCCTCCAAAAGTTCTGGTCGGTTAACAAATGTTTTTTCCAAACGTTTCATCTTCCGCCAATTTGCAATATTCAAATGATGTCCAGATATAAGTACATCTGGAACACTCATTCCTTTATAATTTTCTGGCCTGGTGTACTGTGGATATTCAAGGCAATTATAAGGCCCAGTAAAACTTTCTTCAACTAAAGACTCATCTGTAATCACTCCATCGATTAATCGATAAATTGAATCAACAACAACTAACGTTGCCACCTCTCCAGAAGAAATCACATAATCACCAATGCAGATTTCATCATCAACATAAGTGTCTATGATCCTTTGGTCAATTCCCTCATAGTGCCCACATATAAAGACCAATTCTGCTTCTTTACTCAACTCAATCGCATAGTCTTGAGTAAATTTCTTTCCAGAAGGAGAGGGAAATATAACCCTCTTGTTCTTTGCATCCACACTATCCAAAGCCAAGCCTAGAGGTTCAGGCTTAATTACCATTCCAGCTCCACCACCATATGGAGAATCATCACAAGTTTTATGCCTATCAAAAGCAAAATCTCTGAAATTAACAAATTTATAATCTATAATTTCATTTTTAACTGCTCTTGAC
>JBAYZQ010000246.1:0-3206 GCA_041672385.1 Sphaerochaetaceae bacterium | reverse complement strand
GATAATTCATAACTCTTGTCCCTTTAAGTGAGGAAATTTCCAATTCAGCGTCATAAGCTTTTAAAGTGGGGGCTGCATCAGCTGAAGTAACCCCGTTACAAATGTTACCACCTATGGTACCAATATTTCTTATTTGAGGACCTCCAACTTGATCAACTGCATCCCCCAAGGCTGGAAGAAATTCTTTAATTATTGGATTTGCTGTTACGTGTGAAAAACTTGTTAAAGGTCTTATTAGAATTGTACCATCCTCTTCTAGGCAAATTCCACGTAATTCATCAAGCATATAAATACTAATTAAATCACAACCAGCAATTTTCCCCTCACGAATTTTTATCAAAATATCTGAACCTCCCGCAAGAATTAATGCCTCTGGATGTTCAATCTTTAATTTCATAGCTTCTTTTATTGTCTTTGGTTGATAAATCTTTCCAAAATCATACATATCATTTCTCCTAAATTATACCTGCTTTTTTAAATTCAACAAACAAATGTTCCGGATTCAAAGGAATAGAATTGATTGAAACCCCTGTTGCATTAAGAACTGCATTTCTTATTGCTGGAGCCACTGGAATCACCGGAGGTTCACCCAAGGCTTTATTGCCAAAGGGACCAGTTGGATCATTAGTTTCAACAAAAGCAGCATGCAAATCTGGTGTATCCAAAGCTGTCATCAATTTGTAGTCCATTAAATTATTATTAAGTTCTCTTCCTGTTTTTGGGTCAAAAATTAATTTTTCTAAAAGTCCGTAGCCTAGCCCCATACTCATTCCACCATGTACTTGTTGAGTAGCTGTTTGAGGATTGATAATTATACCGCTATCATGAACATTAATTATATTGTTAATTTTTATTTGACACATTTTTATATCAACACTTAAATCTACAAAACAAGTTCCAAAAGAATAGGTATTATCGGTACAGTGATGAGTTTCTTCAGCTGAAAGATGACTAGAAATTTTTAAACTATAACAAGATTCCATTGCCACCTTTTCAACACTTATCAAAGCTTCATTGGTTTCTTTATGAACAACATTGTTATCTTTAATATCAAGATCAGTTGAGTCAATATTTAGCATAAATCCAGCATAAGCACATATTTTAAGTTTTAGATTTTCAGCAGTTTTTTTTACTGCCATTCCTGATACATAAGTCTGTCTAGATGCATAGGCACCAGTATCATAAGGAGTTATGTCAGTATCTTGAGAACTCATGATATGAATTCTATCAAAACTAAACCCAAGTGCCTGTGCAGCCATCTGTGAAAATACTGTATCAGCTCCCTGTCCAATTTCAGTTGCTCCCATCTGTAACTGAATTGACCCATCTTGATTAAGTACCATTCTACAACCTGCTGTTTCCAAGGCTATTGGGTAAACCCCAGTTTTATAACAAAAAATACCCATTCCTACACCACGTCTAATATCACCTTTATCTTTGGCATACTCTTTGATTTTTTCATCCCAGTGAATAAATTCTCTTCCTTTATCTATACATTCAGATAATCCCGTTGAATGACATTTTATTGTTGTTCCTGGATCAACATAACCCAATCTCATCATATTCTTTTTGCGAATTTCAATTACATCTAGATTTAATATTTTAGCAATATCATCGATATGACTTTCTAGGCAAAATCCAATTTGAGGAATACCATAAGCCCTCATTGCTCCTCCGGCTGGCATATTAGTGTATACGGTATAAGCCTCTCCCTTAACTGCAGCATAGGGATACATCATTCTAAAAGCATTAACAGCATTAGCAACTAAAGCATGAGCATGAGATGCATAAGCACCTTGTCCTGAATAACCTTTAACACTCCTAGCAACAAAAGTACCATCCTTCCTTGCATATGTAACCATATAAAAATCCATATTATGACGAACACGAGTATTAACAAAAGTTTCTTCTCTGGTGTATTCCAGATGTACTGGTCTACCTCCAACTAAGGTTGTTAAATAGGCGTTCAAAGGTTCAGTTAAAGCATCTTGTTTATCGCCAAATCCCCCACCAATATAGGGTTTTATTATTCGTATTTTTCCCATAGGTATACCCAGAGCTTGAGAACAAACTCTTCGGATAATATGAGGTATTTGGGTTGAAGAAACTACAACTATTTTACCACCTTCTTCATATGCAAAAGAATTTGCATTCTCAATATGACAATGTTTAACCATTGGAGTACTATAATTACCTTCTATTTTAATTAAGCCTTCTTCCTGAATTGCTTTTTCGAATTCTCCAAAACTATAACTTGAATGAACAAGTACATTGTCTGGTTTTTCTTCGTGAATAGGAGTAGCATCGGAAGCCATGGCCTGTTCAACGGTAAACATAGGTTTATATTCTTCATATTCAACCTTAATTTTATTTATTGCTTGATTCGCAGCAATTTCATTTTCAGCAATTACGGCAGCTATATCATCACCATAGTAGCGAACTCTTTGATTTAACAGTTTTCTATCAGCAATATCTTGATGTTTTGTTTCAGTGGACCAAGGATGTCCTGCGGTAGGAAACTGAATATCTGGTACATCAAAACAAGTGCATATAGTAATTACTCCTTCAACCTTTTCAGCTTCACTGATATCTATTTTCTTTACTAAACCATTTGCAATAGTACTATGAAGGATTTTAGCAACTAAGGCGTTGCCGGGAAGTAAGTCATTTGTATATTTTGCAGTTCCACGAACCTTTTCTTCAGCATCAACTCTGTTGATTGCTTCTGTTACTATCATAAGGACCTCCTGTTATCAAATTTAGTTATTACTAAATTTTATTTAAGATTTACTATCTATACATAAATTTAACCATAAAAATTAAGTTTTACAATAAAGTTTTCATAATATCATAACAGGCCTATTTCCAGCTGTCAATTATTTTATTAATTTCTTATCTATTGATAAGGTTATAATAAATAACTTTCCACTTAATTTAATTATTATCTTATTTTTTTAATATTTTAAAGAAATATTTATTACTTTCCAAGATATAATTAGACCTTTTTCATCCAAAAAATCATTTCTTTAGCGAATGAGAACCCAATTTTCTTTTGAAGGGCCATAGACTTCTCATTACCGTCAACAATTTGACAATAAGGTATTTTTTTATCTTCTAATTGTTTATTAACAATATATTTCTCCAAAAAGGTAGCAAAATTTCTTCTTCGATATTTTTCATCAATCTCTAACATTCCAATAGCACCT
>JBAYZQ010000245.1:0-3219 GCA_041672385.1 Sphaerochaetaceae bacterium | reverse complement strand
ATACATCCTTCAGAGCAAGGACATAAAGTTATAGCTAAATCTCTAGAACAATTCGCCCAAAGATTTCTTGCTAATACAGGAAAAAAGGAAACAGCATGACATTTTTAATAATTTTAGCTATCTATATTATTGCTGGTTTTTCAAGAAATTTAATAAATCACAGACATCAGTCTCATTAAAGACTTTTATTCCATTTTTCTTAAGCAAAGCAGAAGTTACTCCATCCCCTGGAATAAGAGCCCCTGAAAAACTACCATCGTAGATTAAACCATCTCCACAACTTGGACTTCTTTGTTTAAGAAAAGCCAAAGAACAATTATTATCTTTAGCAATCTTTAAAACTTGTTTCGCTCCATCTACAAAAGCTTTTGTTAAGTCTTCTCCTGTTTTTGAAATCACTTTTCCATTAATAATTTCACAAGGGGTTCGTGGTGTAGGTAGTCCACCCAAACATTCAGCACAAGAGGGTATAAAATTACAAAATTCTTTTAATTTTTCAATAGAATCACAATAATTAGCCTTTCCATCATAACGGCAACATTCACCGTAAAGACAAGAACTAACTAGAACATTTATTCTATGCATAAAACGCCCTGTTCATCATAAAAAATTTCATATTCCTTAGCTTTTGAAAAGGCCCTGTGTTTTTTAACAAAAGAATAAATATTCAAATTATCAAGTAATGCAATTTCATCAGGCTCATAAAAAAGGTTTACTACAGGAATCTCATTGTCCATTTGAAGAAAAACCAAACCCTGATGTATTTCCATATAAGAAAGTACTGCCTTAAGACAGTCTATCTTTTTTCCTTCATCAAGAATTTTTCTAACAAAGCTATCTTGAACCATAAAAACATCACTTTCATCACAACTTTTATAATATTCACTAAACTTTTCTAATACTTGACTACCTTTCATCTCTAAAGCATCACAAAGACTATGAAACCACATACAGGCTTTACCTTCATTATAAAAAAAGTCACAACTTTTCTTTAATTCTAAAGCTTTGCTTATTTCTTCTTTATTCATGGTATCTGTTCTCTTTACAAGATATGGAGGTTTTTTATCATAGACAAGATTATACTCATCGGCTTTATCAAATAAAACAGTACCAGGCAAAACCGCAAGTAAAAAAATATCAATATTACTTGGTTTCCTTTCAAGAGCAAAATCAAGACTATTTTTAAAGCCATCAAGGCTATCCATCGGAAGCCCAATTATTAAATCCAAACCGAACTCAACTTGGGCATTATTAAGTAAATCAGTATTCTCAATAAAGACCTTTTCTTTAAAACTCCTATTCATTAGTTCTATAGCTTTTTGATTTGTTGTTTGGAGTCCCATTTGAAGGCTACAAAATAAATTGGAAAATCTTTGGACAAGGGCCTCATCAAGAAGTTCTGCCCTAACTTCAAAGGAAAAATGCATATATGAAGGTACTTTTTCAATTAACATATCTAAAAGAGAAAGTGTTTCTTCTCGATTAACATTAAAAGTTGGATCCAAAACAAAAACATCTTCAACGTTACGCTCTATAAGATAATCAAGTTCCTTTTCTAATCGTTCTTTTGGATAACTTCGAACACTTCTTTGTCCTCTCGATTCAAAACAAAAATTACACCTAAAAGGACAACCTCTAGTCATTTCCCATAAAATTGAACGATTTTTTTCTATTTGTAAATCAGATACTCCTGTTAGAAAAGGAGAAGCCAAAGTAGAAAGATCAAAAGGAAAAGAAGAAATGGTAGTAGGATTTTCAAGACATCTAACCCCATTAACATTAATTTCTTCACCCTTTAGAAGACATTTTATAGCATTAACAGTAGAAATTTCTCCCTCTCCAAGTACCAAAAATCGAAAAAAGGAGAGGTCAAAACTTGTATAGTTCGCTGTTACCTCAGTGCCACCTGCAAAAATGATAATCTCGGAATCTAAGGCTTTAAGCTCAAAAGCAAGAACATCCATCCACTCTCTATTCCAAAGGTAAACAGAAAGCCCCACCAGTTTATAATTCTCTTCAACAAGCTCCCTTGCCAATTTTTTAGGATTAGAAGCGACAAAACTGTTAAACAATTTTATCTTATTTGTAGAAAGAAAAGAATCCTGTCGAATTGCAGTCTCAATTGAAAGAGCCCCTAACGGAAAAGACAAATCATCTTTTGCCAAACAGCAGGAAACTATGGCTATATTCATTTCTCTAAAACTGCTTTTATTCTTCTAACACCTGCAGAAGAAGATTGTTCTTTAAGTATCTTAAAATGTCCCATCTTACCTGTCCTTTGAACATGTGGACCACCACAAACTTCCTTTGAGAAATTACCAATAGAATAAACTTTAACTTGTTCACCATATTTGCTTGCAAAAAAAGCAATTGCACCTTGTTCTTTTGCTTCTTCCAAGGTCATTGTTTCACATTTAACCTCGAAATCTGCCTTTATTGCATCATTAACTAAATCTTCAACTTGTTTTATTTCTTCAGGTGTCATCTTTTGATTGTAGGTAAAATCAAAACGTAGTCTTTCTGGTGTAATATTAGAACCTTTCTGTCCTACATGCTCACCTAAAACAGTTCTAAGAGCCTTATGAAGCAAATGAGTAGCAGTATGAAGTTCTGTTGTCAAATCACTATGGTCTGAAAGTCCACCTTTAAAGATTTGCTCAGCTCCACTTCTACTTACCATTTGATGCTTTTTGAAAGCTTCTTCAAAACCCTCAATATCAACTGTAAGTTCATTTTCTTTAGCAAGTTCTTGAGTAATCTCAATAGGGAATCCATAAGTATCATATAGTTTAAAAGCAACTCTACCACTAATTTGGCGGCTGTTTCCTTTCATCAAATTTGAAACCATTTTTTCAAATTCTTTTTCGCCTTTTTCAAGTGTCTGACTAAATTTTGCCTCTTCTGTTGCCAATTCATTTAAAATAAAATCTTTATGCTCCAAGAGTTCAGGATAAGCCTCACTATAAAGGCCAATAACAACCTCGGCAAGGGTACCAAGAAATGGTGATTCAATACCAAGTTTCCTAGCATGTCTTATACCTCTTCTAATAAGTCGACGAAGGATGTAGCCTTGACCAACATTACTTGGAGCTAAACCTCTTTGATCGCCTAAAATGAATACATCAGTCCTAATATGGTCACTAATTATTCTTACAGACATATCTTTTGTCTCATCAGTATTAAATTTATAACCAGAAAGTTCTTCAATTTTATTTATTA
>JBAYZQ010000244.1:0-3234 GCA_041672385.1 Sphaerochaetaceae bacterium | reverse complement strand
CTTTTTTAGGAACTGTCGATGGACAACTTGTTAACTTGGAAGCTGAAAGTCTAATTCTAAGTGGAAGTAAGAAAATAGTAGCAATTGGAAGAAAGATTATTTCTGATAATTTTCATCTTAAAGTAAATTCAAAAATTATAGAATTAGACAAAAAAAATATTGAACAGATTGTCATAAGTCCACTTAAGCTTGACCATTTATATGGAAGAGCATTATATGGAATATTTTGTTGTTGTGCTAATAAAAAAGGAATGGCTGGAATAAGTTTTCTAGAAAGAGCGATTGTTGATTCTGAGTTTCAATATCCGGATAATAAAATGTTTTCAATGCAGCAGATAGCTTTTAAAACTGGGGATTTTGTTGAGTTCTTTGGACTGGGACCTGATGCACATATTATTGTTGATGGAAATCCTTATCTTAGAAACGAAAATGAAGATGTAAAATGTAAGGTCGCTTTTGAAGTTATAAATTCATTCAAAATAGGAAGGTAGTAAAAAATGAAAAAAAAGGACGTTATTACCAAAATTAGAATTCGAGGGACTCTCTATGAAAAGGATCAGCTAAAAGTTGCATTTGTCATGTTGCTTCCAATGTTATTAGCAACTATATTATTATTTGCTCTTCCAGTTTTTCAGGTTTTTGAAAACGGCTTTACAAATTTCAATTTGACTACTGGGAATAAAGCCTTTAATGGAATATCAAATTACAAATTTATTTTCAGTGACGTAAAATTTGGGAAAGCTTGCAAAAATACCTTTACTTTTGCTTTCTTCAAACTTTTAATTGAAACAACTCTTGCCTTGGCAATTGCTTTTTTGTTGGATAGCAAAATACCTTTTCGAAAAGGATTTAGAGCAATATTTTTTGTGCCAGTAGTTGTTCCTCTTGTTGCGTCATCTTTGATATGGATTTGGTTCTACGATCCAGGACTTGGACCTTTTAATCAGATTCTTTCAGTATTAGGACTTCCAAAGTGTTATTGGATTTATCATGAAGACACGGCACTTATGTCAATTATAATTTTTTCAATTTGGAAAGGTATTGGTTATAACATAATGCTTTTCTTAGCTGGATTGCAAAGCATTCCAGATTCTTATGTAGAAGCTGCAAAAGTAGATGGTGCAACGAGTCTTCAAGTAATGTTTAGAATAAAAATACCTTTGCTTAGACCTATTATTTCATTTGTAGTTATGATTGGCATAATAAATACCTTCAAAGTTTTTGCTGAAGTTAATGTTATGACCCCGAAAGGTGGCCCTCTGTATTCTACGGCATTGCTTGTGAACTATATTTATGACCAAGCCTTTACAGGAGGAAAAATGGGAAGAGCCTGCTCCGCTTCAGTAGTGCTCTTTATTATAATATTGGGACTGACTCTCATTCAAAAACAATTAGATACTAAGAAAACCGTTGATTTGGGGTAGTAAATGAAAAAAAAGATTAATAAAAATAAATGGATTATTGTAATTATTCTAGCTCTGGGTTCTCTAGTAATGCTCTTTCCTTTCATATGGATGATGCTTTCTTCTTTTAAAACTGTGAGTGACGTTTACAAATATCCACCAAAATGGCTTCCTAGCTGTTGGAAATTTAATAATTATTCAAAAGTTTTTGAAATGATTCCTTTTGGGAGATACTATTTTAACAGTATTTATACTTCTGTTGTGCAGACTATTGTTCAAATTGGAATTTCTGTAATGGCAGCTTATGCTTTTGCAGTATTGAAATTTCCTGGGAAGAGTTCTTTAATTGTATTATTTGAGAGCACAATGTTTGTTCCAAAGGTGGTTACTTTAATCCCTATGTACTTGCTAGTAAGTCAAGTACATCTTATTGATACTTATGCAGGTATCATTATTCCACAGATTCTTTCTGCTTTCATAATGTTTCTTATTTTATCCTTTTTCTGCACAATTCCAAAAGATTTATTCGATTCTGCAAAACTGGATGGTTGTGGATATTATAGAATTTTATCCGAAGTAGTAATCCCAAATGGTAAATCAGCAATTTCAACTGCTGCGCTTTTTTCCTTTCTAGGACATTGGAAGAGTTATGCATGGCCATTGATTGTAACAAATAACCAAAAATATCGAACCTTGCCAATAGGAATGAAATATCTAATTCAGGAATCTTCAAGTGAATATCAGGTAATGATGGCCGCATCTGTAATGGCCATATTACCTGTGATAATAGTGTTTATTGTTTTTGAAAAACAACTTGTGCGTTCTATAACGCTAACAGGATTGAAAGCATAAAGGAGGCTCTCATGAAAAACAAACGTTTTATTTTAATGGTTCTGGCAATATTCTTAGTAACAACTATGATATTTGCACAAGCTGCTGAAGAATCTATTCCTACAGCAGATAAACCTGTCAAACTTCAAGTATGGTATGCACTAAGCGGTGCTTCAGGAGAAAATTTTGTTGCAATAGCAGAAGCTTTTCAACAAGATCATCCTGAAATTGAACTTGAATTGACCTACAGTGGTAAATATGCTGATACAGCAACAAAAGTAAGTGCAGCAATGCTCAGTGGTACTAATCCAGATATTGCCATTATGGCAGCAGGTCAGCTTTATACCGGGGGAAGAGGTAATTTTGATATGGAAACCCTCGCCAAGAATGATTCGGACTTTAATTTGGCTGACATTTATCCTGGAATTTTGGATTATGCAAAATATGATGAGAAAGTTGCCTCTCTTCCTTTCGGTATTTCTACGCAAGTCATGTACTACAATAAGAAAATAATGCAAAAAGCAGGAATAGATTTGTCCAATCCTCCTAAAACTTGGCAGGAATTTCTTGAAGTAGCCAAGCTTGCCGTTGAAAAAGGTAATATAAACAATAGTGAAGATTTTTATGGGTTTGATACTAGTGATAATGTATGGTTGATAAAATCTATGCTAGCCCAAAATGGAAACGCAGTTGTTAAAAAAGAAGGAAACATGGTAGTTCCTGTATTCAATGAAACTTCAGGAATTGAAGTTGCAGAATTTTGGAAGAGCTTATGCAGTGAAAAAGTAATGCCGGAAGGTCAGCATAGTAATGCAGAGAAAAAATTCCTTGCTGGAAATCTTGCTTTTGTAGCTGCTTCTTCAAATCGAATCAGTCGTTGGGGAGCTGATAGTGAATTTGAATTTGGTGCTATCCCAATGCCTTACTTCAAAAAACCTGCAATATTCATAGGAGGAAATGGAGTTGTTATTTTTACACAGGAAGAATTAAAAAAGAATGC
>JBAYZQ010000243.1:0-3255 GCA_041672385.1 Sphaerochaetaceae bacterium | reverse complement strand
TCCTATACAAAGGTGATAAATCTAAATATTACAACTGGTTTATTCTTCAAGATAAGGACACTTATAATTTGAATTTAAAGTACAATGAATCTAAAAATCACTCTTATGAAGTTTTCGGATTTGTCTCTTCCATGCCAAAATGGAATACTAAAAATCCTGAAGTAATGGATTACTTAATCAATAGTGCCATAAAGTGGACACGAGAATACAAAATTGATGCTTGGCGTCTTGATGTCCCAGATGAAATCAATGACAACTTTCTCAGAAAATTTACCACTGCTCTGAAAAATGAAAATCCTCAAATATATATTATTGGGGAAATTTGGAGCGATCCTATGCATTGGTTGTCTGGAGATATGTTTAGTGGGGTTATGAACTATACCCTTTATTTTATTGTAAGAGATTTTGTTTCTGAAACAATAGATGGCAAACAATTTTGTAACCGTCTTCTAGAATATTATGCTATGACTCCTCTTCCTATCCAAGAAGGAATGTTCAATTTTTGTGGAAACCATGATTTACCCAGAATAATGCATTTCTGCAATGGTAATAAGAAAAAGGTTATATTGGCTTTTGCTATTATTCTAGCTATGCCTGGAAATTCCAACTGTTATTACGGTGATGAAATTTTTCTTGAAGGAATTGCAGATCCTTGTAATAGAGGTGTTTTCCCTTGGGGTAAAGAACTTATTTGTGATGAAAATAACAAAGTAATAAAAGAACTTTTTGAATATTATCATCGTTATTCACGAAATAATCTAAAAATTAAAAACGTTAAAGTTTGCTCCGGTGTTCTTGAGATAGTTACTAAAAACTCGGAAGGAGTAAATAAAATAATGGTAAATATTGAAGAAAAGGAAAAAATTGTTTCTTATAATAATTGTATTACCTCTGGTAAACATGTTGGAGCAAAAATTTCTTTATCTAAATTTGAATTTATCATTGTAAGAAAATAAACCAAAAAAAATCAACTTTTGTTTATAATAATTTTCTGTTATACTCTAAACTTAAGAAATATCAGGAGAAATATTATGAACATTACAATTGCCAGTGATTCATTTAAAGGAAGTGCAACCTCGCTAGAAGTAGCCAATGCTATAGAAAGGGGAATACATAGAGTTGATCCAAGTATAAATTGTTTTAAATACCCAGTTGCAGATGGTGGAGAAGGCCTTATTGACACTTTGAAAAAAGAAGGTGATGAAATTATTACAGTTGAAGTTCATGGACCTTTATTTGAAAAAAGAAATGCCTATTATCTAAAACGTGGTAATTTAGCAGTTATTGAAATGGCTAATGCAAGTGGACTTCCGTTTGTAAGTGAAGACAAGCGTAATCCTCTCAATACGACCACGCTGGGAACCGGAGAACTTATTAAGGATGCTCTGGAAAAAGGTTGTAACGACTTAATAATTGGAATCGGTGGCAGTGCTACAAATGATGGTGGAATTGGAATGGTAACAGCTCTTGGAGGAAAATTCTTAGACGAAGAAAATCTTCCAGTTGAACCCACAGGAAGAGGCCTTTCTTTTATTAAAAAAGTAGATTTATCGAGACTTCATCCTGCAATTAATAAAACACGTATTCGCGTAGCTTGTGATGTTGATAATCCACTTTGTGGTCCACAGGGAGCCTCCGAAATATATGGCCCACAAAAAGGTGCAACTGTAGAAATGATAGCAAATCTTGATACTTCATTATACAATCTAGCAACTTTAATGAAACTTCAGGATATTGCAGTCCTTCCAGGAAGTGGAGCCGCAGGAGGACTAGGTTTTGCTCTTAAAGGAATGTTAAATGCCGAACTTGAAAGTGGAATAACATTAGTTCTTTCAGTAATTGGAATTGAAAAATCCTTAAAACAATCAACTTTTTGTTTTACTGGAGAAGGTAAAATAGACGGACAAAGCAAACGTGGAAAAGTACCGGTTGGAGTAGCTTCTCTAGCAAAAAAATATGGTGTTACTGTAATAGCCTTTGCAGGTGATATTGGCAAAGGAACAGAAGAACTCTATGATTATGGAATTGATGCAATTGTTAGCACAACAAATGCAGCCATGAGTCTTGAAAATGCAATGAAGAACTCTCTAAGTCTAACAGAAGATGCCGCCTTTAGAACTTTTCACCTTATAAAAGCAAGTATGGAAACCGCAATTAAATTAGAGAAATAAAAAATGGATTTAAAAGAGAAAGCTTTCTTTTTATTAAAAGAATGGAAAAATGATAGTTACATTAATGGTTTAGGAGTTTTAGACCAAATTGGAAAACTCGCTGAAAACAAATGCAAAACTCCTTTAATTGTATGTAATTTAAGTCACAATATTATTCTTAATAAAGTAATAAAATCACTTTCTGATTTTAATATTACCCCTGTTGCAATTGCTCCTGGAGCAAAACCTAATTCACCCCGAGAAGATGTTTATCGATTAGCAACATGGATACTTAACTATAAACCTGACGGTATAATTGCCATTGGTGGAGGGTCAACAATTGATGCGGTAAAAGCTGCAATAGTCCTTTCTTCATTAGGGAAAAAAGTTACTCCAGAAATTGATTATTACCTTGGTTCAGGAATTGTCTCTAAAGAATTAAAAAACAATAATTTAAAACTTTTGCCTTTAATTGCCATTTCTACTACTGCTTCTTCCGGTTCTCATCTCACCAAATATGCAAATATTACAGATACAGCAAGTGGGCAAAAAAAATTAATCGTTGATGAAAAAATAGTTCCAATTGCAAGTCTTTTCGATTATGACACTACTGCAACGATGCCATTAAAAGTAACTATTGATGGTATATTAGATGCAATATCCCATACTTTTGAAGTATATTGGGGAAATAATACTCCTCTTTGTAAGAATTTAGCATTAATCACAATAGAGCTTTGTCTTAAATATGCACCAATATTAATAAGTAATCCTTACAATCTCGAAGCCAGAGAAGCAATAGGATTAGCTACAGACTTGGGAGGTTATGCAATAATGATAGGAGGAACAAGTGGGGCTCATTTAAATAGTTTTTCTTTTGTAAAACTTACGGGACATGGAACTGCTTGTGGGATTATGAATCCCTATTATTCTATTTTATTCTCAAGAGCAATAAAGCCTCAACTTGAAGCAATAAGTAAAGTATTTAAAATTTATGGTTTTGAAAGAGACACAGTAGCAGAGGCAATGATTGCTTTTTCAAAAAGCCTAAACGCCCCAACGACCCTTCAAGAATTACCAAACTTTGATGAATCTTACATTACAAAAG
>JBAYZQ010000242.1:0-3282 GCA_041672385.1 Sphaerochaetaceae bacterium | reverse complement strand
TAACTGGTGAAAGATGTGATCAAATTATTAATGCTGCTAAAGAAAATGGTGTTCTTCTTGCTGGTATTTTTCCAACAAGGTTCCATGAATCTTCAGTTATTGTCAAAAAAGCTATTGATGAGGGACGTCTTGGTAAAATAGTTCTTTGTGATGCTTATATAAAATGGTTCAGGAGTCAAGCTTATTATGATTCAGGAGCTTGGAGAGGTACTTGGAAGCTTGATGGTGGTGGTGCTTTGATGAATCAATCAATACATGCAGTTGATATGCTCCAGTGGCTTGCCGGTGGTGTAGAGAGTGTTAACTCTTTTACTGATACAGTTGCTCACGAAAGAATTGAAGTTGAAGATGTTGCGGTTTCAAGAGTAAAGTTTAAAAATGGTGCTGTTGGAGTAATTGAAGGTACTACTTGTGCTTATCCTGGAATGATGAAGAAGCTTGAATTTTGTGGAACCAAAGGTACTATAGTTTTAGAGGAAAATAATATTCTTGTTTGGGATTTTGAAGATAAAAAACCTGAAGATGAAGAAATCTTAAAAAAATATGGAAAGGTAACAACCAGTGGTGGTGGAGCCGGTGATCCTATGGCTATTGATTATAAAGGTCATCAAAGACAATTTGAAAATATGGTAAATGCTATTGAAAATGGTGAGAAACTTTTGGTTGATGGCGAAGAGGCTAAAAAGGCTGTAAGCATTATTGAAGCTATATATTTAAGTTCTAAGAAAAATGAGACTGTTAGAATTTCATAATTAGGGAGATAGTCAATGTTGGTAAAAAATGGAAAAGTTATTAGCCCATTTAGAGAAAGAAAGTGTGATGTAAGGATAAAAGATTCCTTAATTGTGGGTGTTAACCCAATAATAGAGAGTGAAGGTGACCAGATTGTTGATGCTGAGGGATGTTATGTTATTCCTGGTTTAATTGATCTTCATACTCATGGTGCAGGTGGTGGAAGTTTTATCAATGCAGATAAAAAAGACTTTGAGACCGCTGGTAGAATGCATTTAACCCATGGTGTAACTACACTTCTTCCAACAGCCAGTGCTGCTCTTGATGAAACTTTAATTAATTTCATCGATGGTTTTGATGATTTTTTAAAGAGTAATAAAGCCAAGGGAGAATATACTCAGGATTTAAATCTTCCTTATTTTCCAGGTCTTCACTTAGAGGGTCCTTATTTTGCTGATTCTCAAAAAGGTGCTCAAGATGAGCGTTTTATTAGAAAACCAATAATGGCAGAATACAAGAGATATGTTGAGCGACATAACAATGTATCTCGTATTTCTTTTGCTCCTGAATTAGAAGGGGCAATGGATTTGGCTGATTATTTAAGAGAGCAGGGAGTTATTAGTGCGGTTGCACATAGTGATGCTACCATGGAAGATATTCTAGAATCTTTAGAACATGGTGTAGAGCTTTTAACTCACTTTTATTCTGGAATGAGCATGCTAGTTAGAAAGAATGCTTACAGAGTTCCAGGAATTGTTGAAGCTGGTTATTTAAGAGATGAATTGATGGCTGAAGTCATCAGTGATGGATCTCATCTTCCTCCTCAAGTTTTGCAGTTGATATATAAGATTCTTGGTCCAACAAGGATGTGTATTATTTCAGATTCTCTTCATGTTGCAGGTCTAGATATTTCTGAATATGAGGAAAATGGTAGAAAATTCCGAGTTGAAGATCATGTTGCAAAACTTTATGACAGGTCTGCATTTGCAGGTAGTGTAACGTTGGGTAATGATTTAATAAAGGTTATGGTAAATTCTACAAATGCAAATCTTATGGAAGCTGTAGAAATGATGAGTGTTAATCCAGCAAAGATTCTTAAAATGGATGATAAGCTTGGCCGTATTGCAACAGGATATTATGCAGATCTTGTACTTCTTGATAATAATCTTGATGTGGTTAAGGTAATTCATAGAGGAAAGGTTGTTTATACCAAATAAAAGAATCATAGATGGAATATAAGCTGAAAAAAGATAATAGTTTTGAAGCGGAGAATAATAAACATAATCATGTATATTTTGTTTATATCTTACTTTTAATTTGTTTTCTTTTTTCAGTTTTTTTACGTATTTCAACTTCTGTTGTTCTCTTGGAAATCCAAAAGGAGATTCCCCTTACTCTCTCTCAAATTGCCTTTGTTTCAAGTGTTTATTTTTATTCTTATGGGTTAATGCAACCTTTTGTGGGCTATTTAAATGATAATAATAATCCCGTAATTGTTGAAATCATCGGCCTTTCAATTGCTGAAATTGGAATAATTATTTTTGGACTTTGCCATTCTTTCGGAGGATTGGTTCTTTCTCGATTTTTGATGGGATTAGGTCTTTCACCAATTTTTAATGCTTTGATAGTTTATCAAAATCTTAAATTTCCTGTTGAGCGTTATTCCTTTTATTTGGGAATTTCAATGGCAGTAGGAAATCTTGGAGGCGTTGTAGCTTCTAGACCTTTGTCTTTTTTGCTTTCAATTTGGGGTCGCCAGAATCTTTTCATAGTTCTATTTTTTATTATATTTACTATAATAGTTTTTCTTTTTCTTGTAACGGAAAAACCGTTTCATCTTAAAGTAAAGTTTTGTAAGGATGATGACAAACCCGATTATAGGCAAGTCTTTTCAATTATAAAGAAAAGTAAAGATCTTAGACGTAATATTATTATTGTTATAGTATTTTCTGGTGTTATTACTTGTTATCAAGGGCTTTGGGCCTATTCTTGGTTTAAAGTAGCCTTTGATGGGAATATAAAGAGAGCTGGAATCGCTTTGGCCTTTTATAATGGTGGATTAATTCTTGGGAATCTTTGTAGTACTAAAATTTTTCCTTCTTCAATAAAGCGAATGAGAAATATTGAAATTTCAACTTTTCTGTTTTTAATTCTATTTTTGGCTCTTATTCTTTCATTTTTGTTTAATTTTTCATATATTTTAATTGTAATAATTGCCACTGTGGGTGGTTTTGTTTGTTCAATTGGAGGAGTTCAACGTTCATCTGGTATAAATGATCTTTCACCAAAGAATCTTAAAGGTTCGGTTTTTGGGATTGTAAATTTACTAATTTTTGGTTTTGATATTATTTATCAAACTGTAACAGGTGTTCTTCTTGATGGTTTTAAAAACTGGACTACTCTTTCAAATGCTTTTATTTTAACTTTTGCAATTGTAGAACTTACTGTTTTTATTGCTTATATTGAAGCTAATAAGCTTTCAAAAGATGAGAAAAAGAGGTTATCTTAAGACCTTAGAAGAGTTTGAAAAAAGGATTATGATATTACTTT
>JBAYZQ010000241.1:0-3299 GCA_041672385.1 Sphaerochaetaceae bacterium | reverse complement strand
CTGTTATTGCAGGAGCATGTGAACTAACATCAAACATTGATAAAATTAAAAAGATTGAACAAGCTGGAGCCGGTGCTATTGTTTGTAAATCATTATTTGAAGAAGAAATCCAACTGGAATCACTTGAGCTAGACAAGGATCTTCACCAACATGATGATATGCATCCAGAGGCTCTTACCATCTTTCCTGATTTAGAAGAAAAAGGCCCTGACTATCATCTATATTGGATTAAGAAAACTAAAACAAACAGTGAAATTCCAATTATAGCAAGCTTAAATGCAGTGAATGAAGAAATTTGGATTGAATATGCTAAGAAGATAGAACAAACTGGAGTTGATGGCATTGAACTTAATTTATATAGTTCCCCTTGTATTAATCAAAACACTTCATCAAAAATTGAAGAGAAACAACTTGCCATACTAAAAAAGATTCGAAAAGCTATAGACTTACCTATAAGTGTAAAACTCAGTCCATATTACACGAATCTTAGTGGATTTATTAAACAAATTGATAATATCGGAATAGACGGATTTGTGCTTTTTAACCGTTTCTTTCAATCAAATATTGATATTAACAGTGAAAAATTCACAATGCAGTTTAATTTCAGTCACAAAGATGATAATCGTCTTCCACTTAGGTTCACAGGTCTACTTGCTGGAAAAGTAAAAGGGGCTCTTTGTTCGAGCACTGGAATAATGGATTCTGATGATGTAATTCGTATGATTTTAGCAGGTGCCGATGCGGTTCAAGTGGTCTCCACTCTTTACAAAAACGGACCAAATCACATAAAAACTATTTTGACTGGACTAGAAAAATGGATGGATGAAAAGCATTATTCAAACCTCAAGGATTTCCGTGGCAAAATGAGCCAAGAAAAGCTGAACTCAAAAGACATCTGGGCATATAAGAGAGCACAATACGTGCGTATGCTTATGCAACCAAGTGAAGATCTTATGAATAAAATTTTCTAAAAATAATAATTTAGAATTCCAGATGGGAGGAAAGCCCTATGTATGATACGATTATAATCGGAACAGGAACTGCAGGAAAAACAGCGGCAAGTATATTAGCTAAGAATGGGAAAAAAGTTGCAATTGTTGATAATCACCCATCTGGAGGAACTTGTGCCCTACGAGGATGTCAATCCAAAAAGTATTTAATAAATAATACTCATACTGCCGCTGAAACTCGTGCTCTCATTGGAAAAGGATATGAATCTCCTGCAATCACGCAGTGGAATCAACTACAAAAGTTCAAGAGAGAATTCACTTCAAGCGTTACGGAAAACACAAATCAATCTATCAAAAATCAAGGCATTGATAGATATGAAGGTACAGCAATATTTAAAAACGCAAAGAGTATTGTCATTGAAGGCAATAAAATAATTACTGCCGATTCGTTCATCATTGCAACTGGAGCTTCTGCAGTTAAACTTAATTTAAAAGAAAGTATAAAGCCCCATGATAGTGACGACTTTCTTGAACTAGAAGAAATTCCGAAATCTATAATATTTATTGGTGGAGGATATATATCTCTTGAATTTGCCTTTATAGCTGCTCTCGCCGGTAGCGAAGTGACGGTACTTGAAAAAAGTGAAAACCTCCTTCCTATTTTTCCTCACTCATTGCTTTTACCAGTAATTGAATCTGCCAAAGAACATGGCATAAAAATGATTACTGGAGTTGATATAACCTCAATAAAGGAATTTTCTAGTGGATACAGGGTGAGCACCTTGAAACATGGAAATTTTGACGCTGTTTATGTTATGGCTGGCATTGGAAGAAAACCTGAAATCAAAGAATTAAACCTTGATTCCATTGGTGTAAAGTATGATAAAAAAGGTATAATTACCGATGAATATATGCAAAGCTCGGTAGATGGTATTTACGCTGCTGGAGATTGTGTTAATTCCAAAATGCTTGCCCCTGTGGCAGATATGGAAGCAGAAATTGTAGCGGCTAATATTCTTCATAATAAAAGCCAAAAAGTGGATTATAATTTTATACCCTCAGTTGTGTTTACCTTTCCCCAAATGGCAAGTGTAGGCCTTACTTCAGAAGAAGCTGAAGCTCAAGGTTATAAAACAATTGTAAAAAGTGGTTCAGGTAGCAACTGGATGACTTATCGTAGACTTGAAGCAAAACATATATATTATGAAACTATTACTGATGCCGCTTCAGGTAAGTTGCTCGGTGCCCATATTGTAAGCCCACATGCAGGAGATATTATTAATCTCTTTGCCCTTGCCATCAAGAATGGGTTGCTTGCTTCATCACTAAGGGATCTTCCTTGGGCTTATCCAACCTATACATCAGATATAAAATATATGGTTTGATCATAACTTTTACATAGGGGATCTTCACTTCCCCTATGTACGCTAACAGACAGACCAGAGTTATTTTCCAGTCTATATTTTCTATATAGAAAGTTTATCAAATAGAATTTTTATAAAGTGGCTACTGGGTTTTAAATATTGAGAACATGAGATAATTTCATTCTTTGAGGTTTATATGAATAAAAAAGATAATTTTTTTAAAGAAGATGTTTCTATAGTTTTATGTGGTCAAGCAGGCCAAGGTATAAAAACTATAGAATTAATTCTGGTTAATGTTTTAAAAGAAAGCGGCTACAATGTTTTCTCAACAAAAGAATATATGTCCAGAATTCGTGGGGGAAGCAATTCCACTCTCATAAGAGTATCTAATAAAAATATTAAATCAATGAAATATAAAATTGACCTTCTTATTCCTTTAGATATTAATGCAATTGATCATGTTGCAGATAGACTTTGTGAAAATACAATAATTCTCGGTGATAAAGATGTATTAAAAAGTACAAAATATGAAATAATTGATATTCCTTTGTTAAAAACAGCCAAAGAAATTGGAAACAAAATTTATGAAAACATAGTTGCTTGTGGAGCTATTTTAGCACTCTTTAATAGTGATCTCGTTCTATTAAATGAATACATATCTCATAAATTTGAAAAAAAAGGCAAGGATATAGTTAATAATAATATTGAAGCTGCAAAAAAAGGATATGAATTAGGAAAAAAATTATATGATGATTCTTTAGTAAGAATAGATATTAAGATTAACCCTGAAATTAAAAATGATTATTTCTTAAATGGAAATGATGCAGTTGGTTATGGAGCCTTAATGGGAGGATGTAACTTTATCTCTTCTTATCCTATGTCTCCAGGAACAGGCGTATTAACATTTTTATCAGAACATTCAAAGGAGATGGGAATTGCTGTTGAACAGGCAGAAGATGAAATTTCTGCAGTAAATATGGGGATA
>JBAYZQ010000240.1:0-3335 GCA_041672385.1 Sphaerochaetaceae bacterium | reverse complement strand
TCTTTCATTGTATTTATGGTCTTTATTATTTCTCCAGTTTTTTGGTCTTTAAATAAAAGAGGTCCAAAGCCATAGTTATCTTGCATGTAGTTTTCAAGGTGTTCAAAAAATGCCAAGTCGCTTTTTTCAAGGCAAGCAACTTTCATGTGGTTGCTATATTTTTTGATATCTTCTGCAATATTGTAGACACTGGTTTGAAAAAGAAAGGGAATATCGAGACTTTCTTTTTCTACTTGGTCTAAAAGTTTGAAGCCCGCTCTATCATTTTCCTTTCCTTCTATTTTAAATTGAACATCACTAATGATTCCAAGAAGGTTGTGTTTATATTTGTTGTAGTATCCTTCAGCTTCTTCGTAATTAGTTGCAAGCAAAATTTTAGGTCTTCCTCTCATTCTTAAGGTTTTTCCCCAAAGATTAAGTGCTTCTGTTATGCTTTCTCTATTTTGACTTATAAGAATTGAGTAAATTTTAGGAAGATAAGAAGAATAATACCTAACAGAGTCTTCAATAAGTAAAATAGCTTGAATATCTGCTTCCTGGGTATCAGGATAGATATTAATTTTATCCTCAATAAGCTTTGTCATTGCTAAAAATATGTTTGGATTCCCCTGCCAATAAAAAAGATAGTCAATGCTACTACTTTTTGTAATATTTTTAATCTTTTGATTTTTTTTAATGCTTGGTGTAGGAGAAAGAACCAAAATTGGAATTTCTTTAAATTTCTTTTTAATTTTTTCTGCTAGGTTTTGTCCAATATTTGGATCTTGCTCTAACATTATTATTACCAGTTCAAAATTCCTTGAATCAAGAAGTTCAATTGCTTCTTCTCCAGTTGAGGAATAGGTAATTTTTGGTGGATTACTTAGGCCCAACTGTGTATATTCAAAAAAAAGTTGTTCCTCAATTTTTCCATCTCCATTTATTAGGAAACGGTCATAATCACTACATATCATTAGAACATTAAAAACATGATTTAACATAAGGTTGGTAAAAGGCAACCAAGTTTGGTCTATTTCTTGCATGTTTGAATTATAACACGCAACAGGTTCAATATTAAATATATTTTCTTGTTTTATTTACAATAATTTTCAATTTTGATATTCTTTTTTCAGGAGAAATCATGATTAAAAAAAGGAAGATTGAGTTTGCAAGTGACTATCAATGTGGATGTCACGAGGAAATAATGAAACTGTTGTTAAAAACTAATATGGAAAATACAACAGGTTATGGGGAAGATTGTTATTCAGAAGAAGCAAAAAATTTGATTAAATCAGAATGTAAGTATAAAGATATTGATATACATTTTCTTATTGGTGGAACTCAAGCAAATGCTATTTTTCTAAAACAAGCGTTAAAGCCTCATCAGGGAGTGCTTTGTGCTGCAAGTGGACATATAAACTGTCATGAAGCTGGAGCGATAGAGGCTTCAGGGCATAAAGTTTTATCCTTACCGTGTAAAGATGATGGTAAAATTACAGCTCTTCAGGTTGAAAAGGCTTGGATTGATCATTTTACCGATCAAAATCAAATTCATATTGTTCAACCAGCAGGCGTTTACATTAGTCAAACTACTGAAAATGGTGCTGTTTATTCCCTAAAAGAACTAACGGAACTTAGTCAGGTTTGCAGAAAAAGGAATCTTTTTCTTTATGTTGATGGTGCAAGATTAGGTTATGCTCTTGCTAGTAAGGGAAACGATGTGACTCTTTCAAATCTTTGTAGCCTAACTGATGCCTTTTATATTGGAGGAACTAAATGTGGTGCTTTAATTGGGGAGGCAATGGTTATTGTTAATCCAGAATTTAAAAAAGATTTTCTCTATATCATTAAACAACAGGGGGGACTTCTTGCAAAAGGAAGACTTATTGGGCTTCAATTTAAAGCTCTATTTACCAATCAACTTTATGTTAATATTTGCAGAAAAGCTAATGAAATGGGAACGAAAATTGCTTTGGCTTTGAAAGATTATAATTACAGTATGTTTTGTGATTCTATTTCGAATCAACAGTTTGTTGTTTTTGATAACAACGTGCTTGAGAAGTTAAATGAGAAATACAGTTTTGCATTTTGGCAGAAATTGGATAAGGACCATACTATTATGCGTATTTGCACAAGCTGGTCTACAAAGGAAGAGGATGTTGATGCTCTTATAGAGGATTTAAGGGTAAATAGTATCGCATGAGTCATTATGACCCAGTTTTTTATTATTATTTTGCATTTTGTTCAAATTACCTCAAATTTTAACGGAAAATAAAAGCATTGAGTCTTTTTTTCTCACTGGCTCAAAAAATTCAAAGTAAGATGCTATTTAAGTATTCTAAATAGGTCTTTTAAGTTGGCACGGTAGTTGCATAATATTCTATGTGATTGAAAAATCATAAATAAAATATTTAAAAGGCTTGGAGGTCTATTATGAGATACTATTTAACAAACAACAATTTTAATGACATGGCGGGTGATTTGAACAATCTTTTTGATAACCTTTCTAGTTCAATTAATTCAAAGGTTCCTTCAGTCGATATCTTTGAAGATGCTTCGTTCTATACAATTGAAGCAGAACTTCCTGGATTTAAAGAAGAGAATGTGGCAATAAATATTGAAAAGCATGTTTTGAATTTGAAATCTTTAAAGGAAGAAGAAAATAAAAAGGACGAAAGAAAAGTTCTAATAAAAGAAAGAAACTCTTATAAATTTGAAAGGAGTTTTAGACTTCCTGAAGGTGTTGATGAGGAAAAGATTAGTGCAGAATTTTCAAACGGAGTTTTGAAAATACTAGTTCCTAAAATGCCTGAAGTACAACCAAAGGCAATAACTGTGAAGATTAAATAACTAGTTACGATATAAAACAGCAAGGAAAGCTGACCGATAAGGGGAATCAATGGGAATTGACTCCCCTTTTCATTTTTTAAAAAACTTATTAAAAGAAAGCGAAAACTAAAAAAAAACAAAAAAAATGATGTAAAAGTAAAAAAGGAAAGGAAAAATCAATCAAAACATAAAAAATATAGTAAAACAAGTTCGTTCTCCCTAAAAAAATGATTTGACATTAAGCACTTTTGTTATTAACATAAAAAAGAGATATAGATTTTAGGTTTGCATAGGCAAAGTGGAGGTAAATTTATGTATCAGTTAAAAGAGTTTATGGCCGAATTAGAAAGGAAAAATCCAGGTCAGCCGGAATTTATTCAAGCCGCAACTGAGGTTATTGAATCAATTATTGAAGTAAACAATAACAATCCCGTTTATTTGAAAAATAAAATTCTTGACAGAATTGTTGAACCAGATCGAATCTTTACATTTAAAGTTGAATGGGAAGATGACAATGGGGAAATTCA
>JBAYZQ010000239.1:0-3335 GCA_041672385.1 Sphaerochaetaceae bacterium | reverse complement strand
GAGAAAAGAAATTTTCTCCTATCTTTTTACAGAGGATTTGTATGGTATTAGATGATTTTATTGATAACAAAATTTTAACAGTTTCCAATCCCGCAAGATATATCGGGGGAGAGTTTCATTCTAAAAGAAAGGAACTAAAAGAATCTGATTTAAAATGTGCTATAAGTTTTGCCGATTTATACGAAATTGGTATGTCTAATAATGCTGTTAGAATTATTTTTGATCAACTTAATAAAATTGATAATGTTTTTTGTGACAGAGTTTTTAGCGTTGCACCCGATGCTGAAAAACTTTTAAGGGAAAATAATCAAACGCTTTTTACTTTAGATAAACGCTTACCTTTAAATAAATTGGACTTTCTTGGGATTTCTCTTGGAAGTGAATTATGTATGACAAATGTCCTTCAAATTTTAGATTTAGGGGGAATGCAAATTGAATCTAAAGATAGAATAGAAAGTGATCCAATAATTATTCTAGGAGGTCCAGCAACTACTAACCCAATTCCTTTTGGTCCTTTTTTGGATTTCGTTTTTATAGGTGAAAGTGAAACTCATTTTGAAAAAATAATTAAAATTTTAAAATTATATAAATCCAGATCTGAAAGAATTGAAAATCTTAAAGAACTCCCTTTTCTTTGGTATCCTGGAAAAAAACTTGCAATTAGATGTGTTGATAATGACTTTTGTGAAGAAAATAAAAACTATGAATATTTTGTTGTTCCTTCTTTTAAAGTTGCTCAGGATAATGGAAATGTAGAAATTATGCGTGGATGTCCAAACGGTTGTCGTTTCTGTCATGCAGGACAATATTACAAACCTTTTAGACAAAGATCTCTTAATACTATTTTTAACCTCGCAAAACAAGATATTGAAGAATTTGGTTATCGTGAAGTTACTTTAAGTTCACTTTCTTCAGGGGATTATCCTCATCTTGATGTAATGATTCATGCCTTGAATAATGAATTTAGAAATAAAAATGTTTCATTTTCTCTTCCTTCTTTGAAGGTAAGTACTTTTAATCTTGATGTAGTTGAACAACTTTCGAGTGTGCGAAAAAGTGGACTTACTTTTGCTATTGAGACTCCCAAATTAGAATGGCAAAAATCAGTTAATAAAATTGTTGAGAGTGATAGAATAATTCAAATAATAAATGAAGCAAAATCTAGAGGTTGGAAATTAGCTAAGTTTTATTTTATGACGGGTATTCCATTTACTCAAATACAGGAAGAAGAGGAAGCTATTGTTGATTACTTATCTAAAATATATGAATCAACAAGAATAAGAATGAACATTAATATTGGGACCTTTATTCCAAAACCTCATACTCCTTTCCAATGGTGTCCACAATTGGAATTAGAAACTTCTTTAAAACATTTAAGATCAATAAAAAGATCTCTTCAAGATCAAATTGGAGGAATAAAAGTTTCTTATCATGAACCATCAGTTTCCTATATTGAAGGTTTAATAAGTCGAGGTGATGAAAATACAGCCACTATGATTAAGAATGCTTATTTAGAAGGTTGCCGATTAGATGCCTGGGAGGATTACTTTGAATTTGATAAATGGAAAAAAGTAATTTCCGAAATGGAAATAAATCCAGAATTCAACATTTATAAAAATTATTCATTAGATGAAAAACTTCCATGGGATACAGTAAGTCTTGGAGTATCAAAAAATTATCTTAAAAATGAATACTTGAAAGCTCAACAACAACAACTTACTGGGCAATGTGATGATATTTGTGACCATAAATGTGGTGTTTGTAATAATAATAATAAAGTTGTTACTTTCGATGAAAAAGAACTTGATATATTTATTGAAAAACACTCAATTGAAAAGAAAAAGGAATCTATTTATACAAAGTATATTTTATCCTACAAAAAAGATGGTAAAGCTAAATTCTTATCTCATATCAGTACTATGAGAAATTTTGAAATGGCTTTTCAAAGAGCAAATATTGATATTCGTTTTACTGAAGGTTACAATCCAAAACCAAGAATGGAGTTTTTAAACCCTCTAAGTTTGGGTGTAACTGGAGATCAGGAAAAGGTTCTGGTAGAAATTGACGTACAAGAAAATTCAATTGATGACTTAATTACTCATCTTAATGCAAATCTTTGCGAAGGTTATTATATTAATAGCTATCAATTGGATAAAACTACAAAAAAAACCTCTTTAGCAGTTCGAATGGAATCAAGTTTATTTCAAATACAAAATATTAAAGATCCCGAAATTATTAAATGTCTTGATAATTTTGAAAATACAAACTTTATAAAAATTTCTAAAGACAATAATTTTTATATTATATCAATTATTGGTGAAAAGAATTTATTTAAAAATATCTTTCCAGAAAAGAACAAATTTGAAATTGCAGGAAACTGTCAAATTTCTAGAAAAGAAATTAGGATAAAGGAGTAAAAAAAATATGATTGATTATCATTTTGAAAAAAAAGAAACATTTTCTGATTCTATACAGGAATTGTATTACATACTCACTTTGTTAAGAAGTCCGGATGGTTGTCCATGGGATAGAAAACAAACTTGTAATTCCGTGGTTAAATCTCTGATTGAAGAAACTTATGAATATATTTCAGCTTTAAAAAATAATGATAAGGAAAATGAAGCCGAAGAAATTGGTGATGTTTTATTAAATGTTTTGATGTTAATTCAAATTCATCAAAGTAATGAAGATTTTACAGCTGTTGAGGCAATTAATACTTTATGTGAAAAACTTGTTCGTCGTCATCCCCATGTATTTACTAATTCTGTAATTGCTGAAGATGAATTTGAAGTAAAAAAAATTTGGAATGATGTTAAAACTAAAATTGAGGGTCATTCAGAAAAAAATGGTTTGTTTGATAAAATAAATAAATCTGCTCCCATATTAGAACAAACTAAAGAAATTCAGAAAGTTTTAAAAAAGAATAATTTTGAATGGAAAGAAGAACAACCAATATTTGATAAAGTTTTAGAAGAATTGAAAGAAGTTCAAGAAGCAAAAAATTTTGATGATAAAGAAGCTGAAATTGGAGACTTACTTTTTAGTGTTATTAATCTGGCAAGGTTCAATAAAATTGATCCTTCGATAGCTTTGTATAGAACAAATGAAAAAATAAAAAAAAGATTTCTCCTTGCTTTAAAAATTGCTCAAGAAAATAATATTTCAATTGAAAATCAAACTCTTGAAGAATTAGATAAACTTTGGGAAGCTTCAAAAAAGACTGAATAAAAATTAGTCTTTTATTTAATCCCCCAGTTGACAGAAGATACATTATGTAAAACAAATATAAATGATATTATTCTTCATTTTAATTATAAGATTTTTTATAGATTTTT
>JBAYZQ010000238.1:0-3370 GCA_041672385.1 Sphaerochaetaceae bacterium | reverse complement strand
CATTCTTACACCTTTTATTTTATTTTATTGTTCCATCAAGGCTTCCACCTTTTATTAAATACTTTTGAAATGCAATATAAATTACCAATATTGGAACGACTGCAATAAGAGAAGCAGCAAAGATCAAGCTCCAATTGCTAACAAATTGTCCTTCAAAAAGTTTTATAGCTATTGGTAAAGTTCTTTTACTTTCTGTTTTGATAAAAACTAAAGCGTAAATAAATTCTTCCCAATTATTTGCAAATGTTAATATTCCAAACGTTGCTATTGCAGGTTTTGACAACGGTAAAAGCAAATGTACAAAGCAAGTCCATTTTGTACCACCCTCTATAGTCATAGCTTCTTCTAGTTCATGGGGAAAAAGCAAAAAGAAATTTCTAAGGAAATATGTATTTGATGCTATGGAAATTCCAGTATACAATAAGGTCAAACCAAAATATGAATCAATTAATTTAAGTGATTTCATTATTGTAAAAATTGGTGTGATATTGGTTATTGAAGGAATCATCATACTAAACAAAAATATTCCAAACAGAAATTCTCTTCCCGGAAATTTCATCCTTGAAAATCCATAAGCACTTAAACAAGATATAAACATAATAAAAGCAGTGGATAAAGTTACCACAATAAGACTATTTGCAAAATATCTTCCAAAATGGTTTCCTGTCCAAGCTAAAACGTAATTCTCAAAATTAATTCGAGAAGGAAATAGTTTCGGAGGGAAAGGAATAACAAAAGAACTTTTTAGCATTGAGGTTGAAAACATATATAAAAACGGAATAACCGCAATTATGGCAAAAACTATTAACCCAAAATATATTAATACTTCTGTAATCTTTTTTTGTTTCATAGTTAATTCTCCATCTCTCTGGTTATTTTTCTTTGAACAAATGAAAGTAAGAAAATCATTAACCCCATTATTACTGCTTGAGTAGATGCATAGGAAAAATTCCAAGAAATAAAAGCTGTATCATAGACCATGTTCATAAGCTCTCTTGTCTGCCCCATTGGTCCCCCTTGTGTAATCATCATTACATGAATATAAGCACCAAAACCGCCAATAGTTAAAACTGTTAGCAAATACAATGTAGTGTTTTTTACTAACGGAAGTGTTATTTTGTAAAATCTTTGAATTGAAGAAGCTCCATCAATAACAGCAGCTTCATATAAAGTTTTTGAAATTCCTTGTAATGCTGCAAAATAAATTAACATTGTCCATCCTACACCTTTCCATATTCCAAAAACACATAAAACGAAATTGGCTGTTCCTACGTTTTGAAACCAGGATATTGGATTTGAAATAAGATGAATACTTTGTAAAAAATAATTTATCAATCCACTTTTTCCAGCCGAAAAAATATTTCTAAAAAGAAGTGAAATAACAACCCAAGAAGTTACAACCGGTAAATAAGTAACAACTTTAAAGAACGTTTGCCCTTTTCTTGTATTATTAATTAAATTTGCCAATAACAAACCCAAAAACAATTGCCCCAGAACAGTAAAAAAAGTATAAATAACAGAATTTCTCAAAGCAAGGAAAAATTCATTAGAAGTAAATAATTTTTTGTAGTTTCTAAAGCCAATAAATTCCAAAGTCTTGTTTTGCAAAATGTCATAATTATAAAAACTAATTTTAATATTTTTTAATAGAGGATAAATAACAAATAAGCTTATTAGGATTAAACTTGGCAATATATAAGGTAAAGCTTCCATCCATTGTTCCAATCCTTTTGATTTTTTGAGGCTTTTCATTTTTTTCCTTTCCTTTCTATACAGGAGGAGAATCAATAATTAGATTCTCCTCTTGTGTAATTATAAAACTATTTTAACAACTCATCTACTTTTTTTGCAGCTTCGCTTAAAGCTACTTGTGCACTTTCTTCACCTCTAATGATCTTTTCAAAAACAACAATTAAATAATTATCAATTTCAGTAAAATTCTTTGAAGGAATCCTAATCTTAGTATTTTTTAATTGATCTATAAAAGTATCAAGGAAAGGAGTTTCTGAAGTATCTAGTTTTTCAATAGCGCTATTTGTTGTAGGAATCATACCGGCTTTTGCCATTTTTAACTGTGCTTCATCTGAAAGAAGATATTGCATGAATTTCCAAGCTTCTTTTGGATGCTTTGAATTTTTAAATAATACTAAATCTTCACCACCAACAATTGAAAGACTTCCACCTTTTCCAGAAGGAATTAATGATACTTCTCTTTCAAAAGGTGTATCAACTTTTGTAATAAACCAAGGACCTTCTATGGTTAATGGAAGTAATCCACTTGAAGCAGCTGTCCAAGCATCGGGTTGCCCTCCAATAATAGCGGGACTTATTAATCCATTTTGATACCAAGATTTTATTTTTTCAAGTGCAGCGATAGTTTGTGGAGAATCAAGATAACCTGTTGCTCTTGTAAAATCAGGGCTAGAAATATCTCCTCCTAAAGACCAAATCCAAGGAAGCATCGTCCAACAATAAGTACCACCAATTGTAAAGAAATATTTTTCTTCTTTTGGATTACTATATTCTTTCGCAACTTTCTCTAACTCATCTATAGTTTTAGGAATTGAAGTAATATTATTTTCTTTCAATAAATCTTTATTCCAAATTGCTAATGTAGTATTTGTTCCTAAAGGTAAACCATAGTAATGATCTTTAATAAAATTTGTACTTAAAGGAACTGGTAAAGCATTTTCTTTATATTTATTAAAGTCCTCCATTTCATCAAGTGGGGCTAAAGCTCCCATAGTGGCCATTTTTCCCATCCAAACAATATCCATTCTCATGATATCAGGTGCAGAGTCTCCAGCAACAGCTGTAATAACCTGTTGTTGTAATCCATCATACGGCATTCTTACAGAATTTACTTTTATCATGGGGTTTTCAACTTCAAATTGTTTAACAACTTCATTAAAATTTTCTAATTCAGCTCCTTCGCTAAAGGTATGCCAAAATAAAACTTCTACTCTTTGATCTTTAGTGGTTTCTTCAGAAACACCATTTGCAAAAATAGTGGAACATACCATTAAAAAAACGACAAAAACAATTGAAAATCTTTTCATTTTTCTCTCCTTTTATTGTAAGCGCTTACATTTTAACGCTTAATAATTATTTCTTTGTGGTATCCCTCAAAATTAAGCCAACATTTATTAACTCCATAGAAGCAACTTTTTTATCAGACTTAAAAGATCCTAATACCTTTTTAGCTAAAACTTTTCCAAGAGCGACTAAATCAATATCAACAGCAGAAATTGCTGGGTTTGAAATTTCAGTGAGATCCGTGTTATCGAAACAAATTATTTGAATATCCTCTGGAATATTTACTCCCTTTCTTACAAGATATTGAACTAAAGAAAACGCAATTTTATTATCT
>JBAYZQ010000237.1:0-3370 GCA_041672385.1 Sphaerochaetaceae bacterium | reverse complement strand
AGATGCTTCTTCTTTTCCTTCAGGGGGCTTAAGAGCAACTTTTGAAGCAAGGGGTTACACAGCTTGGGATCCAACAAGCTACGCTTTTGTAAAAGATAATACTTTATGTATTCCAACTGTTTTTTGTTCTTATGGTGGCCAAATTCTTGATAAGAAAACTCCACTTTTGAGATCAATGCAGGCTTTAAGCAAACAAACAAAGAGAATTTTAGCACTTTTTGGAAATGAAGATGTGAAATATATTAATACTACTGTTGGACCTGAACAAGAATACTTCTTAATTGACAAAAATTTATTCAAAAAAAGAAAAGATCTTATTTATACTGGTCGTACTCTTATTGGTGCTAGACCTCCAAAGGGGCAGGAGCTTGATGACCACTACTTTGGGAGTCTTAGACCAAGAGTAAATGCATTTATGCAAGATTTAGATAAAGAACTTTGGAAGTACGGGGTTTATGCTAAGACTAAACATAATGAAGTTTCTCCTTCTCAACATGAACTTGCAACTGTTTTCACAACTGCTAATATTTCAACTGATCATAACCAGTTGGTTATGGAACTGATGAGAAAGATAGCCGAAAAACATGATTTGACTTGTCTCCTCCATGAAAAACCTTTTGATGGGGTTAATGGTTCAGGTAAACATAACAACTGGTCTATTTCGACTGATAAAGGAACTAACCTTCTTGAACCTGGAAAAAATCCAAGAGAGAATAAGCAGTTTATTTTGATTTTGACAGCCATAGTTAAAGCTATTGATGAATATCAAGATCTTTTAAGAGGAACTGTTGCTTCTGCTGGAAATGATCATCGTCTTGGGGCAAATGAGGCTCCACCAGCTATTGTAAGTATGTTTATTGGAACACATTTATTTTCAATTTTAGAAGATATTGCAGATGGAAGAGTAACTCTTGAAACAACTTTAGAAAAAATGATGCTTGGTGTCCATGTCCTTCCTTCTTTCACAAAGGATACAACTGATAGAAATAGAACTTCTCCTTTTGCTTTTACAGGCAATAAATTTGAGTTTAGAATGCTAGGTTCTGCTTTCTCCCTTGCAGGTCCAAACACTGTCATAAATACTATTATTGCAAAGGCTTTTAAATCTTTTGCTGATAAACTTGAAGGTTGTGAAGATTTTGACTCTTGTCTTGAAGATTTAATAAAAGAGGAATATTCAAAACATAGAAGAATCGTATTCAATGGTAATAACTACAGTGAGCAGTGGCTTAAAGAGGCAGAGAGAAGAGGACTAGAAAATCTTAAATCTTCAGTTGATGCTTTCCCTGTATTTGTTAAGAAAAAGAACGTTGAACTTTTTGAAGAATTTCATGTATTTGAAAAAAGTGAGTTAGAAAGTCGAGTTGAAATCCTCTATGATACCTATGCAAAAACTATTAATATCGAAGCGCTTACTTTAATTGATATCATTAATAGACAGATTTATCCATCATGTAATGAATACTTATTTTCTTTAGCTGATGGTATCGAAAAGTTAAAAAAGATTGACTGCCCTAATTTAAATTCAACTATTAAAAGAATTAGTAGCATTTCAAATTTTATTGAGGCTCTTCTTAGTTCAAATGAAAAGTTAGAAAAGACCCTCACCTCTTCAAATAGTCTAGAAGACAGTAAAGAACTTTCATTTTATTTGTATGAGAAAGTTATTCCACTAATGGATGAATGTAGAAATGCTTGTGACAGTTTGGAATTGTTGGTTGATAGTAAGTATTGGCCAATGCCAACTTATGGCGAGTTGCTGTACTCGGTTTAGTTAAAAAATAGGAGAAAAATTATATGTGTGGTTTTATTGGAATGTTTGATATAGATGAAAGCTGCGAACAAGACAGACAACAGGTTCTTAAGATGTCAAAGAAAATTAGGCATCGTGGACCAGACTGGTCGGGTATTTACTGTGGGAAAAAAGCAATTTTGTCTCATGAAAGGCTTTCAATTGTTGATCCTCTTTCAGGTAAACAACCTCTTTATTCAAAAGATGGGCGTTATATTTTAACCGCTAATGGTGAAATTTATAATCATAAAGAACTAAGAAAGGAATTTAAAGATAATTATGAATTTGCAACTGAAAGTGACTGTGAAGTTATTCTCCCTTTGTATATTAAATATGGTTCTGCTTTTTTAGATAAGCTCAATGGTATTTTTGCTTTTGCTATTTATGACAGCCAAGATGATAAATTCCTTATTGCCAGAGATCATATGGGAATTGTTCCTCTTTATCAAGGTTGGGATATCAATGGTAGGTATTTTGTAGCTAGTGAAATGAAAGCTCTTGAGGGTATTTGTCCTTCACTTTGTGAATTTTTACCTGGTCATTATCTTTCTAGTGAAGATGAAATAATGACTCGATGGTATAAAAGAGATTGGGAAGATTTTGATAAAGTCACAAACAGTCCTGAAGACAGTGTGAAAGCTGTTAAGGATGCTTTGGAAAAAGCTGTTGTTCGACAACTTATGTGTGATGTTCCTTATGGCGTTTTACTTTCAGGTGGTTTAGACAGTTCAGTTATTACTGCTTTAGTAGTTAAGCATTCAAAAAAGAGAGTTGAAACTGAAAGTAGTGAGAATGCTTGGTGGCCACAGCTTCATAGTTTTGCAATTGGACTTGAAGGTTCTCCTGATTTAGCAGCTGCAAGAATTGTGGCCGACTATTTGGGAACAGTTCACCATGAAGTTCATTTTACCATTCAAGAAGCCTTAGACTCACTTGAAGATGTTATTTACCATCTTGAAACCTATGATATTACAACTGTTAGAGCGGCAACTCCCATGTATCTCTTAGCAAGGGTAATTAAATCCATGGGTATCAAGATGGTTCTTTCAGGTGAAGGTAGTGATGAATTATTTGGTGGTTATTTATATTTTCATAAAGCTCCATCCGCGCGCGAATTCCATGAAGAAACTGTGAGAAAACTAAATAAACTTCATCTTTATGATTGTTTAAGGGCAAATAAATCTTTGGCAGCTTGGGGCGTAGAAGGAAGAGTTCCTTTCTTAGATAAAGAATTCATGGATGTTGCTATGAATCTAAAAGTTGAAGACAAGATGTGTAACAATAAAATTGAAAAAGAAGTCCTTAGAAAAGCTTTTGAAGACATGCTTCCAAAAGAAGTGGTTTGGAGACAGAAAGAGCAGTTTTCTGATGGAGTTGGTTATAGTTGGATTGATACTTTAAAAGAATATACTAGTAAAATTATTACTGATAAACAATTTGCTGCTATTGCCAATCGTTTTCCTATTAATACTCCTTCTACAAAAGAAGAAGCTTATTATAGAATTTTATTCTCAAAGCACTTTAAATCTGAAGGGGCTGCAAACTGTGTTCCTCATGAAGCTTCTGTAGCTTGTTCAA
>JBAYZQ010000236.1:0-3391 GCA_041672385.1 Sphaerochaetaceae bacterium | reverse complement strand
GCGTTCATCTTTAGGTGGAACCATGATTGGTAGTGAATTTTCTGATTTTCACGAAACTATGTGTTCTCCTAAATTGGCAATCAATCTTGGAGTTGATGCAATTTTAGTCATGTTGGTTCTTGGAGGGGCCCATGATAAGGAATCAATGTTAGGCTTGGCAAAGACTGTTGAGCAATTTCATGAATATTCCATTCCGGTAATTGCTGAACCACTGGCTGCTGATTTTAAGAAAAACAATGATTCTGATTTCGTTAGAAATGGTGCTAGGATAGCAGCAGAACTTGGAGCAGATTTTGTTAAATCATTTTATTGTGATGACTTCATTTCTGTCATAGAAGGATGTCCTGTTCCAGTATTACTTGCAGGTGGTCCAAAGGACAAAGATATTGCTGAAATTACAAAATTAGCCATAACCTCTGGTGCTTTTGGCTTAGCTTTGGGTAGGAATATTTTTCAAAGTAAAGATCCTCTTGCTACCATATTAAGGATTAATGAAACTCTAGGGAGGAAAAATTAATGCTTGATGATAAAGAATTACTTTATAGCATAGCTATTCTTTATTATAAAGAATCCCTCACCCAACAGAAAATTTCAGAAAAAATGGGAATATCTCGTCCAATGGTTTCAAGAGCCCTTGAAAAGGCCTTAAAAATGGGAATTGTTCAAGTAGATATTATTCCACCTGCTGGAGTTTCTGAAAAAGAACAACGACTTGCAAAATTACTTGGAATAAATGAAGTAATCATTTCTCCCAAAACTGATTCAAGAAGTTCTGATAGAAACAATCGAATACAAGATATTGCAGTTTGTGCTGGAAATCTACTTCTTGATTTAATTCAAGGTAAAAAAAATGTTGGAATTGGATGGGGAAAGACAGTCTATCAAACAGTACTTTCTTCTTGTGGTAGCAAAGAAAGATCAAATGTTAGATTTGTACCTTTAGTAGGAAGCCTTGGAAGGACTGAACCCTATTTTCAAGTGAATGTTATATTGGACAGAATTACTGAAAAAATGAAGGGAGAAGGAATGTTTTATAATTTTCCTGCTTTTGTAAAAGCTCCCCAAATAGCAAATTACTTTATGAAAGATGAACAACTTTTGTCAATTAAACAAGTTTGGAATAATCTTGATCTTGCAATATTTGGTCTGGGTGGATTTGGCGGAGAACCTAGCTTTCCAATTGAAGAATATTCAGATAATGTTCTTCAAAAGTTACATGAAAATGAGATAGTTGGAGATATTTTAGGAAGATTTTTTAATGCCAAGGGTTTTATAACTTGTGGTTCGGGACCAAATTCCTATATTCCTGCAAACTCAGGAAATGAAGAAGAATCAAAGTATTTTGGAATTTCCATTGAAGCTTTTATGAAAGCCAAAGATAAAGTCTGTTTATGTGGGGGAGAAGCTAAGGTTGATGGAATTATCTCTGCTTGCAAACTTAAATATATGACGAAATTAATTACTGATGTTTACACAGCAAAAGAACTTTTAGGAGAATTAGAAAAATGAAAGTATTGATGTATGAGGGTATTGGTAGGATGGAAATTGAAGAAGTTAAAAAACCTTCTGGCGGAACTTTAATTAAAGTTTTGGGTTGTGGAATATGTGGTACGGATTTGAAAACTTTTCTTAATGGCCATCATTTTTTTAAACCACCTACGGTGTTGGGGCATGAGTTTTATGGGAAGGTAGAGAAAACTGAAACCGAAGGACTTAATGAAGGGGATTTAGTTTGTGTAGCTCCTTATTTTGAATGCGGAAAATGCATTATTTGCAAAGATGGATTTCCAGAACTTTGTAATAACAAGAATTATGTTTCCTCTGGAGCTTTTGCCCAATACGTTAGTGTTCCTACAAACTATGAAAAGGGGATTTTTAAAATCCCTACAAAAGAAATAGAAAAAAAATTATGGAAAGTTTTTACACTTGTTGAACCTTTGGCCTGTGTTTTAAATGGAATTTCTCATTTACATATAAAATTATCCAGTAGAATTTTGATTGTCGGTGGAGGACCAATGGGAGTTTTGTTTGCCTTGTATTTTCAGCAAAAGAAAATTCCTGTTTCAATTGTGGAGCCAAATCCTTTAAGGAGTGAAGTATTAAAGAGTTGGGGAATGCATTGTATTTCTCCTGAGGAAATTGAAAATGGAAGTTACGATAATATTGTAATTTCAGTGAATATTGAGAAATTAGTAAATGAATATTTACTTAAAGTAAAAGATGGAGGGACCATATTAATTTTTAGTGGTCTTAAGAAAGGAACAACGGTCTCTTTGGATACACATTCACTGCATTATAGACAAGTATTGGTAACTGGAAGCTGTGGATTTGCATCAGAACATTTCAAAAAAGCATTTGAAATGATTTCAGAAAACCCTGACCATTATGTGAAATTAATAACTAAAGAAATGCCTTTAGAAAAAGGTATTGAAGCCTTTAATTTGCTACAAAGTGGAAAAGCATTCAAGATTATTCTAAATCCTTGGGAGAAATAGGAAATGAAAGTAGCAGTATTATTTAACATGAATAGCGGAATGTCAAACTTAAACTATGAAGAGATAGGAAAGTTGATTGCAAATTTCCTTAAAAATGTGGATTTGTATGGTCATACAAGTTATGGAGGAAAAAATCTTCCCGATGCTGCTGAAATTATTTCCTTAAGTGAAGAAGATTTAAATAAAAAATATAGCCAAAAGCTTTGTAGTGCTGTGAAACAATTTCTTAAACTAGGAATTGATCTTTTTGTAACAGTTGGTGGTGATGGAATGGCTAGCTATGTAGCTGATACTATTATTTGTAATACTGATAAGAAACATAGACCTTCCATATTAGGTATAGCTGCAGGAACTGCAAATGTGGGACCAATTGTAAATGTAGATATTAAAGAATTAAAGACTCATACAATTGATGATTATGTTGAATTCAGTCTTGATGCTGTTGAAGTTATATCTGAGGATGAACATATTGGCTACGGTTTTAATGATATTATTTTAGGAAATACTTTTTTAGGAACAGTCGATGGAAAACTTGTCAATTTGGAAGCTAAAAGTCTCGTTTTGAGTGGAAGTAAGAAAATAGTAGGAATTGGTAAAAAGATTATTTCTGATAATTTTCATCTTAAAGTGAATTCAGAAATCATAAAATTAGATAATAAAAATATCGAACAGATTGTTATAAGCCCACTTAAGTTTGACCGTTTATATGGAAGGGCATTATATGGAATATTTTGTTGTTGTACTAATAAAAAAGCAATGGCAGGAATTAGTTTTCTAGAAAGAGCGATTGTTGATTCTGAGTTTCAATGTCCGGAAAATAAAATGTTTTCAATGCAACAAATAGTTTTTAATACTGATGATATTGTTGAGTTTTATGCTCTGGGGTCTGATGCACA
>JBAYZQ010000235.1:0-3418 GCA_041672385.1 Sphaerochaetaceae bacterium | reverse complement strand
TGTGACATAGCCATATAAAGTTCTGAGAAATTTATTGGAGTTGGGTTACAACCTAAACTTGTAAAATTAAGAATATGCATTGGAGCATTCATTGTTCTAATTTTTAACCCTTTCAAATCAGCCATTTTATTTACAGGAACATTTTTGGTCGAAATATGCCTAAACCCATTTTCCATCCAAGCTAGTCCTTTAAGGTTAACAGATTCTAAAGAATCAAATAACTCTTGGCCAGCTTTACTGTCTAGAACCATCCAAGCTTCTTCATAATTATTGAACAAAAATGGAATATCTAAAACTTCAAATTTCTTTTGAAAGGTTGTAATTGGAGCTATTGAGGCTGTACACATTTCAAGTGTTCCTGCTTGAACTTGAGCAAGAGATAATTCTTCATCACCTAATTGTCCATTACAGAATACATGAACTTGAATTTTTCCATCAGATTCTTTTTCAATATATTCTTTCATTGCAAACAAACCAAGAGATTGTGGATGAGTATTTGAATTACATGCACTAATTCTGATATCAATATTTTCGAAATCGTCTGATAATGTTGTCATTTCCACTGTATTTTGATCTACAGTTGATTTTTTCATAATGGTATTTACCATACTAATAAGTAAAAAAGATACTACAATTACTAAAGTAATTGAAATAATTGCTACTATTATTTTTTTCATATATAATCCTTTTTTAATAACCTGCTAAACGAGGTAATATTGTTGTTATTGCTGGAATAAATGTTACAAGTAACAATACAGCAATGGTAATTAAGATGTAAGGCACAGCTTCTCGAACCGTATCTTCAATTTTTACCCCAGCAATTGGACTAGTTACAAATAACGTAATCCCAAATGGAGGAGTCGCTAAACCAACTACTAAGTTAATACAAATAATTGCGGCAATATGTAGTGGAGCTATTCCCAATTGCCATGCTATAGGAGCAATAATTGGTGCTAAAATTACAATGGAAGCATAATCATCCATAAAGCATCCACAAATTAATAAAATCACATTTACCAAAATTAAAAAAGCCCAACTTGGCATGGTTGAGAGAGGTCCAATTAACATATCAAGAACTCTTTCATTTGCGATAGTCCAAGCCATTGCACTTCCTGCACCGGCGAGCAATAATACTAATCCAGTTGTTGATGTTGCTTCCATTATAATTGTTGGAATATCTTTCCAGGAAACAGTTTTTCGTACAAAGAAAGCAATAATCGCACTATATAGTGCTGCAATTGCCGAAGCTTCTGTAATACTAAAAATTCCACTGAAAATACCACCTAAGATTATTACAGGTAACATTAAAACAGGCAAAGCTGCTTTCGTAACCCTCCATTTCTCTCTACCACTAACCTTGGCATAAGAAGGATAACCTCTCTTTTTTGAAACTTTATTTGCCACAAACATTTGCAATATTGCAATTGTAATAGCAGGGATTACAGCAGCCAGAAAAAGCCCTGCAATAGAAGTATTCCCTACTGAAATTGAATACATAATCATCAATATAGAAGGTGGCATTATTGGCCCTAGAAGAGAAGCAGAAGACATGGTCGCCGCCGCAAAAGCAGGATCATAACCTTCTTTTTTCATCATAGGGATTAAGAAGACACCTAAAGATGCTGCTGAGGCTACAGCCAAACCAACAATCGAACCCATTAGTAAAGAAGCACCTATTGTAACCATAGCAATTGCACCTTTACATCTACCAAAGAAAGCATTAACAAAATCAACTAATAATTCAAGAAGACCTCCTCTTAACATTAGCTGTCCCGTTATTACAAAGAACGGAACCGCCAAAAAAGAAAAACTGTTCATACCCTCAAACATTTTCATACCTACAACTACAACATCAAAATTTGAAATTAGAACGTAGGTTATCGTAGAAATAAGTAAGTTGTAAGCAATCGGTGTTCCTATTACCATCATAACAACAAAACAAATTATTAACGCAAGTAACTCTATACTCATATTTTTTTCCTTATTTTATAGAATATATACTACCTTTTAACATAATAATAGCAATTATCATTAGTTAAAACATCCTCAAAACATTTTAGCTCTGATATGGAGAATCCCAAAGTACTAATTTCTGTCCAATACCTTTCTTTAATGCCGTTTTATACAAATCATAGCCTACACCAACATCAAAAGTTGCCATTCCACAAGCAATGAAAGTAACTCTTTCTTCATCGTTTTCTCGGCCTTTTCTTTCGTTTAATACAACATCACCCATGCTAGTTGAATCTTTTAAAGTTGGAAGTAATCCTTTATCAATTAACCTATAAATTGGACCTCCAATAACACCACTGTAATAGCCATCTTTGTCTCCCGATGTAATTGCTTCGCTTACATATGCTTCATGTAGTTTGGTATTATCAAAAATCAATTTTGTTGATAGCCAATATGAATCATCAAACTGAACTGGTCCAGTTACAAGAACAGTAGCGCCTTTTCTAATCCATTCATCATTAAGATGTAAAGGTTTTAATCTTGATGCAGCAATTGTTAATACTTCAGATTGTCTTACTGCTTTTTCTAAATCTAATTCTACGATTGCATCAATCCCCAATTCTTCTTTTGCCCAATCAGCAAAGCTATTTGCAGCTGCTTCAAAGATATCGTAACAAACAATTTTATTTAGGTTTGGAAGCTGAGAAGATATTGACTTTAGACAGGATCTATTAATTTGACCACAACCTAATGCGCCTATAACTTTTGAATTCTTTCTTGCTAAATATCTAGCAGCAACTCCTGGAACTGCACCAGTTCTAGCAGAGCTTAATAAATTAGCTGACATCAAGCTTAGAGGTTCCCCTGTTTTTTTATCATTTAGCATTAATGTTAGTACTGATCTTGGAAGTCCATCATTTTTATTCTCAGCATTTGATCCATACCATTTGCATCCGCAAACATCAAATCTTCCACCTAAATATGCTGGCATAGCAACAAATCTTCTGTCAGGGCCCGCAACAGGCATATTAGCAAATGGTGTTGTTTTTGGAAAAACAATTCCAAACCCATGTCCATTATGATTTGCACCACCCATTAAATAATCACCAGTACTTAAAAGTTTAAAAACCTCTTCTGCTGTATTGATGCATTTTTCTACATCAAGAACTCCTGCTTCAATTGTATCTTTTTCTGAAAGATATAAGAAATTAGTTTCGTGTCCCATATCAACTCCTTTTATTATCAATGTATTTTATAATACATTTATTGAAATATACTATCACACTATATTTGCGTTGTCAAATAAAAGATTTTTCTTTTTATTTCTTTTGATTATAACAATTTAATATTATTTAATAAAATATTAAGCCTTAAATTATTAAACATACAATATATTTTAACTAGCAGGTTTTTATCATTTTATTGGTTTTTTCTAAACAAGAATAAATTATAAAATTATTAAAAA
>JBAYZQ010000234.1:0-3443 GCA_041672385.1 Sphaerochaetaceae bacterium | reverse complement strand
TTCTAAAAGATAATGACAAATTATGTCTTTCACTGTAGAATCTCTTTTATGAATGGACAAAATAGAAGTGATATCAAACCAGGACTCAATGTAGAGATAGTATTAAAGCAAGATCAAAGATCTGGCAAACTGACCAAAGGCATAGTAGCCGATATTTTGACTAATTCGGCCTTTCATCCCCATGGAATCAAAGTTCGTCTTACTAGTGGTCAAGTGGGTAGAGTTCAAGAAATTCTAGAGAACTAAACAAACTCTAAATTACTAATCTACTAATCATTAGAATAAACAAAGAAATAAAGATTTGAATAATAAGAACCAGCTTCCCTAACAATAGTAGTGTCAGAAGGTGGACTAATTTTTATATAGATTTTTTGGTCTTCTAGTTTCCAATTTTCAAGATATTGGGTATTTCCCCAAGCTGCAGCACCAATTTCTTCATAACTATAAGGAACATCCATCTTAAATAATATACCATTATCATTTTCAGAATCAAAAATACCTCCAGAAGAATTACTGAAGATTTCATACTCAATAGTATTTTTTTCTGTTCTTGTTTGGTATTCAGAGCCTTTATTTATAAACACATAAGGATTCGTACTAAGTTGATACTGACTTGTAGTTGCTGTTGGAATACTTGTCGGTGCAATATAAACCGTAAAACGATCATTATATACACTTCCTGTTGGAGAACTTGATAAAGTTTCGATACGAGAATTAGCAAAATCTAAATCGACAACTTCAAAATAAGTTGTTGTATCTTCAAGATTAACACTATAGGTATAGTTAGTAGGGCTCACAGAAAATGAAAATTCTTCACAGACTTCTGAAACTGGCATGTTTACATAGCCTTTTATTCTCATGCTCTGTCTAATTTCAGTATTATCTGCATTATGATAAACAATAACAAAATCAGCATAATAAAACCCCGCTTCCAATGTACTAGAATAAGAGGGTAATTCAAAAACTATCTCTTCCTCATAAAACGTTTCACATTGATAGTTCCACCAATCCCAACCCCAAGAGGAAGAAGGAAGAGTAAAAGAGTAATTTCCGTAATAATCACCGGTAACAGGAGTTGAAAAAGCACCATCCAAGTTTTTACTTGTATTTGAATAATCTCCACTACTAAGTTTCCATTTATAACGATAACCCTTTAAGGTAAAAGGTCTTTTCATTGTTACATTATTTTCATTTACAAAGAACCAACCATTTGCTCCTGGTTCAATTGTAACCGTGGTAGAAGATCTCAAAGTTGACCTAAAACGAGAAACCTGACCATCATATACTGTTTCATCATTGTAATTAGAAGCAGGAATAGTATTACAAGACATTGTTGATGTTAAGTCAAACATTTTACTTTCACTATTTATACAATAACGTGGGAGCAACCAAGAATTTGCTTCGGAAATGGCTCCAGCAAAAAGACCACAGGTTATGAAAATAAATAATGCAACAATTATTACAGTTTTCTTTTTCATACTCCCACCTCAAAATTAAAACTTATTGTTGAAGAATAATTTCCACTTTCAAGTAAATCAATTTCTCCTTCAGTTGCATTCATGCTGACATAAAGACTTTTATTGGTCATAGTATCTCCATCTTCCTGTGTCAAAACAATTGAATCATCATAAAAACAAGTTTTAAATCTCTCAACTTCTAAGTCATCGACATAAAACATATCTAGTCTATAATCAACACTGTTTGTAGGTCCTTGTATTACAGTACCCTCTTTTACTAATTTGTCATGAGTAACAGTCAAAGTATAGTTATTGGTATTTACAATCAAATTATATGTTCCAAATCTAAGTCCAATTACACTGTTCATATCATTATTTTTCTGAACTAAATCTTCTTCTAAATTAAAAGGAAGAACATTTTCCAACATTTCTACATCGAACTGGGTAGAAGAATTAACATAACCCATAAGATATTGCCCATGAGGTTGAGAATAATCCGCCATTAAAGGAAATATTAGACTAATTAAAATTAATAAACTCATCAATATTTTTTTCATCTCTATATTCCTATAATTTCAACTTGTATTGGGGCTAAGTATCTTCCAGAAGAATAAGTACCAATACTTTCTCCAGAGACATCAATTGTAACCAGTGCATATCCATTTCTATTCCATTGATTACAAACATTTTCACAGTAGGTTCCCGTACCTCCAGTAACTGTGGATCCATTTTCCAAATTGTAAAGAAAGGATACTTCCTTTTGTGTAATATCTCCAATAAGAAACTGTAAAGTTTCGTTTGAATCTTCATAGGAGCTTTTTAAAATATTATTAATTTTAATTTTATCTGCATATTGAAATTCATAAACAGTTTCACCAACAGTAAAATCAATTGTTCCAACATATGAAGATCCAATGTAAGGAATTTGCGTATTTCCAACTCCTGAAGTCTCACTTTGATATTTAATAGAATAAGGAAGATAATCAAACCCACCTTCCAAAAGTTCAGTTTCCATTGGGGAAGAAGTAAATTTTAATTCTATGTTCCCATATAAATTTCCTGAAAAAGACCAAGAAAAGGCTTTATAATTATTTTCACGAGCTTGAATTGGTATTTGTATATTTCCTCCTGAAGAAGCTAATTGAATTGAAGAAGGATTTAGAATTCTTACTGAAGCATTTGCTTCGGGTAGAGAAGAACCCTCAACTGTGCCATATTTAATAGCTGTTAACTGTTTTTCAACCAAAGTAGCCGAAAGAATTGAAAGAGAAAACAAGAGAATTATTAAAATAATAGTTATTTTTCTTTCCATAATGTCTCCCTACCTTAAACTGCAATCTGATTTATAGTAATCTCGGTTGAATAATCACCTGCCGGAGAAAACTGAATATCAGAAGAAAAAGTTAATTTAAACCCACACACATATTGTCTAGTCCATGATAGTAAAGGATCTCTTACTAAACTAACATCATTAATTTCGACAGATCCTGCTCCAAGACTTCCTGAAAGAGTAACGGGAATATCTTCATTCCCATCTCCGGTTACTTCCATTGTAAAAGGAAGATAAGGACCTGAATCAGGAATACTATCATCATATTCTAAATTGCCCCAATCAATAGAATAAGAAATATCCATATCAAGATTAAAAGTAGTCATTAAAAATCCGACATTTTGTTCTTCTTCATTTGGAGTTAAAGAAACAATTTCTACGGGGCTTTCTAAGTTTTCAATTTGGAAAAAATCTGTACTTAAACTGGGAATAACATTAACATCGTGGTAAAGAACAAAAGAAACACCTGCAAACAAAGTGCTTACTTCAAGAATAATAATAATTACAAGTAAAAGCTTCTTCATTCTCTCCCTTCTTTTCTTCCCAAAAAAATAACCCACCACAGTTATGTCACATGTCATACTAACAAGCTTTTTTCCACTTGTCAATTAAAATTTGGAAATATTTTATACTTCTACTTGTAAAACTTTGTAGAT
>JBAYZQ010000233.1:0-3446 GCA_041672385.1 Sphaerochaetaceae bacterium | reverse complement strand
GTAGCAAGTTATTTTATAATAAATCTAAAAAATCAAAATAAAAACTATTGACATAGGAAAGGACTTCCTATATGATAATGGATGTAAGGGATGAATAAGAACTTACAAATTTACTTAAAAAGGAATCAAATTATGAAAAAGACATTAACAATTTTATCAGTTTTATTAATAGCAGCATTTGCAGTATTCGCAGTAGCAGAAGGAAATACAATAACTTTAAATTCAATAGTTAGTCCTGCAACTGATTATTTATTTACTCTGACAGAAACTAGCTCATCACCCTATGATGCATCAGCAGCAGGATCAGCAACTTTTATCGTAACTTCTGATCATGTTATGAACTTCGGTTCAGATGCAGCTGCAATTGATATTGATCTTTCCGTAACACCTTGGTATGGAACAAGTCTACATGAAGAAAATGCTTTAACCATTGGCAGCGTAGTAGCAACAACCGGAGAACCAGTAGGAGTAAGTATTACTGGATTTACAGTAGACCTTGGTTCTGGTTACAAATCAACTTTTAATGTAGGAACCTTCTCAGTAAGCTGGGTAGAGAAAAATACTTTAGCAGCTGATAGTTATACAGCAACAGTAACAATCGCTTATACTCAAGTATAAAACAAAACTAAAAATGTAATTTAAATAAAGAATCCTGGTCTTAAAGATCAGGATTTTTTTTTATACCACGAGATGTTTTTTCCTGTACTGAAGGGGAGTTTCTCCTGTAAGTTTCTTAAAGCAACTTATATAATAGCTTTGAGAGGAAAATTGATAAATTAAAGCTATGTTAGCTACAGAATTGTCAGTATAACAAAGCTTCCATTTTGAAGCTTCTATACGGCTCTTTTTTAAATAAGAAGAAAGAGTTATTCCTTTTTCCTTTGAAAATAAACCTGAAAGATAACTTGGATTAATGAAAAGTGCATCAGCAATTTCAGTTAGAGTAATTGGATCTTTAATATGGGAATCAATATATTCCATAGTTGACCTTACAGTTTGTGAATACTGTGTTTTCTTGTATTCCTTTACTAGGGAAGTGAACTCAATTATCATCCTAAGTTCAAGCTTCTCGAGGGTATCAAAATCAATTGCAGCTTCAATGTCTCTTATGAATCTATCACTATGGTAGAAGGATATTTCCGGATTGACCCCTCCATTTATTGCAGCACGAGTCATGAAAGTACAATCACAAATTAAAGAATTCTTCAAAGAACGAATTTCACTTGAAGCCAAATTTGCCCTTTTGTGAGTGTTTATTCTATTTAAAATATTTCTTGCACCATTTGTATCACCGGTGGCAACCAATTTGGTTATTTCTTGCTCTAAGAAATAGGGAGAATGAGAAAAAGAACGAATTTCACTTTCATTGTGGTCTAAGGTAAAATTAACACCTTCATCATCATTATCTTCTTCTTCTTGAAGAAAAGGTTTTTGAACCGTGAGCATCATTTCAATAAGTTTTCCACTAAAATAAAATTGTCTATCTGATATACATTCAAGGTTTAAATAATAATTAATAAGAAGAGATTGTTTATGACTAGAAACCATTTTTTTCTTTATAAGATGGAGTACTGCTCCTCTTCTTATTCTTTCCATTACAACAGGTCCAACAAGAATTATAAATCCTTTTTGAATATTGATTAAAATATAATTCTCATAAAAACTATTTTGAAGGAATTGAAGAGTTTCCTTTTGGGAAGCACGCTTTTTTAAAGAGGCTAAAGCATCCATATTATTAATAATTGAAGATGCTGTTTCTGGTGGAGTTTCTGGGAAAAGTCGAACCTGATCTTTGTAAATGCTTACTGGAAGACGCATCCCTTCTTTTATATATCTATAAAGTTCTGAAAAAGTCATGTTTGTATTCTAACACAAAAAAACTAAAATAACAAAGAATTTAATACTTTAATAAAATAGTTGATATATTTCTAAATAATATGATTTATACTATAAACATATTTTGAACTGTAAATTCAAAATGATTATAAGATACTTAGGAGGTCTTACATGAAAAAAATTTTAATTTTAATGCTTATTGTAACAGTATCTATTGGTATGGTATTTGCTGAAGCTCAAACTGAGGCAGGACCAATGAAAAAAACAGTAATCAAGTTTGCAGGACAAGCAGACAGTACCCCAGGTACACAGGCTGTTCTTGATGCATTTAATGCAAGTCAAGATAAATACACTGTGGAATGGGTTAATATGACAAACGACTCTAATGCAATGAGAGAACAGTTAATTACTTCTCTTAAAGCTGGAAGTTCGGATTACGATGTCCTTTCACTTGATGTAGTTTGGGCTGGTGAGTTTGCAGCATCTGGTTACATTGAACCAATTGATTCAAGACTTAAAGATGCAGGCTTAATGATTTCCGAATTTAATGCAGGTTCCATGGCATCAGGAAGATATAATGCAAAACAGTATGTTTTACCATTCTTCCCTGACCTTGGTGTTCTTTATTTTAGAAGTGATATTGTAAGCTCAACTGATGCAGCAAAACTTCGTGGCGGAAATTATACCTTTAACGACTTGTATGCTATGGCAGCAAAATACCAAGGACAAAAAGGTACAGTAGATGGATATGTATATCAAAGTAGTCTTTATGAAGGACTTGTTTGTAATGTAAATGAGTTTACAGGGGCTTGGACAGATTTAGAGAAGGGACTAATGGAAATGAAAATGTTTTCAGATAGCAAAGTAACTCCTTCAAATATTTTGAACTATACTGAAGGCGAAACTCATAATAATTTCATCAAAGGAAAGAGTGTATTTGCACGTAACTGGCCTTATCAATGGGGAATGATTAAGAGTGAAGGAACAATCAGTCAAGATCAAGTTGATATTGCACCACTTCCAAAGGGAAGCACAGTAGGTGGATGGTTGCTTGCAATTAATTCAAAAAGTAACAATAAAGATGGTGCATGGGAATTAATTAAATTTATTTCTACACTTGAAGGTCAGAAAATTTTAAGTACTAAGGGTGGATACCTTCCAGGATTTAATGCAGCACTCCAAGACAAGGATGTAATTGCTTCCAATGCAATGCTTTCAAAAGAAGGTTTTAAGAACGCATTAGTAAAAACAATTGCCCGTCCAGTTTCAGCACAGTATGCTAAAGTATCAGATGGAATCCAACAGGCAGTACACAAGTACTTGTCAGGTTCTGCTAAACTCGACGCAACTGTAGCAGCAATTAAAATGTCTTTGACTTACTAAGGAGAAATTGATTCTTTAAAAGGGCTGGATTTTAATACTCCATGCCCTTTTTTAATCAGGTTTGACAGATTAATATCTGTCGTAGGAGATTAGTGCACTTATGAAAAAATTAACTTGGAAAACAACGCTTTTTATGCTTCCACTTATTTTGTTTCTAATTGTTTTTTCTTTCTATCCTATTGTAAGTTCTTTTGTTTATTCTTTTTTTAATTACAGGACAAATGACC
>JBAYZQ010000232.1:0-3467 GCA_041672385.1 Sphaerochaetaceae bacterium | reverse complement strand
ATATCTGTTACAGCAAAAGTTGTTTTCACTGAATAGTCAGCATTAGTGAAAATTTGTTCTTGTAATGAAAAATCATAATTTAGTGATAGCAATTCAGTAGCTTCTTTAGCATCTTCTAACATTTTACTGGAAGAAATAAAACTAAAAGCTAAATTCCAGAAATTATTATTATCTTTTATATTAGTATTTTTAACAAGTTTAGCAAAATCAGAAAAAATAGGAGGATAAAAATGAGTATCATCATATTCAGTAATAAGACATTGATTAGTAAGATTTTGAAGAAATAAGTTTTCAACTTTATTTAAATTATTTTCATTTAAAGTTTGATTACTAAAAATATTTTGGTGTCGCTTGAATAACCAAGAAAAGAAAACCGGATGTGAAACTTGAATATTCATTTTATCAATTTCAATCGAATAAGCGTTAAATGAAATTTCATGTTCTCCACTTTTTACCCAAGTAGTAAATGGGGTTCCTCCAATATAAATTCCATCAGAATAAACACTGACATTTCCAGCTTCACTTTCAAAAGTAACTCTTTTTTGACCATTTTTAAGACCAGGAAGAATCCCGATAAAAAAAATAAAGACTACAAGAATCAAAGCATACATCAAAGTCAACCAAACTCCAGGTTTCATGCCGAAGTGGTCTTTTAGCTTTACCCTTTCAACTTTAACTAAATCTTTCTTTTTGAATTTCATAATGATAAAGTACTTTTTACTTCTTATCTTGTCAACTAAACTTCTTTGTGATAAATTGACAACATGAATAATTTTTTTGATTGGGTTCAGGAAAAAACTGAAAATCATCTTTCTAATAAAAAAGCACAGAAAGAAACTTATAAAAGACTTAAATCTGTAAAAACGGAAGTTTTGGATTGGATAAATGCCTTGGTTTTTGCTGTTGTTGTGGTTCTTCTTTTAAATTTGTATTTTTTACAATTTTTTGTAATTCCTACACCCTCCATGGTTTCAACTTTGGATGTTGGTTCGCGTGTTTATGTTAACAAACAAGCTTATGGAGTAGAACCTTTCGTTGGAGGAGAAAAAATATTTGATTTAAGGACTCCGGATCGTGATGATATAATTACTTTTTATAATCCAACTTATGAAAGCAAAGGTCCAGTTTTTGATACTTTATCAACCTTGCTCTTTATGGCTAGTTTTTCTTTAATTAATATTGATGTCGATGAAAACGGAAATATGAGAGAAAAGTTATATGTTAAAAGGACTGTTGGAGTAGGTGGTGATACAATTAAAATTGTCGAAGGTAATGTATTTATAAAACCTTCTGGAACAAATCAATTTATTGATGAAATTACTTATCGTGAAGAAAATAATCTTGAACAGGGCCCTCATAGAAGTATAGATCAAGATTTATATCCTAACATTAAAGCTATGGGGCAACTTATGGGTTATCAAGACCTTGGTATTACAGATTCCAATGTTCCAGAATATCTTATAGAGTTATACCAAAAACTTGAAAAAAATAAATATTATGACCAGTATGAAGTAAAACATTCATTTACTCGACTTCAACATCAGGTTTCTCCAGAAGATTTTTCTAAGCTGAGTGAATACAGTTTATATGAAAATGGAATTTATGTTCCTTTTGGGAGTGTATTACCTATGGGAGATAATCGAGATAATTCCCAAGATGGAAGATATTTTGGTCCTGTTAGCTCTAAAAAAGTAAATGGTAAAGTCAATTTTATTTTTTGGCCTCTAAGTAAAATTAAAAGCTTTGTTTAATGTTTTTAGACAATTTTGACCTAAAAAAAAATACTTCACTTTATATTCATATTCCTTTTTGCATAAGTAAATGTTACTACTGTGCATTTTATTCTAAAGTTTCAAATCAAAAAATAATTGATGAATATGTTATTAAATTAATAAAAGAAATTGAGAGGGTAGCTTCGTATTTTAAAAAACCTTTTTATACTGTTTACATTGGTGGGGGAAACCCTGGTCTTTTAACTGAAAAGCAATTAGTACAAATTGCTAAAGCTGTTTGTCAATTTGGGAACCCTGTAGAGTTTACTATGGAAATTAACCCAGAATCTTTAAAAAGTGATTATGTAGAACTTTTTAGTTATGTAAATAGACTATCAGTAGGAATTCAAAGCCTAAATGAAGTAAGACTAAAAAAATTAGGAAGAAATTCATCTAGAGATGAAACAATAAAAGGTCTTTTTGTAGCAAAAAAACTCAAAGCAAAATATCACTTCGATTTAAACTTGGATTTTATTTGTTGCGTTGATAATGATATCGAAGCAACAAAAAAGGATCTAGAGCAAATTTTTAGCTATGTACAGCCCGAACATCTAAGTGTTTATGAATTAACCATAGAAAAAGGCACAGTGCTTTATAAGCAGAATTTTAAGGGCCTGAATGAAGATGACACAATTGATGAATTAAAATCTATTTGGAAGTTTTTAAAATTCAAAGGGTTTGAACATTATGAAGTTTCAGCCTTCGCAAAAAATAATAAATATTGTAAACATAATTTAGTTTATTGGAATATGAATCAATATTTAGGTTTAGGAGTTTCTTCAGCTTCTACGGCTTTAAAAATTTATTCAAGAATTGAATGCCCTCATAATATTAATTCTTACTTAGCAAGTCCAATTTTAGATAATTATGAGGTTACCTATTTAAATAATGATGAAAGATTAGAAGAATTCGTAATAATGAATCTTAGAAAAAAAACAGGAATAAATTTAGAAATTCTTGAAAATGTATTTAAAAAGAAAATTAAAGATTTTTCCTATCCAGGATATAAAATAGAAGATGGAAAATTTGTTATTTCTGAAGAAAAAGGATTTTTACTCTGCGATGGATGTGCTTTAGCATTGTTAGAATATTTTTTAAAATAGTAAAGATTTAATCTTTCTTTTTGAAATATTTTATTCCTTAAATAATATTAAATGAAGTTATTAAATAAGTCATATATTGATTTTATTTAATTTAGTAAAGTGTTAGAAAAAAAATAAAAAATATAATTTATAAAGAATTTAAAAATATAAAATTTTCCTAAATTCTTTAACCATAAGTAATAAAAAAAACACTTGCACTTTTTATCTTTAGGTGTAACAATGATTGCGGAGGGTTTTGTTTTATTTGCTAGTTAAAAACTAATAAATAAAAAACAAAAAATAATCAATATGAAAAATAAAAAAATGCTCTTGTTGTTGGTTGTGGGAATTTGTCTTTTCCTCATTCCTACTCAACTATTCGCCAAGGTTTCAGGAAGTTCTGTAAAAACCTACAAATGTCCTTTCTTATTAACATCAGCAGGTCAGGGACCTGGTTCAAAATCCCTAAGACTTCTTATTAATATGTCTAAAAGTTTTACTTATGGAACGGATTTCTATTTAGAAGATGAACCAGAACCAAGACTTAAAGAACTTCAAGATAAAGATTACAGTGCTCTATTTATGGTTATTGGATCAACTGATAAAGGACTTG
>JBAYZQ010000231.1:0-3473 GCA_041672385.1 Sphaerochaetaceae bacterium | reverse complement strand
AAGAAATTCCCAATAAAACAATACCATTTGAAATAATTCCCATAAACACCGCACCGATTAGAGTTCCAATTAAAGTACCCTCACCACCAGCCATGGAAGTTCCACCAATAATAGCAGCAGTAACACTAGGCATAACCCAGGAAGAACCAATAGTAGGCTGACCAGCACCCATTCTACTTGTCATTAATATTCCTGCAATTGAAGAGAATAAACCAGAAAGCATGTAGACACTACAAATTTCTTTGTCAACTTTTATACCAGCAAGAGTAGAAGCTGTTAAGTTTCCACCAGTAGCGTATATATTTCTACCAAAAGGTGTTTTAGTAAGCACATAATGCATGAAAGCGAAAATTATCAACATTATTATTACAGGCATTGGGATTTTACCAATCATTCCTTGACCCAAGTAAGTAAAACCTTCAGGTAATTTCAAAATTGGATAACCCTTTGTTATTACCAAAATCATACCACCCCATACTTCACCAAAAGCCAAAGTAACAATGAAAGCATTTAACCGAAGCTTTCCAATAAGAAGACCATTTACTAAACCCATTAGTAAACCACAAACCATTGCTAGCGGTACCGCAATTATAGCTGCCATTCCAAAAAAATCAGAAGACATAAACAACGATACAAGAATGCCTGAAAGCCCTGCAATAGACCCAACTGATAAATCAATACCCCCAGTAAGCAAAACTAAAGTTTGACCTAAAGCTACCAAAGCAATAAAAGAAACCTGACGAATAACGACACCAATGTTATATGAACTTAGAAAAGTGTCAGTAAAAATTCCTAAAATCAAACATAAACCAAAAAGACCAAGGAAAATATTACTTTCCTTAGTTTTCATTAATCTATAGAACACACCATTTTTTAATGATTTATTTCCTTCCATTTTCACATCCTTAATTTGTTAAAGCTATCTGCATAATTTTTTCTTGCGTAGCCTGTTTTGAAAGAACTTCGCCTTTCTTTATTCCTTCATGCATTATTAGAATTCTATCTGATAAATCTAATACCTCTTCCATTTCCGAACTAATTACAATTATTGAATAACCCTTAGTCGTTAAAAATCTTAGCAAATCATGGATTTCTTGCTTACCATTAACATCAATTCCTCTCGTTGGTTCATCAAGAATCAAAATTTTGCAGTTTGATAAAAGACACCTTGCAATAATCACTTTTTGTTGATTTCCACCTGAAAGATTCTTAATCCTTTGTTTTGTTGAAGAAACCTTTATTCCTAAAGATTCAATATATTTGAGAACATCAGATTTTATTAAATTATCATTGATTCTTCCCTTCTTAAAATAATAAGAAAGCCTAGATAATGACATATTTTTTTCAACACTTAAAAGTGGAATTATACCAAGAACTCTTCTTTCTTCTGGGACATAAGCAACACCAAGATCTAAGGCATTACGAGGATGATTGATAACAACCTTCTTCCCATTAACAGAAATTTCGCCTTTGTCAGGTTTTGTTTTTCCAAAAATTGACAAAGCAAGTTCAGTCCTTCCAGAACCAACAAGACCACTTATTCCCAAAATCTCTCCCTCATGAAGAGTAAAATTTATATCCTTGAATTCATTCTTTCTGGAAAAATCCTTAACCTCTAAAACAACCGGATTTTCTTTGACGTCATAATTTCTATTATTCTCTGTTTTTGTAATTTTTCTTCCAACCATTTCATCTACTAAACCATTAATATTTATTTGAGAAGGTTTGAAAGAACTTACTAAACTACCATCTCTCATTACTGAAATCTTGTCAGAAATTAACATAACTTCCTCAAGTCTATGAGAAATGTAGAAAATTGCTACATTATTAGATTTTAGCTTTTTAATAATCTCGAGAAGATTATCTGTTTCTTTACCCGTCAGACTTGCCGTGGGTTCATCAAAGATTATTATTTGAGCTCCAAAAGCTAAAACTCTTGCAATTTGAACAAGCTGTTGATTTGCAACTGATAACGAATCTGCCATAGCATTTATATAAATATCAGGATTTAACTGATTGATAGCATTCTTAGCAATAATATCTTGTTTTTTCTTATCTACCAAGGTAAACACTTTGCCTTTAGTAGGTAACAAACCTAAATTTATATTTTCTGAAACTGATAAATGAGGAACTAGGTTAAGTTCTTGTGGTACTATTCCAATTCCAACTTTTTGAGCATCAATTGGGGAATTAATAATAATCTCTTTACCATTATAGAGAATTTTTCCTTTATCAGGATGATGAATTCCCATAAAAATATTCATTAACGTACTTTTTCCTGCACCATTTTCACCAACTATTGAATGGATTTGACCTTTTTCAATAGCAATACTGACATCATCGAGTGCTTTTACTCCGGGAAAAGTTTTCTTGATTCCTTGAGTTGATAATAAAGGAAACACATATACCTCCAAATTTTCCGATGGTAAGAAAATTAATACAAACCATCGGAAAAAAACAATTAATTTCTAAAGATTATCTTTTGTGATAATTCTTGAACCAGTTTGGTGTTCTGCAGGAATTGTATGATTCATGCAAATAGCAGTCATATACATTACACTCCAGTAACCTTGTTCCCACTGTCTTTGAGCCATAGTAGCATCAATAACACCTTCGTTAATTAGCTGTAAAGTTTCATCCAAATCATCCATTCCAACAATATGAACTTCACCAACTTTTCCAGCCAATTTGATTGCTCTTGCTGCACCAATAGGAGCAGAAGCATTACAACCAAAAATACCAACCAAGTTTTTATGAGCCTGTAAAGCATTTTCAGTAAGGCCCACAGCATTCTCTAGGTTATCATTATCAGCTCTTTCGAATACAACCTCAATATTTGGGTATTCAGCAATTGCAGCTTTGAAACCTTTTACACGGCCAACATGGTTAGGAGCTGAAAGTGAACCACTTAAAATCCCAACTTCACCTTTTTCACCAATTTTCTCAGCAAGATATTTACCAAGACCATAACCATCCTCAAAATCCTTATTATGACCAACGTAAATAGGACGTTTGCTGTCTGGTGCATCAGTATCAAAAGTTATTACATTAACACCTGCATCAATTGCATCGTCAATAAGTTGTGCTTCTGAAGCAGGATCAAGAGCAGCAATAGCTATTCCATCAGGTCTTCTACTTACGTTTGATTCAATCTTTTCCATATGCTTTGTTAAATCTGCTTCTGTAGGTGGGTCAAATTTTACATTGGCATCGATACCCATAAGCTTTAAATTAGCTACAGCAGCCTTTGCACCATCTTGAACGACATCATACCAAGGATGAACACATTTTGGAATAAATACGAAATTCAGAGTCTTGTTGACTGGTTGAATCAAATCAGCTTGACTACTCATACTAGTTGATTTAGCACCTGAATCACTTCCTTCTGCTTGTGCATTAGCAAAAACACTAAAAGAAAGGATTAAAAGAGAAATCGAAACTAAAACTAAAAAATTTTTAATGATAGATCCCTC
>JBAYZQ010000230.1:0-3479 GCA_041672385.1 Sphaerochaetaceae bacterium | reverse complement strand
AAATTAATAAAGTGAACTACCGCATAGGTAGCTTAGAAATTTATACACAGCAGATATAGTCAAAGTTGAAAGTGAACTACCGCATAGGTAGCTTAGAAAAAAAACATAATATCGTATACACTACTAATTTTGTGAACTACCGCATAGGTAGCTTAGAAAGATATTACATATAGTTAAAATATTTTCAATGTGTGAACTACCGCATAGGTAGCTTAGAAACTTTTAAATATAACATAGGTATTGTTAGATTTCGTGAACTACCGCATAGGTAGCTTAGAAATTATGCTCCAGTAATCTATCCTAGTGGTCATCGTGAACTACCGCATAGTTAGCTTAGAAAACAGAACTAGACACAGATGAAAAAGCCTCAAGGTGAACTACCGCATAGGTAGCTTAGAAATTATAGGCTACTACTGTCCTATAGCTAAAAAGGTGAACTACCGCATAGGTAGCTTAGAAAATGAATGAAATTGAGGATTTTTACATTAAAAAGTGAACTACCGCATAGGTGCTAAGAAAAGCAAAAGGAAAAAGTTTAAAACTGAAAAATAATTTACTATAAATTAATTTCATTAAGATTATTTTCACAAATTTTTTTACTCTGGTATTAATTATTATTAAATTTAACCTTGAAAGATTGAGCTATTTTTGAAATACTATTGTTTGACATTGGGAGTGAAATATGATAGATAAAAATTTAATTAATGAAGTCATTAAAGTGGGGTTGTCGACTGGTGCTGACTTTGCTGAAGTATTTATTGAACGAAAAAAATACTCAGCTATTAACATGCTTGATAATCGTGTTTCGAATATATCTGATAGCCTTATTTGTGGGTTGGGTTTACGTTTGTACAAGGGCATAGAGAGTGTTTATTCGTCAACAAGTGATTTATCTAGAACTAGTATAATAAGAACTGCAGAACAAACAGCAAGAATGATTAAGACAAAGAATTTAGAGGTTATTAATCCAGCTTCTTTACATGAAAGGATTAATTTAAATATTAATAAAATTAAGACTGTTCCATCATCTGCTTCAAACAAAGAAAAATTAGAAATTTTAAAAACTGCGTATTTTGCAGCAAAGAATTATGATTCAATTATTTCTCAAGTTTCGGGCACTTTTATAGATGAAGATAGAACTTTTTGGGTCGCTAATAGTAATGGATTATATACCAGTGATAGACAAATTAGATGTCGATTAATGATTGAAAGTGTAGCTAGCAAGAATGGGGAGAATCAAACAGGTGGAGCTAGACCAGGTGCGAGAAAAGGTCTAGAACTTTTCACAGAAGACATTGATCCCGTTGAAGTTGGGAAAGAAGCTTCAAGAATTGCTAAAATAAATGTAAACTCAGATTACCTTAAAGCAGGGGTAATGCCAGTAGCAATTGAAAATGGGTTTGGTGGAGTAATTTTCCATGAATCTTGTGGACATAGCTTAGAAGCAACCTCTGTTGCAATAGGAGCTAGTCAAATGGCAGGAAAGCTCGGACAAAAAATAGCCAATTCTAAATTAACAGCAATTGATGATGGTACAATTGCTAATGCTTGGGGTTCATATAATATAGATGATGAGGGAAGACCTGCTCAGAAAAATGTTCTCATTGACAAAGGGATTTTGAAAAGCTATATGGTTGACACTTTAAATGCAAGAAAAATGAAATGTGAACCAACCGGTAATGCAAGAAGAGAAAGTTTTTATTATGAACCAACAAGTCGAATGACTAATACCTACATAGCTCCAGGAAACGATGAAGATAAAGATATAATTTCATCCATTGAAGAAGGTCTTTATTGTGCTAAAATGGGTGGAGGTTCAGTAAACCCTGTTACAGGAGCTTTTAATTTTGCAGTTTTAGAGGGCTATAAAATTCATCACGGAGAAATTGGAGAAAGTGTTCGTGGAGCCTCGTTAATTGGAACAGGAAGCCAAATTATTCAAGACATTGATATGGTAGGTAAATATATGAAATTCGGACAGGGGATGTGTGGGTCCTCAAGTGGCATGGTTCCAGCTAATGTGGGTCAACCTCTTGTGAGAGTAAAAAAAATAACAGTAGGAGGGAGATAATGAATTTTACAAGTTTAAAAAATAAAATTGATAAAATTTGCAAAAAAAAAGGAATTGAAGATTATCAAATTTCTTATTCTTCAAGCGAAGACGCAAGTTGCAAGATTTCAGGTCATACAGTTGATTCTTCAACTGTAAATACAGATATGAGCTTTACCTTTTCCTGTATCTCAGAAGGAAAACGAGGAGTATATGTCTGTAATGTATTTGACGATGCAACACTAGAGAATATGGTAGCAAAAGCCTACGAAAACACTCAATGTATTGATAGCGAAGAAAAATTTGAAATTTTTGAAGGCAGTAAAGAATATAAACATCTTGAAGATGACAATACCCCTCTTGAAAAAGTTGATAAAATTATTGAAAAAACCAAAGAAATTCAAGAAAAAAACTTAGCTAAAGATCCAAGGATTCAAGAATCAAGTGAAACTTCAACTTTTGCAGTAAAATCTGATTATAAAATTGCAAACAGTAAAGGACTTTTCCTTGAGAAGGTATTACGATATGAAGGACTTTATAGCGAAGTTGTTGCAAAAGATAAAGAAGATGTAACAGTAGGTGTTGATTTTAAAATTGCTCCCTTAGATGAAATTAAAAATCTTAAAGCAGTAGAGAAAGCTTTAAATCGCCAAAATGCAACTCAACTAGAAACAGGAACTTATGATGTTGTATTTGATACAGATTGTGTTAGACAAATACTAGCTACTTTTTGCCCAATATTTATTGGGAAAAATGTATATATGGGACTTTCTTTATTAAAAGCGGGAAAAGGTGAAAAAATAGCTAATAAAGCAGTAACTTTGATTGACGATCCATTTGAAACCACAAGTCCAGTAAAAATTCATTTTGATACGGATGGAGTAGCTACCTATTGTAAAGAGATAATTAAGGATGGTATACAAGAAAATCTTGTTTACAATCTATCTACAGCAAAAAAAGCAGGAGTAACGACTACCGGAAATTCATCTGGAAGTGAAGTTACTTTTTATAGCCTGTATTTTAAACCTGGTGAAAAGACAAAAGAAGAATTATTAGAAGAAGTCGGACGTGGAATTTACATATCTGAGATGAAAGGATTTCATGCAGGAGCCAATGCCCAGACCGGAGATTTCTCAATAGATAGTGAAGGGTTTAAAATTGAGAATGGAAAATTAGTTCAACCTGTAAAAGGTTTTACTGTATCTGGGAATTTTTATAAACTTCTTCGGGATATAGAAGCTTTTAGTAGTGACTTAGAGTTTTCTTTTCCTTCCGGTTTAACCAGATTTGGAAGTGCTGAGGCCTATGTTCGTAATATGAGCATAGCAGGAAAGTAAGGCATAAGTCATAAGAATTTTTAAATAAAATAACAGGTTATTACCTTTAAAAAGTAATAATCTGTTTTTTTTTATGACTTTAGTCTGTTGAG
>JBAYZQ010000229.1:0-3512 GCA_041672385.1 Sphaerochaetaceae bacterium | reverse complement strand
CGGTCTAATTTATATATTGAAGTTAACAATTTTGCCGAAGAAGTAAGAAATTCTCAAGAAATATTAAAACTATTTATGAATACAAAGGTCACTTCAAGAAAAGAAGAATTCCTATTACAAGAAAAGGAAAGTATAAAAACACTTAGTAATCAATTGGATAATTTGAAGATTACTTACCAGCAATCACCCAAAAGATATTTCCTATACAATGCTCTTTCAAATAACATAATTGCAGTTAACAACATTTTAAATAAATTCAACACCTCCACCTACACAACAACCGATTTTTATTTACAGTGTTATACAATTGATAAAATTTTTGAATATATGTTTGATTATTCTTCTCATCAATATCTAACAGCATTAGTTGTTGATAATTCAAAGGTAGTAGCAAAGACTGAAGGTCAAATATTAAATCTTAGGACTTACAGTATACTACTTCTAATGGGACTTCTTATACTTTATCTAGGCTTTACTTATTTTACTACTAAACGTATTACTGTTCCGATCGATAAAATGGTTCAAACAGCACAACAAATAGCAAAGGGGAATCTAAAGGTAAAAGACATAGAAAGCAAAGGTCCTTCCGAGCTAATATTCCTAGAAACCAACCTTAACAAAATGAAAAAAAGTTTAAGTGAAAATATGGATTTAATTTTAGAAAATGCCAAGCTTGAAAAACAGATACACAAAAAAAATCTTGAACAAATTAAAACTTCAGAAGCTTTGAAAACTGCAAAATATCAATCCCTTCAAAGTCAAATTAATCCACATTTCTTTTTCAATACTCTAAATACTATTTCAAGAACTGCCCTTTTTGAGGAAGCAGAGAACACTTTAAAATTAATAAATAACCTTGCTGGTATTTTCCGTTTTACCTTTGAACAAAATGATAAAATTACGTTGAAAGAAGAATTAGATTTCGTGGAAAAATATCTAGAAATTCAAACAACTAGATTCCACGATAGAATAAGTTATTCAATGAAATTGGACAAAAATTTAAATAATATGATTATTCCTCCTTTCATAATACAACCACTTGTTGAAAATTCTATGATTCATGGATTAGAACCAAAGGAAAAAGGAGGAACCATCCTTATTAAAACCGAAATAAAGAAAAATAGGGCTCTAATTTATATCATCGATGATGGTATTGGTTTTCACCTTTCTATAAAAAAAACCTCTAATACAAACAAACAAATCGGAATAACAAACATAAGGGAAAGAATTAGACATTTCTATAACAATGAAGCAACCCTTACTATAAAAAAGAAAAACAAGCAGGGTGGGGTAACAGCCATTATTAACCTTCCTTTTATAACGGAGAAAAAATGTACAAACTGTTAATAGTAGATGATGAAAAAATTGAAAGAGATGCTATTGAACTTCTAATAAAGAAAGAACACCTTCCTTTTGTTACTTTCCAAGCACAAAATGGAAATCAAGCTGTTAATATCTACAAAACTCAAGCAATTGATTTTATTCTTATGGACATAAAGATGCCTGGAATAAACGGAATAGAAGCCGGTAATCAAATAATGAAAATTAATTCAAAGGCTCTTATTGTCTATCTTACCGCCTGGAGCTCTTTTGATTTTGCTAAAAAAGCCATTAACATTGGAGCAAAAGATTATCTTGTAAAACCAATATCAAAAGAAGAACTCTACGAAACGCTAAACCATCTTATCCAAATAGTTAAAGAAAGAGAAATTGAAAAAGAAAACCAAAAATTAAAAATTAGATCAATGTTAAATCAATTTTCTAAATCTTTTTTTATTTCTTTAAAACATGGAACAGTCTCAACAGAAACATTAAAAGCTTTTTTTAATATTGAACAGTTAAAGACTCCGGCAGTTGCCTTAGTCTTCAACAATAAAAGTCAGACTAATCTTGCTAATTTCTTAAATCAAAAAGACTGCGGAACAAAATTATATTATTTTGAAAGACCAGCCACTGTTAACCTTATTGCATTTCCAATAAATTTAAAAAAATTTCTTTTTTTAGCAGAAGAGTTCTCTATTACCAACAAAATTAATATTGGAGTGGGAAAAAATATTGAGTCTTTGCTTGAAATAAAAACTACTTTAAAACAGGCCTCAACTGCTTATATTATTGCCACCGGGAGAAACTTAAATTTCTATGAATTTAAAGAAGCGGATAGCGAATTTTATGATAATAAAATATGTTTAAATAAAATAATTTCTGAAATTGAACAGGCTGTTTTGAATTCTCAAAAAGAACAAGCTAAGTTATCTGTTGAAAAATTAACTATTTATTCTGGTGATAATCTTAATCAGTTTATTCAGGCCGTTGAGATACTAGAATACTCTTTGATGTCTCATATACCTTATTTTAATATTGAAAACATAAAGCTTGAAACTTATGAAGCCACTGAAACCTTTCTTTATATCCTTATTGAAAAGGGACTCTTGGCCATTGAAGAAGACAAACAAGATAAATACTCAAGAGCCTTCCGATTAATGGCTGACCATATAAAGACCAACTATGCATCAATTATTTCAATCGAAAGTTGCTCCACTCTTTTAAATTTAAATGAAAAAAATTTTTCAAAACTTTTCAAACAATACCTTCATTATAGCTTTTTGGACTATCTAACAGAAATAAAAATGAATAATGCAATGAAATTTTTAAAAAATGGATATTCAATAAAAGAAACTGCAAATAAAACGGGATACAAAGATAGTGCCTATTTTTCAAGAGTTTTTCATAAGTATTTCAATATTAATCCGTCCCAATGCAAAAAATCAGATTAGTCTTCATCTTTAGGATAAAAATAGTTTCTATTTTCCCAAGTAATAACGGCTTCTGAACAAATGGTTCTACTTCCATTTTTACCAATAATTTCAACATTCTGGAAAGTTTCCACTGTGTTTTTTACATTGTTAAAGAAATCTGGATTTAAACAATAGGTAGAAACTCTAAGTTTGTCTGTATAATGAGTTTCTTTTCTCCAAACAATATCAACTTTTCTTGCAAGACGATTTTTTATAAAATCTTGAGAAAAGGCATTTACCATCCAATTTAAATAAGAAATATTATTTGTATGTCCATTATAATCACTATCTGAAGGAAAAACCTGAGGTTCATAGCTTGACATTAAAATTAAATCAGAGCTAAATTCTTTTATTTTTCCTTTAAAAAGAGGGACTTGGTATTGTTTAGCTTCAGGATTTACAGTTAACACTCGATTCTGTTGAATACTTTCCGGTTTTATAGGTCTTTTCTTTTCAAAGTTTATAATTGCCCAATAAGATAAAGCTTCAACAAGTTTATCACCTTTTTTATTAAATATTCTAGTTCCCCTTGGAGCATTATAACCTTTGGGTTTCATAGCCCAAGTTTTAACATCAATTTTTTCTGGCCAAGTTGGATAATCAATAATTTCTATTGCTGATCGAGTTATTACCCAAGTCATATTTTCAGCCTGAAGCTGGGGTACACTACAATCCCTGTAATAGGCATGAGTTCCACCTACATCTTGAATTAAAGAA
>JBAYZQ010000228.1:0-3522 GCA_041672385.1 Sphaerochaetaceae bacterium | reverse complement strand
AAAAGAAGTGTCCAATGTTGGAATTTGAATACAACTCAGAATTGATAAAGCACCAAATCCAAATTCTATTGAAGGGATAAAATAAATATTACTGAGAGAAGTTAGGGGAACTTTAGCAAATACCCCTGTATGGAATCCTTCTTTAATCAAGAAATGAAGATTAAGAATCCAATGAGAATTTTCAAAAGACTCTTTATTGAAATTTAAACTTATCAAAGGATTAAAGGACATAGAAAAACTATTTGTACTAGGAGAATAGGAGAAAGACGAAGATCCAAAAGCTCCTAGCCCTAAATATGACCTTTCATACGAACTTTCATCAATTTCAGGAAAAAAAGCATTATTACTTACAGGTAAAGAAAAATATGAACCAACTCTAGAAGGGTCTTTCTTATTAGTATTACCTGTAATTTCCGCTATCTGTTCAAATTGTTTTTCATAATGTAAGGCTTCTTTTCTTCCTATTTCAACAATAACTTCTGGACTACCAAATTCCAAAACTCCGAAACCTTTTGTTATGGGATTCAAGAATACAGCGGTATTTTGTCTAACATAATCTTCATCAAATTCGGTAACCAATTTAAGTATCTGTTCAACAGTCTGACTCATTGATTCTACTTCAAGATTATCCTCATTCTCTCGGTAATTTGCATTCTGGGCAATAATTATATCACATCCCATACTCTTTGCTGTTTTTACGGAAATGTTATTTGCCATACCACCATCCCAATACTGTTTTGAATCAATCGTATAGGGTTTAAAAACCATAGGAATGGCCATACTAGCTCTCATAGCCTCAACCAAAGAACCTTCTTTAAAAAGAACCTCTTCACCTGTTAAAACACTGGTACCATTACAAATAAAAGGAGTTTCTAAATCTGTTAGAAAATTTAAATTTTTATCGAGATGGTTTAAATTTTCAGAAAGAAAACTCATTATTCTTGAATCATCAATAAAACCAGAAAAACCTACAAAGCTTTTTCCCTGAATATCAATATTTCCAATATTATTTTCATAATTTAAAAAAGGATAATATTCCTTTTTTATTGGGGTTGTGGACCACTTAGTAAAAAGATAAGTCAAATTATTATCTTCTGAAAGCCTCAAAATATCACTTGGAGAATAACCGGCACAATAAAGACCTCCGATTAGAGCTCCCATACTTGTTCCAACTACAAGATCAATTGGCACCCCGGCTTTTTCAAGTGCTTCAAGTAAAGCTATATGAACAAGACCTCTTGCACCTCCCCCAGAAAGAACAACTCCAACCTTTACTCTTGCAAAGGCACTACTTCCTAAAAAGAGTAAAATAAGAAACGCAACCAATATTTTGTTCAAAAGTTTATTTTTCACTATTATTTCTCCACACAAAAGAACTGACCAACACCTGATTGAAAACGATTCATAAAATCTTTGTGATCAATTTCTTTCTTTGTGGGAAACTGGAAACCTGTTAAATAAATAATCCCATCACAGCACATCACTCCTACCCCTTGATTCTTTTTATATTCCACAATTTCACCACTTCTATAAGAAGAAGTATCTAATTCTGAAACTCCACTGTTAAATTTACCCCATACACCAGTTATAAAAACTTGATTTCCATTAAAAAACGAATAAGCTTTTGGCCAGGGATAACAAGCTCTTATTAAAGAATGAACTTCAGAAACTTTATTATTGAAATCCAAAGCTCCATCTTCTTTATTTACCAAAGAACAATAGGATATCTCACCTTCTTGTTCTTTTAACTCAACTTTTCCCCCTTCAATTTGGTGCAAAATATTAATACAAGGATTAACAGCTAAATAAGATACTTTTTTAGTCAAAGATGAAACATTTTCATCACCATCAAGAGAAAAAGGAAAAATACCAAAAAGCCTTCCTTCATCCATTTTAAGGCCAATTTCTTGATAGCTAATTGCCCATTCATTACTTCCAGATAGAATAGCAGCTCTAATAGGAGAAGGCCCCCTAGAATTGGGTAATTTTGAAGGATGTATATTCAAAGTCCCTTTACTAAATAATTGAAGAAATTTAGGCCCAAATATTCTTCCAAAAGAAAAACTAACCAAAAAATCAGGTTCAAGAGAACTAACCAACTGTCTTTCAGCAGTTCTAAGATGTTCTACTTGTATAACAGGAATACCTTTTCCTTGGGCAATAAGTTTTATTTCTGGAGTAATTTTTTTATTCCCTCGAGCACCCTTCTTATCAGCACCGGTTAAAAGTCCAACGCAATTGAAATTTTCCACCACTGCTTTAAAAACTTCTAGGCAAATACTTCCATTTCCAGCAAAAAGAATCTTAAGTTTGTTATTTTCTTCCATGCAAAATTCTACTCCGCCTACACTTCTTTTCATATTGATGAACAAGGACTTCCCTTTTTTCTTCATTTACTCGATCAATAAACAATTTTCCATTTAGATGATCATTCTCATGCTGTATTACTCTAGCTAAGATTCCAGAAGCCTCTACTTTAAAGTTTTTTCCTTTTATATCTTGAGCATAAACTGTTACTTTTGAGGGTCTTTCAACATCCGTATAAATTCCAGGAATACTTAAACAGCCTTCTTCATAGGCAACAAGATCACTAGAAGTCTCAATTATTTCAGGATTGATAAAAACATATTCTTCATCTTCTTCAAGCAAGACTATAAAAAGTCTCTTTGAAACATCCACTTGTGGAGCTGCAAGTCCAATTCCATTTGAAACTTTTAAAGTTTCAAACATACTTTCTACGAATTCTTCAAGTTTTTCATCGAACTTCTCAACTTTTTTACTCTGTTCTTTTAATACACTATTTCCTAATGTCACTATTTTTAATTTCATACTCTAATAATACAGATTTAAAAAAAAACTTTCAACTAAAGTAAGGAAAGAGGATCAAAATCAACTTCAATATAAACACCACTAATTTTAGGTTGATTTTCAAGAACTTTTCCTACAAGAATATGGAGCATTTTAGGGTCATTACTCTTCAACAATATTTGCCATCTATAATTGTTGGCTATACGATCTATTGGACATTCATTTGCTCCCGAAGAAACTACCTTTGCTTTGAATCTTCCAGTTTTTTCTAAAGATTCAATTGAACAATCAAAAACCTCAGCAAGACTCTTACAACAATTTTCAACTTTTTTTTGATCTCTTCCACGAATTACGATATTTACCAACCTAGTGTAAGGAGGGAATTGAGTTATTTTTCGAATTTCTAATTCCTGTTTATAAAAGCCCTCTAAATCTCCCTTTACAGCAAAAGAAATTGCTGGCGCTGTCTTTTGTCTTGTTTGAATTATTACCTTCCCATTACCATCATATCGTCCAGCTCTGCCTGAAACCTGCTGAAGTAAAGAAAAAGTTCTTTCTCCTGAACGAAAATCTGGAATATCTAAACTACTGTCGGCCAGAACTACTCCAACTAGTTCAACTTTTGGAAAATTCAAACCTTTTGCCACCATTTGGGTTCCAAGAAGAATATCATATTTTCCTTCCTTAAAAGAAGAAATAATTTCTCCAGTCACA
>JBAYZQ010000227.1:0-3532 GCA_041672385.1 Sphaerochaetaceae bacterium | reverse complement strand
ACTAATAATACTGCGATTAAGAAAACAAATAAACGTTTCATAATTTCCTCCTAATTATTTCAGTAACTGAATTATCTCATGAGTAATTAATTCTGTCAATGAAATAATTCAAAATGTTAAAATTTTAAAAAAGTAAAATCAGTTGTTGTTAAGAAATTCAATTTAAAATTTTATGAGAAAAAAAGGCAAAGTTTGATAACAATTGTTGAATAAAATATTTTACTAATTTACTATGTAAAAAAGGGGTTATGTGTTTAGAAAAATAGTTTTTGCTCTATTCATATTATTTATTAGTTTTTCTCTTATTGCACAACCAGCACAAAAGTTATGGTCTGTTGATTGTATTCTTTTTTCTAGGATTAATGAATTGTATAAATTAGCTTCACTTGCACCACCAAGCACAGCAGGACCTTGGACAACTAATGAACTTAGTCAAATGGTTGCCTTTGTTTATGAAAATAAACCTTTAGATAGTGAAGCCTTCAATAATTTATATAGACTTGTTCAAGAAGAACTAAACCAAGAAAGTCGCTTTTCAGTAACAAATGAGGTTAAAATCAACACTTCTTTAGAATATAATTTTGAATTATATGCCCATAGTAATACAAATGATTTCACGGAAGAAGAAGACTGGAACTACGGTTGGATTGAAAGAGCCCCAATACTTAAAATTCCATTGCAAATTTCTTTTTCTGACATATTTGCTTCACAAGTTGACATTGTGGCAATGCAAAAACTACTTGATTATAAAAATAATCCAATAGGAAAATATTCAAAGACCTTTTGGACCAACAATAATTTGCCAGACTTCTTCTTTCTTGATCTTTTGTGGCCTTATCATGCCTCTGGAGTAGCTGGAGGAGACTTTTGGAAAGTTCAAATAGGAAGAGAACAACTTTCATGGGGACCGGGACATACTGGAAATTTTATGTTAACAAATCATCTTCCCTATCATGATCACATTTTATTAAGCTTATGGAGTAATAAATTAAAATATACCACCACTGTTATTGATTTTCCTTCTCCGGAGGAAATGGGAACAGGAACTGACACTGTAGCTATGTTCTTTGCACATCGAATTGAATTTACTTTATTTTCAAAGATGAGAATCTCGCTAAGTGAATCTATGATGTATCAAAATGATGTATTGAATTTAAGATATTTGAATCCTTTGATGATTTACCACCAATACTTTATTGCAGATAAGTCAAATTCATTACTAACTTTGGAGTTTCAATTTAATCCAATAAAGAATTTTACCTTTTATGGGCAATTTTGTATGGATGAAATGCAGATATTAGGCGAATCTTCAACTATACCAAATGCAATGGGCTATCAAGTGGGTTTGGAAGTGTAAAGGTCAAGCTTCCTGTTTTGGGGAGAATTTACCTATACAGATCCTTTTTTGTATCAAAGAAATGGAATTGATTACATAGTCTCCTATAGAGCTATGTATGCAGATTCTGGAAGTGAATATATTTTAAATTACTTAGGTTATCCTATTGGGGGAGATGCTTTGGTATATGCTGTTGGAGTTGATTTTGACTATAAAGAAAAAACAAAAGCTAAAATTAGTTTTCAGCATATTACAAAAGGTGAGACCGACTTTAATGCTACTTATCCACCAGAAGACTCAAGTGTTACTTCACCAACTGGAATTCCAGAGATAACAATGATTCTTTCTTTTACTGGATCCTATACTTTTAAAAAATGTCCACTTTCAGTTTTTTCAAATTCATCCTTTATTTCAATTGAAAATAAAAATCATGTTATTAGTACAAAAGTGAAAGACTTTCAATTCACTATTGGCTTTAACTATACCCTATAAAATATATTTAATTAGGAGTTCTTATGAAAAAGAAATTTATTGTTTTCGCCTTGGTTCTTGTGGCATTCACCTCGCTAATTTTTGCAGATAATCTGCAGAAAGTGTATCCCGTAGATTCCCCAATTTATTCAGGAATTAAAGTTTTGTACTCTGAAGTGGGAATGGCACCACCTTCTACTAGTGGTCCATGGTCCGCAGCAGAATTTATTCATATGCTACAAATCATCCCACAAAATAGTTTGAATCAAAAAGGAAAAGAACTTTATTCAAAGCTTCTTTCTGCTATTGATAAACCTAACATGGATAAAAAAGTCGCACAAGGCTCAGTTAAGTTCTATCCAAACTTTGAAATCTATCAACACCAAAATACAACCGACTACAAATATGATTCAGACTGGATTTATGATTATGACAGTAGAAAGCCCCTTTTGGATATACCAATTGAATTATATCTAACTGACTATATTTACAGTGAAAGTAATTTTGCTTTTCTTAAAACTAGAATAACTTATAATAATCAAACAAGTACTACCGATAGTTCTGAAATTTATAGCCCAAGCTTTAATACAAACTATCCTTTTGGAGAAGATTTGGTAGATCAAGTTGATCTAAATTTTCCAGAAAGAGCGGTAATTGGAATGGGATTTATGAACTCAGCCTTAACTCTTGGACGTGATGATTTGAACTTTAGCTCAGGAAAAACAGGAAGCTTAACAGTAGGTGATCATTTAGATTATTATGATTTTGTAAGATTTAATACCTTTACTGATGATTTTAAATTTACTTATTTAGTAGCAGGTTTTGATTCACCAAGTTGGATTGATCATAATCAGAACAATACAGTTGATGATGATGATATTACTATTACTACAGATTCTGATGATGATGTTTCAGGAGTATCGGACAACGATGATGATAATCTTAAAATGTATATAGCTCATCGTTTTGAATTTAGATGGTTAAATAATCACCTTAATTTTGCTCTTACTGAAGCAATTATTTATCAAAGTTCAACAATAGACTTTAGATATCTTAATCCAGCATTGTTCTATCATAATCTTTTTATTCGTGGAAATGCTAACTCGACGTTAAGTGCAGAAGTTGAAATTACACCAATACGCCATATAACCATTTATGGAAATATTGTTGTTGATGAATTCCCATATCCAGGAGAAGATCAAACCTCAAGCGGAGCACATCCTAATGGAATAGGACAACAATATGGTGTTGAAGCAACTTATCTTGTTGGTCCGGGTTCTCTTACAGGGTGGTTTGAATATGTTAAAACTGATCCATTTTTGTATCTTCGTGATGGTGTAGATTATATTGTGCAAAGAAGAATGTTCAATATGGAAAATGGTTTATATCTTGATAAAAACTTCCTAGGTTATGAATATGGAAATGATATAATTAACATTGCAACTGGCCTGTAGTATGATTGGTTTAAAATTCTTTCTGCTTCCTTTTCTATTATGTCCATGCAACATGGAGAAAATAATATTGATACTGTATGGGGAACGGGATCAAGTAATGTAAATAGGACAACCCCCTATGATGATCCATCTACTAGTGAAACAGTTGAGAAATCAACTTTAGTTTCCCTTGCATTTAGTACAACACCTTTTGCCTTTTCAAATAAGAAAGGTCTAGAAGGTTTGGGATTTAACACTCAATTAGATTTCTTAAAACACCAAAATAAAGATA
>JBAYZQ010000226.1:0-3568 GCA_041672385.1 Sphaerochaetaceae bacterium | reverse complement strand
GTATTGAAGGCTCACAATGATACTTTTAAGGGAAAACGTGTTTCAATTTCAGGTTTTGGTAATGTTGCTTGGGGTGCAGTTACAAAAGCTACTGAACTTGGGGCAAAAGTTGTTACAATTAGTGGTCCAGATGGATATATTTATGATGAGAACGGAATAAACACTCCAGAGAAAATAGCTTATATGCTTTCTCTTCGTTCTTCAAACAATGATGTTGTAGCTCCTTATGCTAAGAAGTTTGGTGCAAAGTTCATTGCTGGAAAGAAACCTTGGGAAGTAAAAGTTGATATGGCTTTCCCTTGTGCAATTCAGAATGAATTAGATCTTGAAGATGCTAAGACTCTTTTGAAAAATGGAGTAAAGTATGTTATTGAAACTTCCAATATGGGTTGTAAAGCTGATGCTGTAAAATTCTTTATTGAAAATAGAATACCTTTTGGACCTGGTAAAGCTGCTAATGCTGGTGGTGTTGCTTGTAGTGGTCTTGAAATGTGTCAGAATTCAATGAAATATAGTTGGACTAGAGAAGAAGTTGATGAAAAACTTCATAGTATTATGGTTAATATTCATACTGCTTGTATCCAAGAAGGAAAAGAAAAAGATGGATATATAAACTATGTAAAAGGTGCTAATATTGCAGGTTTTAAGAAAGTAGCAGATGCTATGGTTGAACAAGGATATTAGGATAAAATTTATTGTTAGTTTGAATGGGTCCCTATTTTTAATAGGGACTTTTTTAATAGTTTTTTAAAATGAAATCTAGTTTTTTCTGTAAAGTATTTCCTGCACTTTCTTCAACTTGTTGTTTCAAATTAGTAATGAATTCATTCTTATTGAAATAAAGATAGTTTTTAGGGCAACCATCTTCTTCGAGTAATAAACTAGGCTTTATATTTAGGGCGTAAGCTATTTTTTGAATCTTTTGTAAAGAAGGTGTGCAATTTTTATTTTCAAGACTGTTGATATAATTAAAACTACAGTCGATTTTCAAAGATAGCTCTTGTTGGGAATACTTTGCTTGATTTCTATAGTAAATTAGATTGTTAATGAATACGTCACGTATGTTTCTTTCCATTATTAGATAATCTTCCTAAAATAAATATATTAAACTTTAGATTAATATTATTGTTTATATTTTATCACATAATTATAAAATAATATTGGTTTTTCTCTTTGAATTTAATTTTTACAGTATATTGTTAGAAATATTAAATTCTTTAATTTCTCCATGGACGAATGTTCTTTAGCCAACCATTTTCATTCCAATAATTTTTATCTTTTAAGGAAGCAGGATGTTTTTTATTTAACATTTGACTTATAAAAAACCATTTTAAAACATTTAGTGAAGGTAGAATTTTCTTTTTGTTATTTTGATTTTTAATTTTTTTAGCAATTTTTTTTGCTTGCCTCTGAATTATTTCTTTTTTCTTTGAGTTAACTGTTTCCCAGCTTGTAGCGTAAACGGCAGCTCCAAGAGAGTATACTTTAGAAATTCCCCAAAAGTTTAGTACAATTTTCATCTCTTTTTCTGTAGCCGTGAAAACAGGTCCAGCGGCACTAGAAACTACAACTGCTTGTTTTTTGAACATGGATTTTTCAGCTCTGTGTATTAAAAACATGGCTGGAGTATGATCTAAAAAAGTTTTCATTTGACCTGTTAGGTGCATTACATATACTGGAGATGCAAGAATAATTAAGTTTGAATCAACTAAAGCTTTTTTTATTGGAAGAATTAAGGAGGCATGGGGGCAGTATTCCATTCCTTTTTTTACACAAAGAAGACAACCCTTACAGTAAGGAATATTAAGATCTGAAAGAAAAATGTTATTGACCTCAGCTTTAGGAAATTGCTTTATTATTTGATTGCTCATGTTATAAGTGCAACCAGATTTATTAGGAGATCCATAAATTACTACAATTTTCATAATTGAAATACTAATTAAATTTATTGTTTAAGTCCATAGATTCGGTCTTTTTGTCAGAGGTAATAAGTGCTGTTATTATTAGGGTCTTTTTTTTCTAACAATTACTTTATACGATATTGGTTGCATTATGTAGGAAAGGTGAAGTTTCATGTTTTTGGTTGAGTTTTTTTATATATTATTATATAATTCCTAGCGTAAGTTTGATTGTTTAAAATTTTTTATATATGGAGTGTGTTATGAGTAACAAAAAAATGGTTACAATTGACGGAAACACAGCTGCTGCGCATATTGCCTACGCTTTCAGTGAAGTTGCCGCTATTTATCCAATTACCCCTTCTTCACCAATGGGTGAATATTCAGATGCCTGGGCAAGTCAGGGAAGAACAAACCTTTGGGGGAAAAAGGTTGAGATTATGGAAATGCAGTCAGAGGCTGGAGCTTCTGGTGCAGTTCACGGTGCATTAACTGCAGGAGCAATGACTACGACATTTACAGCTAGCCAGGGTTTATTGCTTATGATTCCTAATATGTATAAGATTGCCGGTGAAATGATGCCAACGGTTTTTCACGTTTCAGCAAGATCTCTTGCTTGTCAGGCACTTTCAATTTTTGGTGATCATTCAGATGTTATGGCTTGTCGTAATACGGGTTTTGCTATGACAGCTGCTTCAAATATTCAGGAAACAATGGACATGGCGCTTGTTGCTCATTTAGCAACTCTTAAATCATCAGTTCCTTTCTTGAGTTTCTTTGATGGTTTTAGAACAAGTCATGAATATTCTAAGGTTGAAGAAATTTCATATGACGATATTAAACCTCTTGTAGAAGAGAAATATGTTGAAGCTTTCAGAGAGAGAGCCCAGAAACCTGAAGCCCCAATGATTAAAGTTGCTGCCCAGAACGAAGATGTTTATTTCCAAGGTAGAGAAACTGTTAATAAATATTATGATGCAGTACCAGAAATTGTTCAGGAATATATGGACAAGGTCTTTACTATTACTGGTAGACAGTTCCACCTATTCGATTATGTTGGTGCAAAAGATGCAACTGATGTAGTTGTTGTTATGGGTAGTGCTGCTGATACTTTTGAATGGACTGCAAAGTATATTAACAATCATGGTGGAAAAGTTGGTGTTTTAAAAGTAAGACTTTTCAGACCTTTCAGTGCAAAACATTTTGTAGCTGCTTTACCAAAATCAGTAAAACGTGTTGCTGTAATGGATAGAACAAAAGAACCAGGATCTCTTGGAGAACCTTTGTATCAAGATATTGTTACTGCTTTTAATCAAATGGATGTTAAGGGTATTAAAGTTATTGGTGGACGTTATGGTCTTTCCTCAAAAGATTTCCCACCTACACATGCAAAAGCTGTTTTCGAACACTTGGCAAATGATGGATTTCATGGATTTACAGTTGGTATTAATGATGATGTTACTCATAAATCAATTAAGATTGGTGAGAACATTGATGTTACACCTAAGGGTGTTGTATCTTGTATGTTCTGGGGACTTGGTAGTGATGGTACCGTAGGTGCTAATAAGAATTCTGTTAAGATTATTGGTAATAGTACCGAACAAAACGCTCAGGCTTATTTTAAATATGATTCAAAGAAATCTGGTGGTATTACAATCAGTCACTTAAGA
>JBAYZQ010000225.1:0-3594 GCA_041672385.1 Sphaerochaetaceae bacterium | reverse complement strand
AGTGGCAGCGAAAGTATGTGCTGAGTATTCAGTTGATATAGACGGGATAACATATGATGATTGGTTTTTGCCTTCAAAAGAGGAGTTAAATTGTATGTATGGCAATTTGGAATGTAATTTTCTAGGAACTTTTCTTCTCAAACCTACTGGTGTTCCTCGAATAATATCTATGGTGCGTATTACCGATACTTTGCAATAGGGAGTGAGGACTCTTACAACTCCTACAGCAGGAGCTTCGACCTCAGTATTAGGCCGGTATGAGCTTTCTGATGAGGCTATTTAAGTATATAAATATCTAAAGTGATGCAGGAGGGAATTAGGCCTTCTGCTGAATAAAAATAGTGCTGTATTTAAATCCATTCAATAGAAAAGTTCTTCATCAGTAAAAAAAGTCATCGAAGGTTTGCATAGGCTCCTAGACATATTGCTTGGGTTACAGCATTTATAACCATTTTATCTTTTGAGCGATTTTTCTAAATCTTTAAAATATATCATTTAATTTAGACTGGGCACCATCTTTTTTAGCGTAGTGAAGAACACAATAAGATTTTGTTTTTTTGTGTGCAAAAAGGAAAAACTATTTAATTTTGCGTTGCAATATATATAACAGATGATACTATCTACCTGAACTCTTTAAGAACGCCATAGAAAATAGATTTTCCTTAGATGATTTTTTCTGTTTATAAATTATTTAAGAAAATCTAAATTGTTTAAGAAAGCATTTTACTTAATTGTCAGCTGCTTCTTCACTATTGCGTTCATTCCAAAGAGTCCAGTTTGGAGTAGCCCAATTCTTGGCAACTCTAAGAGCTTTTTTATCATTAGCGTCATAGACAATTTTCACTGAGTTCTCTGAAACTTTCCAACGATCATCAGTTGTTCCAGCAGCTCCTTCTTTCCAATTATAGGTTATGTAGTATCTTCCGAACGTATTAATGTTTCCTGATTCGAGATTAATAGAAACTCCTTTGTCAATTGGGAAGAATTGTTTAACATGGTAAGAATAATCTTCAAACGGACCGTAGTAAATGACCTCTTCGTCAGGAATTTTTTCATAGTCTACGTATACATGCATAAATCCCTTAAGAGTGTATTTTCCAGGTTTAAGGTTTTCTGCATAAAAGAAGGAATCAAGTCTTGATTCAGCGTCAAATGGTTTGAACGCTATAAGATTTCCTTGTTCATCAACAACCCATGGAGCCCATCCTGTAGCATTTGAGTTGAATAGAGCTTCAGAATCACCACGAATTCCATCTCCAACCTCAACAATCAGCATGGAAGCGGATTGATCAACGGGTGGTTGTACATCAGGCCATAAAGCAAGCAATGACATACAAGAAGTGAGACTTACAATCATCAACAGTACAATTAATGCAAGAGTAACTTTTTTTTTCATATTTCCATCCTTTTGAGACATAAATTGCCTCTATGTGTATATTGTACCTGAAAATAATTCGGTACGCAATAAAATTATTTATGTCTGAATTTATAAAAATAAAAACCTTCCTCAATTGGATTCACCAGTTAAAGAAAGGTTTTTACTAATTTTAAATAAATATATTAAAACTATTTTAAAGTAAGAAATGCTTTATAACAGTCTTTTGCACTTTGAAGGTCATAACTAGAAATTATTTCCCAAGGTGCATGCATGGCTAATACGGCAACTCCACTGTCAATTACATTCATATTGTATTTTGCAGAGAACATTGCAATTGTTCCACCACCGCCCTGATCTACCTTACCAAGTTCAGCTGTTTGGAAATTGACGCCAGCTTTATCGAGTAAGTTTCTAATTTTTGCAAAATATTCTGGGTTTGCATCATTACTTCCACTTTTTCCTCTAGAGCCAGTGAATTTATTGAAAACAACACCATGACCAAGTTTTGCAGTATTTTTCTCTTCAAACAAACTTGTAAAGAAAGGATCCAAAGCTGCGGATACATCACTTGAAAGCATCATGCTGTTTCTTAAACATCTACGAAGTACTAATGCATCAAACTTTCCTGTGGCTGAAAGTAATTCACTAACTGCATTTTCAAAGAAATTTGAATCCATACCTGTTGCACCAACAGAGCCTATTTCTTCTTTGTCAGTAAGAATACATACTGAAGTTCGACCTTCTGTTTTGCCTTCAAGAATTGCATCAAGAGAAGTAAAAGCACAACATCTATCATCATGGCCATAGCCAAGAATCATTGAACGATCAAAACCAACATCATGACTTTTCCCAGCAGGAACTACTTCAAGTTCAGCTGAAAGAAAATCATCTTCTTCAATACCATATTTATCATTTAAAAGTTTAAGGACGGTCTTTTTGCCAATATTCTTCTTTTTCTCATCATCATCATCATCATCATGAGCTTCTTTCTTAAAAGGAGCAAGTCCTACTAGAAGGTCAAGATCTTCTCCATGAATAAAATTTCCAGCAATTTCTTTTGCTTGTTCTTGTCCAAGGTGAGGAAGAATATCAGAAATATAGAAAACAGGGTCATCATCATCTTCTCCAATAATTATGTTTACTGTTGTTCCATCTTTTTTACAAACAACTCCATGTAATGCAAGTGGAAGAGTAACCCACTGGAATTTCTTAATTCCACCATAGTAATGAGTGTCTAAATAAACAAGTTCATTCTTTTCGTAAAGTGGATTCTGTTTGATATCAAGTCTTGGTGAATCGACATGAGCTCCAAGAATATTCATTCCTTTCTCAAGTTCTTCTGTTCCTAAGTGGAAAAGAACAATTGATTTCCCCATTTGATTGTAATAAACTTTGTCTCCGGCTTTTAAAGGAGCCTTAATCGAGAAAATATCTTTGTAACCTTTTTCCTCAGCTAAAACAATTGTTTGATTTACACATTCACGTTCTGTCTTTCCATTGTCAATGAATTTTTTGTATCTTTTTACTAAATTTGACATAAAATCTCCCTGTATGTTAACTAATTCCTTACGATAACACCAAAATGGGAAAAAATAAAGAGTAAATTTTGGATAGTCAAAGGTAAAATATTTTGATAAACTAGGTCTATGTTTGATGCCCATTCTCATATAAGGTTGCCTGACACAATTTTTTGTACTTCTGATTTAATTTTTCCCTATTTTTTAAAGGGAAATTATTTTTTGCAAGCTCAGGGAATTATTCCTGAAAATCTTACAAATGAAAATTGGGAACTAAAAAGTAAAAGCCTTGAATTAATAATACAACAAGAAAAAAAACTTCAAATTGGAGAAGTTGGACTTGATAAAAGATTCCTAGAAAAAATTGATTTGGAAAATCAGATTAGTTTTTTTATGCAATGTCTAAACATGGCAATAAAATATAATAGGGGTCTTTTCATTCATTGTGTTCGTTATAAAGGTCTAATGGTTGAAATACTAACAAAATACCAAAATCAACTTAAAACAGGTGAATTAAGAGTTCTTTGGCATGGCTTTGATGGGTCTATTGAGATGGCCACGCAGTTAGCTAAGCTTAAAGTTGTTTTGTCTTTGAAACCTGGATTTCGTTTTGATATTGCAAGGTTTTGGAAAGAAGAAGCTTATAAAGAAAATATTATTACGTTGGAAACTGATTATGTAGAAACTGGAGCTAGTTTT
>JBAYZQ010000224.1:0-3597 GCA_041672385.1 Sphaerochaetaceae bacterium | reverse complement strand
CGAACCCCTAATAGAAGAACCAGAAACTCCGGTGTTACCATTACACTATATCCCAATCTATTAATACGATAGGAGCATACAAAACTAGCCTAATTTTGTCAAGCAAGTAATTTACTTAATCCCGTTATTTGTTATTTAAACTTGGTTTTTTGATTTAAAATAAATTAATTGAAGCTCCAACCATAACTGATAAATATGAACTTTTATTATAGAAATCATTAATTAATTCTATAGAAAAATTAATTAGGGTTTGTTTCTTAAAAACATAATTTAAGCCTAAAGTTGATTCAAGTCTATTTTTAACTGGAGAGTTTAGTTTAAAATTATAAAACTGTGAATTACTAGCTTCTGAATACTCTGTTTCAATAGTATAACTTCCCTTTCTAATTAATTCTTCTTTGTAATAAAACCTATAATTTTTTTTATCATAACTAAGTTCAATTTTGTGCACTTGCGAATCAGGACCATAAGGGAAACCAATAAAAACAGCATTTTCATTGGTAAGATAACCACCTTGATAAAACAAGAAAACAGGAACTGTAAATCTCCCTTCCTCGATTTCCCTATTATAAATAAAAGGGGTTAAATAATAAAATTCATAGCTAATATTAAGACCATCATAAAATTTGAAATTTTCTTCCCTTAAAGTAAAGTCCGTCTTCTTTAAAATGGGAGATTTAAAAACTTCACCATTTAAAATATGAATTTGAATTCCGGCATTAAAACCAACAGCTGTTGGCCAATCATTTTCTGTTGGTAGTTTTAATTCATCTTGTGCAAAAGATCCATAGACTCGAAATTTCCAATCTTCAAACTTAAATAGTTTTTCTAAAGAAATTTGCATTAAGACATTAGATCTATCTTGTTGATAATTATTATGAAAGAAAGTAAGAGGAGTAGCATCAAGCAAGCTTGGAACATGGTTATAAATTAAATTTAATTCACCTAACCCAATCCTTAAAGAATCCGTTTCCCAAATAAAACGATGGGCAAATAAAGTTTTCCTATATAAATCATTGTCTGAATCATTACCATTTGAAGCTGTATTATTAAAACCAACTGTAATATAATTAAACTTTAAAGTCCCTTTTTTTAATGGATAAGAATAATCTAACCAAATATTATCTAAGTAAGGAGCATTATCTGAAAGAGCCAAATCGTAATCAGAAGGTCCCCATTTTAGTGCCCTTCTTCCAAAGGAAATAAAGAGTCTATCATACGTGGTTTCCAAAAAACCTGTATCAGGTCCATTTAAACTTGATACTGCCCTTGAATCATTTCCAATAAAGGGAATATTGGAATATTGATAATCATTAAAATAGGTCATCACATCCTGTTGAATATCCAAAAGAATTACTAAACGAGTTTTTTCTGAATTAACAACCATGCCAATATCAGTAATAGATGGAACTTTAAAATATCTATAAAATTTTTCTTGAACAGTCTCTGAATAATCAGGGTTTTCAACTACATCATCACTAGTTGTATTTAAAGGAATGGAATTATAAAAAAAGGTAGGATTAATATTTAAAATACCTTGAAAAGTAGAATTTGAAAATAAAGGAGAAATTATAGTTAAAACCAAAATTAAAATGAAAATGTTTTTTTTCATCTATAATCCATTCAATAATTAATTAAGGTATTTATATCATTTTCGGGAAGGTCTTTTTTATAATCTTTATAAGAGAGACCAATGACAGCAAACATTCCAACGACTAAACAACCTCGATCAACAAGTAAGTCCCTTGTTTCTTTAAAAGTACTACCAGTTGCAATTAAATCATCAACAATTAAAATTCGACTATTAGGTTTCAAACTTTCAAGATTAACGGCCATATCATAAGAATAATTGGAATCTACAATGCCTGAACTTCTTACTAAAAACAATGGTAAATGCATTCTATAAGCAAACGGTGTTGCAAAAACAACGCCTCGATTATAACAACAAGCTACTGCATCAAGTTTTTTATCCCGATATAAATCACTCATACTATCTATACAATAACCAAGGGCGTCAGGTATTCTAAGAATTTCAGAAATGTTGTAAATTACTTCCCCATCTTCTCGCTTTTCAAGACGAACTACTTTTTTCAAATCATATTCAATCATATTTTCCTCATTAAGCTTTGTTTTTCTTGAATGCTGTTACTCTGGCACTTGCATTCAAATCAAAATTACTTGTTAACCCATTATTTAAATAATTATTTGCAATCCCAGCTATCATTGCTGCATTATCTGTACAAAGCTTTAAAGATGGAAAGGTAACTGTAATTCCATGTCTTTCAAGTTTTTTTAATTCCGTTCTAAGTCGAGAGTTGGCGGCAACTCCGCCTCCAGCTGAAAGACGAACCAAACCAGTATCCTCTAATGCTTTTTTAACTCTTTTCATTAAAATTCCCACTGCACATCTTTGAAAAGAGGCAGCAATATTTTCAGGAGTAGCTTCTTTCCCAGTTGAAAATTTATCCAATTGATTAATAACTGCTGTTTTTAACCCAGAATAAGAAAGATCATAAGGACTATTGTGTTTTTGAGTCGCGGTTCCAGGGAATAAAAATGATTTGTCATCCCCATTTTTTGAAAGATGGTCAATAATTACCCCACCTGGATATCCAAAACCATAATACTTTGAAACTTTATCAAAAGCTTCTCCAATAGCATCATCAATAGTAGTTCCTAAAACATCAAAATCATCAAAACTGTTTACTTTACAAATAACAGTATGTCCCCCAGAAACAAGAACTCCAAGATAAGGATAAGCCAAAGGATTTTCAATTTGAGATGCATACAAATGGGCTTTAATATGATCAATTCCGATAAAAGGAATCTCCAAAGCTGCAGCCATTCCTTTTGCAAAATTTAACCCTACTAGCAAAGACCCCATTAACCCAGGTCTATTTGTAACTCCAATCGCATCAATATCTTCTAATTTTAAACCTGACTGTAATACTGCTGCTTGAACAACCTGCCCAATCCATTCGGTATGAAGTCGAGAGGCTATTTCTGGTACTACTCCGTCATAAGGGCGGTGAAGTTCTATTTGAGTGGCAATTACATTGGAAAGAATAATATTCCCATCTTTTACAATAGCTGCACTACACTCATCACAGGAGGTTTCAATCCCTAGAACTATCATTAAATTTCTCCTATTAGGATGTTATCTTTTCCCACCATTAGGTTAAAATTTATATTTGTATAATTAAGGTATTCTTCCATCATGATATTAGTTGAATATTCTTTACCATAACATGCAAAAAAATATTCAGCTACTTCTGAACCTACAAAAGGCGAAAACGAACTATCCACAGGAAAGGGATTATTCGAAATTTGATCCTTGTCACCAATAATATTTATATTTTTCATCACTTTAAATTATATTCTACTGAACATTTTGGTCAAGACGAATAGACACTTTTTTATACAACATTTAAAAAAAAGCAATAAACTATAAGTTCCAGTATTACTGTATTGATTTTTACTTTTTTTTTAATTAATATAAGCCCATGCCAAAGTGGCTCAGTGGTAGAGCAGCTCCCTCGTAATGAGCAGGTCGTGGGTTCGATTCCCACCCTTGGCTTACTTAAAGACTTAGTTGAT
>JBAYZQ010000223.1:0-3615 GCA_041672385.1 Sphaerochaetaceae bacterium | reverse complement strand
AAGGAGTTTTCTTCACCTGGATTTTGCTTAGCACTATCACAAGCGGCTATAACTTTATCAAATCCAATTGTCTCTCCAATAGATGGATTTGCTTTTATCCAAGTATTTCTCTTAGTCCAATCATCTTCTTCACTAGCTCCATAAATAACTGGGTAAAAAGTGTGGTCAATTTTTCGACCATTAATTATATCTAAAGCCTTTTGATGTTGTTCAAAACATATTGAGTGGGTATCTGTTCCTGCTGTTGTTATTAAAAAAAATAAAGGCTGCGTTCTTGCATCTCCAGAGCCTTTAGTCATTACATCAAATAATCTTCTATTAGGCTGAGTATGAAGCTCATCAAAAACAACTCCATGAACATTAAATCCATGCTTGGAATATGCTTCTGCTGAAAGTACTTGATAAAAACTATTAGTTGGAAGATAAATAATTCTTTTTGTAGCTGTTAAGATTTTAACTCTTCTGCTCAAAGCTGGGCACATTCTAACCATATCAGCAGCAACTTCAAAAACAATTGAAGCTTGACCCCTATCTGCGGCACATCCATATACTTCAGCCCTTTGCTCAAAATCACCACAATTTAATAAAAGGGCAACTGCAGCAGCAAGCTCACTTTTTCCATTCTTCTTAGGAATTTCAATATAAGTTGTATTAAATTGTCTATATCCATTTGGTTTTATTATTCCAAAAAGATCTCTTATTATTTGCTCTTGCCAATCTATTAGTTTAAAAGGTTTTCCTGCCCATATTCCTTTTGTATGGCTTAAACAATTTATAAAATTAACTGCATAGTCTGCCTTTTCCTTATCATAGATAGAATCCTTCGCTTTAAACTTTGACGGTTTATATTTTTTTAATTTTTTCATAGTTTTTTTGACGTAAAAAAAGGCCCCTAAGGACCTTGTTAATGGATAAACTTTATTATTGTTTTCCAGTTAAAATAAAATTTATATATTCTTTTTCATTTTCTCTTTTTTCAATATAAGCGACTAATTCTAATAATTCTAATTCTTCGGCAATGAATTTGACATTTTTCAAATCAAACATATTTGTAAGAGAAGTATCTCTAACCTTAAGGATCTGCTCAATTATTTTATTATCCATTTATAACCTTCTCAATTTTATCAATTCCATAAACCACTCCAAGTGTTGAGCCATTTTCCCATTTAACATGTATAGTTCCTGTATCATCTATATGAAAGACCTTTCCAATAGTTCCTTTATCAGGGGCTTGTAAATCTTCCATACAAATTAATTTAACAATAGACCCCACTGGGTATTGTTTTCTCAGAAAATCTAAATGATTTTTTGTAAAAGTTTTCATATAATTTTATCTCCTATTAGTATGTATTAATCACTCTAATAGGAGATATTATCAAGTTAATAATCAAAGATTATTTATTTGTAATTCCATTTAAAATTAACTCTAATTGCTTATTAAAACTATCCATCTCAAATTTATATAATGGTAATTCATTCTCTCCATAATCTAATAACTTATCTACATCAGTCTCACTTAAACAATATTTATCATTTTCCAAACTCCAAGTTAACTCAGGAAGATTTGGAATGCTTGGCAACTCGGGTATCATATCAATTAGTAATGAATTATAATCCGCTCTTTCAGTAGGTAATTTAGTTGTCGTGCAGCTTATTAAGCCTATCAAGACGAGAAGTAGAATCACCAGTTTTTGGTGTGTTTTTTTTCTTCGGTTTTGTTTCACTTTTAACCTTTTTGATTTTTTGTTGTACTTCATTTATGGCCTCTAGCTCTTTGTCTTTTTTCTTCACTAGATTATTGGAATTTTCTAAATCATTTTTTTGCTCTTTGATTTTATTTGTTTGGAATTTAGTAATTCCTAATAACCCTAAAAGGATTGTTACTAAAATAGTTATGAATGTGTTCATTTTATTTTCCTTTCTATTACATCTTTTAACATCGGTTTCCAAATCTTCATACAAGAGGGGAGTTGTAACAAATAAATTAATACCGTGTAAAATATAATTATGTAGGGGGTGTTTTTAATACCTTCAAATGCAATATTAACTGGCACAATTTTATAAACTAGGAATCCAAAAAAGGCGGATAAAAGAAAAGCTAAAATTCTAATTTCTAAAATTTTAGCTAAATTTTTTCTAATTATTTTTTTATATAGTTCCATTACAAGTCCAATGAAACCCGAATAAACTAATATCATTACCAATAAATACATTATTTCTCTCCATTATTTTTAAAAAGGGATAAAAAATACTCATCCATTTTCTCATCTTGATTTTCTGATTCACCGTTAATTTCATTATTTCGAAGGGCTTTGAAAATTACTTTATCATTTTCTAAAGTCATAACTAGCCCTTCTTGTACAAATGACAATTTTTCTTTTATACTTTTTATATCTTCACATGAAGAATCTTTTAAATCTTGTTTCTTTGAAGCCCTATTTAGAAACCATATTATTAAACCACTAGAGCCAAACACAGAAATAATAAGGGTGTTAATTACATTCCAATTGTTCATCACACTCTTCCTCATTTATTAGTTCATTGTAGGGATAAAAAATTCCATCTCTCTCAACAGATACCTTTTCACTAGAGCCTGTTAACTCTATATATCTTTTTATAATTACATCACAATATTTCTCATCAATTTCACAAGTGTAGCAAATTCTATCTGTTTGCTCGCTTGCAATAAGAGTACTACCGCTGCCTCCAAATGGGTCTAAAACAATAGTTCCACTCATTGAGGAATTCATAATAGGATAAGCTATTAAAGCAATAGGTTTCATTGTAGGATGGTCAGCACTTTTTTTTGGTTTATCAAATTCCCAAATTGTCGATTCCTTTCTTCCTGTAAACCATTTATGTTTACCCTTCTTTTTCCAACCAAATAAAATAGGTTCATGCTGCCATTGATAGGGAGATCGACCTAGTACAAGTGATTGTTTCTTCCAAATACATGTTCCTGAAAGATAAAAACCAGCATTTCTAAAAGCATTTCTAAAGTTAAAGCCTTCTGTATCAGCATGAAATACATAAATTGAGGCATCATCTGCCATATTTTTTTCAATATTTTCAAAAGCTGCAAATAGAAAATTATAAAATGAATTGCTATCCATATTATCATTTTTTATTTTCCCAGCAGAACCTTCATAATTAACATTATATGGAGGATCAGTTACAACAAGATTTGCCTTTTTATCACACATGAGATGATTATAAGTTTCTTCTTTTGTGCTATCCCCACAAATTAATCTATGCTTTCCTAGTGTCCAAACATCGCTTTTTTTAGTTATAGGAGGATTTTTCAATTCACCATCAACATCAAAATCATCATCTTCAAGTCCATCTTTTAAACTATCTTTAAATAAATCATCTAACTCTGCAGTATCAAACCCAGTTAAAGAGACATCAAAATCTAATCCTTCTAAATCAGTAATCAATAGTGCTAATTTTTCTTTATCCCAATCACCCGATATTTTGTTTAGTGCAATGTTTAAAGCTTTTTCTTTTTCTATTGATAATTCAACAATTACACAATCAAGTTCCTTTAAACCACAATCTTTTAATACCTTTAATCTTTGATGGCCACCTACAATACTTGAAGTTGTTTTATTAAAA
>JBAYZQ010000222.1:0-3641 GCA_041672385.1 Sphaerochaetaceae bacterium | reverse complement strand
AAAAATATCGAAGTTAATAATCTTGTAAGTATTTTTGGAGTTTCAGCTGTAACAATTCGAAAGGATCTTGAAGAACTTTCAAAACGGGGAGTTCTTGTTCGTACTCATGGTGGAGCTTCTTTACCCGAAGATAGCACTAAAGCTAGGTTTTTTCTAAATACAATCAATGAAAAACGGGAAATAAAGGAAGCAATTTCTGCTAAAGCTTTAGAATTGATTGAAGATGGTAGTACCATTATATTTGATAGTGGTAGTACTACCGCAATTTTAGCAAGCCATTTGATAAAAAGAACACTTACTGTTCTTACCAATAGCCTTCCTATTGCAAACATGCTTTGTTCAGAAGATAACATTGAATTAATTGTTATTGGGGGAGCTGTTAGGAAACAAAATGAAGCAATGATTGGAAGTTTTGCCTCGGGAGTTTTAGATTATATTAATTCAGACCTTTTATTTTTGGGGTGTACTTCTTTTGATATAAATAAAGGAGTTTCTGGACCAAATATTAATGAGTGTCTTACAAAGCAAATGATGATAAAAAGTGCAAGTAAGGTATGCTTACTATCTGACAGTTCAAAATCAAAACAATCCTCCCTCTTTAATATTTGTCCTTGGGAAGATATTGACTACTTTATTACTGATAGCTTAAGTGAAAAGGATATAAAGAGCCTTGAACATAAAGGTGTTAAAATTATTTTGATTGATAAATAAAGGGTGGTAGTATGCAGGCAAAAGAATCAAGGGAAGATTATCTTGAAGCTATTTTGATTTTACGACTTGAAAAAGATAAAGTTAGAGAAGTTGACGTTTCTCGGTTTTTAAATTATTCAAAACCATCCGTAAGTATTGCAATGAAAAAACTTATAAAAGAGGGCTGGGTTGAGATTGACGAAACTCATCATCTTCAACTTACAAGGACTGGTTATATAATTGCTTCAAAAACTTACGAAAAGCACTTGAATATTGCACGTTTTCTTGAAAAGATAGGAGTTACATATTCTGTAGCTCTGAAAGATGCCTGCAAAATGGAGCATGACATCAGTGAAGAAACCTTTCAGAAGATGAAGGACTTTTTTAAGAAATAAATTATATGATTAGACTAAATAGAGAAAAAGAGGCGGGGAATGTTGACCCGCAATTTGTTAATTTGCACACTCATTCTTATTATTGTGGGCATGGGGAAGGTGAGATTTTTGAGTATGCTGAAAAAGCAGTTGAGGCAGGGTTGAAGGTTTTAGGATTTAGTGAACATTGTCCTGTTAAAGAAAATCGATGGAGAAAATCTCGAATGGATTATTCTCAATTTCCCAACTATATTAAAGATGTTAATAAAGCAGAAAAAGACTATTTAAAAAAACTAAAGATCCTTCTAGGAGCTGAATGTGACTGGGATGTAAAAAATCAATACTATTCTTATTATAAAGATTATCTTCTTTCAGAATTGGGGTTTGACTATCTTATCATTGGTTCACACTGTATAAATATTGATGGTGAAGATCTTATGGTTTTTAAACAAAGTCAAAGCAAACTAATTCTTCATAAATATACAGATAACCTTATTAGTGCTATGCAAAGTGGCCTTTTTTTAATAGTTGCTCATCCTGATCTTTTTGCCAATAGTTATAGAACTTGGGACAAAGAGACGATTTCTTGTTCAAGAGCCATTTTAGAATGTGCAGAAGAAACTGAAGTTGTTCTTGAAATTAACGGCAATGGCTTAAGAAAACCAAAAATAAAAACTCCAACAGGATTAAGAAAACCTTATCCTTTAAAGGAGTTTTGGGAAATGGCTAATAATTATGATATTAAGATTTCTACTTCAAGCGATGCACATAAACCTGAAGATGTTGCAAAACTGCAAGATGGTTTTGACTTTGCTAAAAAATTAAATCTTGACTTATCTTGGTATTGTATTGATTAGGTTTTTTAGAAGAAAAAAACAAATGTCGACATCAATCTTTTTATGTAGTAAAATTACTAAGATTTAAAAGGAGTAGTTTTGAAAAGAATAACAATCCTTATTTTGATTTTGGTAATTTTTTCCTCATGTTTTGCATCTCTTCCCAATCAAAGGATAATTCCTCTGACTAGTTCAATTTATCAAAAAATGGATGCTCTTTTTCTTCTTGAAGGTAAGGCAAATGTTTCAAAAGGTCGACCTTGGACAACAGCTGAAGCTAAAATGATTTTAAGTCAAATTGATGCAAAAACAAAGGAAGAGCAACAACTTTTTGAAGAAATTGAAAAAGAACTACTAAAGGGCACCAAATGGGAATTTGATGAAATTACCGGAGTAAATCTTGATTTTAAGCTTAATTTTGAATTTTATTCCCATACAAATTCAAGTTTCAACCGCTATGAAGATTGGAATGTTTCTTATGTTGATAGGAAACCTTTGTTAAATTTATCTCTTGAATTTGTGGGCTCTGATTTCTTTTATTATGATTTGGACTTTCTTTTTGGTTATGGTCTTTACTGCGAAGAAGATGACCTGAGTGCAATTAACAAATATTCTTCGGCAATTGGTTGCTATTATTCTGGTTATAATACTCCCTATGGAGCTACAGGACAAATGCTACTTTATAGTCCATATTATTCATCCAACATAATTACCAATACAATGAGTAATGAATATGCTTGGTCTAAAAGAGGAGTACTAGCCTTTGGTGGTGATAACTGGGCCGTTTCTTTTAATCGAGATAAACTAGAGTGGGGAAATTCTCATATTGGAAATTTCATTTATGATAATCATCTTGATTATTTAGATTATTATCGTTTGGTTTATTTTTCACCTAATTTTAAAGCTGAATCTCTATTTGCTTTTCTTTCCCCTTACAAAGCAGAACCAGGGGAAAATCCTGAAGAAGATTTTAGAATATTCTTAACCCATAGATTAGAATTTAGTCCCATAAAAACCTTAAGATTTGCTTTAAGTGGTGGGGTTATGTATTACAACAAAGAGGGAGCCTTAAATTTAGGGTATTTTAATCCTGCAACTATTTATCATAATGTAGAAAATGCTTCAATGTTCAATGCTTTAGCTTCACTTGAGGCCGATTGGGCTTTTTGTCCTGGTTGGAAACTATATTTTCAGGGGACCATTGATCAATTTACTACGGCAAATGAAAATTCTGCAACAGCTCAACCTGAAGCTTCGGGAGTAATTGGTGGAATTGAGTATGCTCATTCAATGTTTGAGGGTATTTATACTTCTTCTTTTGAAATTGCTAAAACTTCACCTGCCTTATATAGACGAGATCGTGTTGATTTTATAATTGCCCAAAAGAGACTTCATCGAATAGGTGGAGGAGGAAGTTATTTTTATCTTTATGATTATCTTGGCTTCCCTTACGGGGGAGACTGCGTTGCCTTCAGTTTTGACAATTCATATTTAAAATCAGGGTGGAATTTAAACTTGAATTTTCTTGGAGTACTTCATGGACCAACTAGTATGAGTGATGCTTATAACAGTTTATACGGGAGAGAATTATTTAGTGCAAGTACTATTGACGGAGTTTTTGACTTAACCCTTAAAGCAGAAAGAACTATTGCTTTTAAATCAAAAACTAGTCTTATTATTAGTGTTCAACTTGATTTAATAGAGGTTTCTTCCATTGAGAAAGAAAGCTTTAAGTTTAATG
>JBAYZQ010000221.1:0-3679 GCA_041672385.1 Sphaerochaetaceae bacterium | reverse complement strand
ATCCAAAATGTAATTAAGGTATGCTTTAGCGTCGCCCGCACTTGCCCCGCCTGACGCTCTCATTGCCTTTCTTGTTTTCGCGCTTTTCGCACCGATTTCTGCTAATTCTTTTTCTGATAACTTGGGGTGTTCTTCTATCATTTTTCAACCTCTTTTCTTTATAAAACAAGGGACAAAACCGCCTTTATGGCAATTTTGCCCCTCAATCTTATTATAGCAATTTACTGTGTTTTTGCATAATCGTTTAATTCAGGCTTGTTTTTACAAGTCCACATACACGCCAACAAGTTCCATACACACGCTCTATTATGCGGTTCGTCTTTGTCTCCCCTTAACCATTTAAGATAATGCCTTACCGCTGAATCTATGTATCTGCTTGCGGGTATTCCTTTACGCCAGTTATTATCGCCATACTTTTCCGCACCATCTTCAAACTGTATTGCCACTCCAAGTAAAGCATTTGGTATTCTCTCTGTTTCTATTGTCTTTCCCCACAAGATAGGCACCATGTACTCAAACGCTTCCCACAAATATCTTGCATCACCCGTTTCTTGGAATCGTGATATAAAGCCAAGCTGTGGGTCGTGACCGTAATCCGCTATCACATCAAGCGGCAGTAAGTCGCAACGACCTTTGCCTTTCTGTATATCCCTTACCGCCCCTGTGTCAAACTCTTGCTTTTCTCCGCTGTCAATTAACATTGTTTTTTTCTCCTTTATCTTCGAAGCAATATTCATTGAAATTCATGGGTATGAATTTTATAAACTTTGGAAAAACCGTTATAATTTCTCCGCTTTCGAGTTCAACAAGACCATATGTTTCCTTTTCACTCTTGCATAACAACAAAGGACCGCCGACTTTTTGCTCCCCACCTATCGGATAAAGTGGTACAAAATTATTTTCATCAACCCACCTGTGAAACAACGCCTTTTTGCCATCTACAAAGCAAGGACGATATTCACCGCTGCGCAAGGTTATAGTACTTTCAAGACAAGCCATTATTATCCTCCTCTTCTATCACATCGACTTCGACTATTTCATACCGCCCTTCGTCTTCATAATATAAGGCTCTATTTTTACACATATAACAATAATAATCAAAAGGTTTTTTTTCAACTTCAATGTCTCCTTTAGGACAATATGCTTTGCATTTGGCGTTTATAGAATCGATTTGCTTTTGACTTATCCTTTTATAGAAAGGGTAGTTGTTTATCGGGCAGTTCATACATAATTCATAATCGGTTTTACGCTTTTGCTGTGCTTCAATAAGTTCTTTCAATGCAGCTTCGGCGGCTTTTTTATGTAGATATGATGATACTATATAATCACAAGCATCCTCATATTTTCCGCCTATATCGTGTATTTGATATATTTTCATTATATCAACCCCCTTTCTTTTGCAACCAGCTTTTCTGCTCGGTTCATTATTTGCCATATGTTATTGTCGCTTGTTTTGTAACGCTCTGCAATGGTCTGTACGCTCGTTCTCATGTCAGACGGTAAAAGGTACACGTCCTCCATAATAACGCGTTCTGACGCTATCATACGCCCCAATGCGCGCTGTGCTGCGCCAAAGTTTAGCTTTTCTGCGTCTGTATGGAATATAAGCGGTTTGTCGTCGCGGTGTCGTATGTAGTACCTGAAAATGTGTCTTGCGTAATCGGTGTAATATGGTTTACCTGTCATACATCCTCCTAAAGATAATTTTTTCCAAATGTTTCTTGAAAATCCATGTCGGGATAATGCTCTGTAAAGGCTTGCTGTCCTATTTTTTTTAAGGCAATGTCAAAGTCATGGTTGAAGTGTACGCCCATGTCGCTCATGTTATGTAATTCGGGAGGGAGGAAAACCACCAATCCATATTTAATTGATTTCTGACGGTTGTACCCAAAAAAGACTTCATGCCTGTGTAATCCGTCCCTCCGCTCTGTTTCATACATGGTTGACGTTGGCATTATGCAATATTCTTTTTGCATTGTACCCCTTTCTTGATTTTATAAATCTTATATATGTGTATTCCTGCCATAACGGTCTGTAGTAAAACCGTGCTGAATGAATGTATCAAAACGCCATATGCAAGGAATATCATGCCGCCGATTAGGTTAATTGACCGCATTTTCGTTTCGTCCGAGTATGTAAATGATACGATGAATATTATTGAGGCGATTATGCCAATGGATTCTATAAGCATTATTTATCCTTTACTATTTTAACTTTACATCCGAATATTTCATCGCCATATCTTCAGATATTTTAGACCTCATCAAAGCATAGGTTAACACCTGCTGAACACTAAAGCTGGCAAATAATCACAATAATTTCCGTTGCTGGGTTTTATTTCAATCATTTTTTCAATTGGAATCGTGTTATACCCTCGCTTGCCTTTGTTTGCTTGCCATTTATCCCACGATTCAATTACACTATAACCATTTATGGCATAATATTTATTAAGCGGTTTTATGTAGCAGAGGATAAACGATGCTTCGTCAAGCACAAGGGCATATCTGATATAATCAACTTGGTGCTGCTTAATATATTTCAGTGGTAACCCGTTTTCATCCTCCGTTTCCTTACAATCAAACGAAACGGGAATACCGCCTTTGACCGTGCCTCGAAAGTCAAGCGTACTCTTTTCTTCAGGGAAAGCCGAAACAATGTCCTTGCCGTTGCGTATGACCTTCCAAGGCGTACATATCTTTTGGATGTTGGCTATACCTCGTCGCTTGTAAATCTCGTTCTGCTGTTTTATAATGATTTCAAAGACTTGCCCTTTATTAGCTTTTGCGGGGTTATCTCGCATATTCCACCATCCTTTCATTCCATAGTTCTTTTATCTCGTCCACTATCTGATACACACGCTTGTTGGATATACCGCGCTGTGATGCAACTTCTTTTACTGTGCGTCCGTTTACCAGCATTTCCGCGACTTTACGCTGTGACGGTTTCAAGCGGTTGCAAAACACTGTAAAGTCAATGCGTGTTTCAGCTTCTTCAAAGTCGCTCAAAGCGTCTTTGTCTGCAATTTTTTCTTTAACGCTGACACCTTTATCGTCCGTGTAAACATTGTCGTCAAGCGATATAAACGTATATGTGTTGTGCTTGTTGCGGCGACATTCCAAAAACAAGTGTCTTTGTACTTGCCTGTAAATTACATTCACAGCATAGGTTGAAAATGCTCCCTTGCTCGGATTGTAATTGTTACAGGCTCGCCACAATCCCATCGCGGCTATTTGCTTAATATCCTCGTCAAAAAGCAAATCGGGGTAGTGTTTTTTCAGGGTAAAATATATCAAGAGTTCATTGTCTGTGAATTGCTGGTATAGTTCGGGCGGTTTCATGCTGTCACCTCCTTAAACCTTTCTTTCGGGTATGGGTATGTTGTGTTCCTTAGCCGATTCAAGCCATTCCAGCTCGTTTTGCTCAAATTCTTTCAGGGCTTCTTCAACAGTGTCGCCCTGTGCTACACAACCGTTTAATTCTGTGCTTTCAACAATACAAAATGTTTTGCCGTTGTTGTACATTTGGGATATTTTATACTTGTATTTCATTATGCACATTAAACCTTTCTTTTGTTACCGCTATCGGGTACGGTTCAATTTCAGACACCCAAAGCGTTTTTATGCCATCAAGCAAACCTGCAAGGGGAAAGCCGCCGGAACCGTCAAACAATGATGCCATT
>JBAYZQ010000220.1:0-3683 GCA_041672385.1 Sphaerochaetaceae bacterium | reverse complement strand
CACAGAGCAAGAACAAGAGATGGGTTTGCCCTTGGTGCAGTTTTAGCTGCCAGTTGGTTAATTAATAAAAAAGGTTTCTTTACTTTAGATGATTTTGTAGAGACCCTAATAAATAAAAATAAGGAGATAAAAGATGTTTAATACTTCTAAATTTCATGGTGTTTTTACTGCAATGGTAACACCTTTTACAGAAAAAGATAATTTGGATACCGATGCTCTTAAAAAGATGATTGATTTCCAGATTAATAATGGTATAAGTGGGTTGGTTCCTTGTGGTACTACAGGGGAATCTCCTACATTATCTCATGATGAACATGATCGTGTGATTCAATTAACTGTTGATTATACCAACAAAAGAGTTCCAGTTATAGCTGGAACAGGTAGCAACTCTACAACTGAAGCAATTAGACTATCTAAGCATGCTCAGTGTGTTGGAGCTGATGCTGTATTATTGGTAAACCCATACTACAACAAACCCAATCAAAAAGGTCTTTACCTTCATTTTAAAGCTATTGCTGATAGCGTTGATATACCTTGTATTGTTTATAATATTAAAGGTAGAACAGGTGTTAATATTGAAACTGCTACTCTAATTAAACTAGCTAAGGATTGTCCAAATATCATAGGGGTTAAGGAAGCAAGTGGTGATTTAATTCAAATGAAAGAAGTAGTAGAAAAGTCTCCTGAAGATTTCATTGTTCTTTCTGGTGATGATAATATTTCTCTTGATTTAGTTGGCTTGGGGGGAGATGGAGTTGTTTCCGTTGCCTCAAACCTCTTTCCTAAAATAATGAGTGATATGGTTAATTATGGCCTTGAGGGAAAACTTAAAGAAGCTAGAAAGCTTGAAGCTATACTAGCAGATTTCTTTAAGGCCTGTTTTATAGAAACTAACCCAATTCCAATTAAAACTGCATTAGCTAAATATGGTTGGTGCAAGGAAAGTTTCAGACTTCCTCTTTGTACCTTCGAAGATGAAGCACATAGACAAAAATTATACCATATTTTAGAAGAACTAGAAAACAATCCTCTTTTATCAAACTTTAGAGCTTAGGAGATTTTAATGGCCACTATAAATAAAAACTTTAGTAAATTGGCAGCGGGTTACCTTTTTCCTGAAATAGCGAGAAGAACTAATAAATACCTTTCTGAAAATGAAGGTATAGAACTTATGAAGTTAGGTATTGGAAATACAACAGAAAGCCTACCTTTAAGCCTAGTTAATGCTATGAAAGCTAAACTAGATGAATTATCAAATAGAGAAACTTATTCAGGTTATGGTGATGAACAGGGAGATAATTCCTTAAGAAAAGGTCTAGCAAAATATTATACAAAATATGGTGTTGAATTAGATTCAACAGAATTTTTTATCAGTGATGGCGCAAAAGCTGATGCTGCAAATATTCAAGAATTATTTGGAAAAGACAATATTATTGCAATACAAGATCCAGCATATCCAGTTTATGTTGATTCAAATGTAATAGGTGGAAGAACTCTAGGTTTTGATGCAGAAAAAGGAGGTTACAATAACTTTGTATATCTATCCTGTAATGAAGAAAATGGTTTTATACCAGAAGTTCCAGATTCTAAAGTTGATTTGATATATTTATGTTCTCCTAATAATCCAACAGGTGCTGTAATGAATCATGAACAGTTAAAAAAGTTTGTCTCTTATGCAAGAGCTAATAAATCAATAATTATTTTTGATAGTGCTTATTGTGAATATGTAAATGATGAAAAATTACCTAGATCAATTTATGAAGTTGAAGGGGCAAAAGAATGCTCTATTGAAATAAATAGTTTCAGTAAAAATGCGGGTTTTACCGGTGTTAGACTTGGTTGGACAATAGTTCCTAAAGAATTAATTATTGAAGATAGTAAAGCTGGTCAAATAAATTCAATGTGGAATCGTCGCCAATGTACATTCTTTAATGGTGCTTCTAATATTGCTCAAGCAGGAGGACTTGCTGCTTTAAGCGGGCAGGGTTATAAAGATTGTAGAACTTTAGTTAACTATTATATGGATAACGCAGCAATAATTAAAGAAGGATTAGAGAGCGTGGGTTTAACTTGTTATGGTGGTATTAATTCACCTTATATTTGGGCAAAAGCTCCAAATAATATGACAAGCTGGGATTTCTTTGATTTCTTATTAAAAGTTTGTCATGTAGTTGTAACTCCAGGTTCTGGCTTTGGACCTGCTGGAGAATCGTATATTAGAGTATCATCCTATGGTCATAGAGAAAATGTTGTAAAAGCAATTGCATCAATAAAGGAAAACATGTAATGAGTTTAAAAAATTTACCACTAGAAGAAAAAGAATTACAAAATTTAATAAAAGATATTCCAACTCCATTTTATTTGTATGATGAAAAAGCAATTATTGAAAATGCCCAAAATTTTATTGATTTATTTAAATGGGCACCTTCCTTTATAAATTATTTTGCAGTAAAAGCGTGTCCTAATCCATCAATAATGAAAAGATTATTTGATTTGGGGTTTGGAGCAGATTGTTCATCATTACCAGAATTAGAATTATCAAATAAATGTGGATTATCTGGAAATAAGATAATGATGACAAGTAACGACACTCCCGATATTGAATTCAAGCGAGCATATGAATTGGGAGCTATTATTAATTTAGATGATATCTCACATATAGATGCAATGGAAGAAGCTATTGGTTGTATTCCTGAGACTATATGTTTTAGGTACAATCCAGGTCCAGATCGAACTGGTAATGTAATTATTGGAAATCCAGTAGAAGCCAAATATGGTGTTACAAAAGATCAAGTTGTTGAATGTTTTAAAATTATGAAAGAAAAAGGTGTTAAACATTTTGGCCTTCACACTATGGTAGCATCCAATGAATTGGAAGCTGATTTTATTATTGAAACAGCTCATATGATTTTCAGCTTAGTTAATAAGATTTATAATGACGCAGGTGTAAAAATTGATTTCGTAGATCTTGGTGGTGGAATAGGTATTCCTTATCGACCAGAACAAAAAGATATGGATTTAGAATATGTAAGTAATCAAATTAAAAATTTATATGAAGATTTGATAGTAAAAAATAATTTAGATCCTTTAGAAATTTCATTTGAATTAGGCAGATATATATTAGGACCTTATGGTTACCTTATTTCAAAAGTAAGACATGTAACTCATAAGTATAAAACTTATGCTGGACTTGATTCTTGTATGGCAGATTTAATGAGACCTGCTCTTTATGGAGCTTATCATCATATAAGTGTTCTTGGAAAAACTAAAATTGACAAAAATAAGATTTATGATGTAACTGGGTCTCTTTGTGAGAATAATGATAAATTTGCCATTGATAGATTACTTCCTGAATTAAATGCAGGAGATACTCTTGTTATACATGACACAGGAGCTCATGGGCATTCTATGGGATTCAATTATAATGCAAAATTAAGACCCGCAGAATATTTATTACAAACTGATGGAAATATAAAATTAATTCGACGTGCTCAAACCATTGATGATTATTTTGAAACTCTCAGGTTTGAAGGTGCTGAAATAAAAGTTTGATAGGTTTTACTAAGTGTTAAAATAGAACAATATAATTAATATTGTTCTATTTTTGTTTGGAGTTTGCTAAGAAAGCATTTTTTAAGGAAATAATACAATCTTCCCAATTAGCGTCAGATGTAACAATTCGA
>JBAYZQ010000219.1:0-3691 GCA_041672385.1 Sphaerochaetaceae bacterium | reverse complement strand
CATTTTACTATAACAAAGTCCCATTCCCCAATTTGTTAAAGAATTCTTTGTAGTAGTAAAAGGATGGAATACTCTTCCTTTTAATTCTTTTGGAATTCCAGAACCATTATCAGAAACCGTAATTACGGTATTCTTTCTTAAAAATAAAAGCTTAACCATTATTATTGGAATTGGAACATTTTCACAGGCTTCAACTGCATTACAAATAAGATTACTAAGAGCCTCACTAAGTAAATTTTCATCACACAATAAAGTACCCTTTCTTATTTTCCAATAAATATGAGGGCAATTAACTTTTGATTTTACTTTTTCTAAAGTAGTATCTCTAAGAGAATAAGCATCTGTTGGAACCAATTTTGTTTTAACTTGAATAAAGGATTTATATAAAATATCGAGCCTTTTTTGAATGCATTCCTGATTTTCATCTAATTGAACTACCGTTTTTACCAATTCTTCTGGAACATCTTTATTCTCTGATTTTTTAAGTTGATCTTTTAAACTCTTGATTAAAACTTCAGAAACTAAAAGCTGATTTTTTAATCCATGAATCAAAATTGAAGAAGAAATACTTGCAGAATCAACCTTTTCACTAATTGTTAACTCTTTTTTTGCCCTATCATAATAAACCTTATAATATCTCCAGTTTTGAATAACATTTAACAAAGTTGAAATAAAACAAAAAGACATCACTAAAACCCAGAAATTCTCAATTCTTCCTCCAATAAAAGGAGAAAAATCAGAAGGATAAATAATACTTGAATAATTTTGAAAAACCGTAATAGGTTCAAGTTTTGAGAAAAAAAGAAATTGTATCGAAAGAAGAATTTGTGAAAAAACCAACAAACGTTGCCTGTTTTTTATATAATCAAAATGAATATTAAAATACTCTATAAAATGAAGAATCAAACCAGCAGCTAAATACGTATACATGATTATATCAATCGTCTTAACAATAAATTCTTGAGTTCTATATTTATAAGGCACCAAAAAAGTTAAAACAGCAGGAACTGAAAAAATAAAACAAATTACAATAAGTCCAATAATAATTAGGTAAAAATATAATCTCTTTTTGAAAAACAAATTAGCATTATAATTTTTTTGTATAGCAAACAGAATAAAAAATAAACAAAAAAACAACCTTCCCAATGCTATAACCCCAGAAAGACTATTGTAACCAATTGGTAAATTTATAAAATATTGATTTAAAGCTCTATTACCAAAAATTAAGTTTTGATTTTTAATTAACAACCCACCAGTTTTCAAATAGTAAATATAAAAACCACTTAATAGAACTAAAAAATTCAAATACATTAGAACAGGCAAAATTGATTTCTTACCTTTGGAAAAGAAGCAAACTAGAAAAATATTAATAGAAAATAAAATAAAAATCCCTAAAAGCATACTTTCCTTCTTTTTCCCTTATTCAATAGCATCATTCATATAATCCCAAATAATAATATCATTTGAAAAAGTTGTTTGGTATTTTTCCTGCGAATTTAAGATGCTTTCCTTTTGGAGTTCATAACATTTTTTTATCGACCCATCCACAATAGCCTTTTTCAATTCCTTAGATCCTAAAATTTTATAGGAAAAAATCTCTTCATCAACAAATAAAAAATCTTCTTCTAACAATTCTGCCGTCCAAACAGCTACTTGCCTTTCATGTGTATTCCAATAATCAAGAGATTTCGAAATAGCCTTTGTGAAAGAATCTACAGTTTTTTGATTAGCCAATAAATATTCTTTTGTAACAGCCCAACTATTAACAGAACAAAATTTATCTGAAAAATCTGAAGCTTTTAGTAAAATTTGGAAATCGTTACCCATCTTCTCTTTTAACTTAAAAATATAAGAATCTGAAACACAAATTGCATCAACTTTATTTTTTAGCAAAGCAGTTAAACACCCATTCATGTCCATATTAATAATTTTTACTGAATTCTTATCAACATCCGCTTCTTTAAATGCTAGTTTTAAAAAAGTTTCACAAGAAGTTCCCAATGAAGTAGCAACAATTTTATTTTTTAGATCTTTAATATTTTCAATTTTAAGATTTTTATTGGTAATAATTGCCTCTGAATTCCCAATATTTTGAAAATATATAAACTTTATATTGTTTCTCTTGTTGTATAAAGCAGTCTCAGAGCTAAAAAAGCCAAACTGAACATCACCCGAATTCATAACTGAAATTTCTGAAGGATCAGAAATAAAAGGTACTGGATTTACATTCAATCCTTCTTGCTCAAAATATCCCATATTTTTATCTACAGCAATAATAGCAGCCCCAGCAAAATTCGTTTGATAAGCAACATTAACAGTAACTAAGCCCTCTTTATCATTGGAACTAAACATACCAAAAGCAATAGGAATTGAAGAAATAATAATAATAATTAACACATAGTAGAAAATTATTTTTTTCATTTAAGTTATTATTGACCTTATAAACAAGAAGGTCAACAAAAAAAGATCTTTAAGAAGTAGCATAAAAAATGCTACTTGCGAAATCCTATTTTCAATCTTAGACTAAAATTAATGAAAATCAAAAGGGAGGTTTTTATGAAAAAATTATTAATTATGTTATTGGTTACCATGTGTTTGGTAATGCCAATATTTGCAACTGCACAGGCTGAAGATACACCAGAAAGCAAAACAATTACTCTACACTTTCTAGGAATGGCACAAGCAGCTTACTCAGAACAAAATGTTAACGAAATGACAGCAGATTTTATGAAAGAAAATCCAAACATTGTTGTTGAAACTGAGTTTGTTCCATATGAAGAACTTAGAAACAAAACTTTACTAGCCTATGGCTCAAAAACACCATATGATGTTGTTTTAGTAGATGATATTTGGTTTGCAGAATACAATCAAAAACAATTACTAAACAATATTTCCGCTATGATTCCTCAATCCTACAAAGATGGAATTCTTAATGGTGGATGGAATTTTGTAACCAAAGGTGGAAACGTTATTGGTTTACCATGGTTCTTGGATTCAATGTATTTGTATTATAACAAATCAATGTTGAAAAAAGCGGGATTCGACAATCCTCCAACAAGTCTTGAAGAATTATACTCTATGGCAAAAACCATTAAAGACAAAAAAATTGTTGATAAACCTATTGTATTTAGTTTAGCTCAAGCAGAAGCACTTATGTGTGTTTATTCTAACATACTTGAAGCCTATGGTGGAACATTCCAAAATGAGAAAGGTGAATATAGCCTAGACTCAACCGGAGGACTTAAAGCCCTTAATTATCTAGTTAAACTAAAGAATGATGGTCTTCTTAACGAAAGTTCTTTGGAATACCTTGAAGAAGACGTAAGAAGAGTATTCTCAAGTGGAGATGCTGCTTTTACACTTAATTGGTCATACATGTATGCATTGGCAAAAGATCCAGCTGAAAGCCAAATTAGTCCTGATGATGTAGGTATAATGGTTCTTCCAGGAGCAAAAGGCATAAAGAAAGATGCAGCAATGAGCGGATCAATGGGACTAGCAGTAGTTTCAAAAACAACTAATCCAGATGCAGCTTTAAAATATGCTCTTTATCTATGTAGTAAAGAAGTTCAAGACACCTACTCTAATCTTCAATTACCAGTATGGAAAGCATCTTACGATGATCCAAAGATTCAAGAAGGAAGAAAAGACTTAGTAGTAGCTGCTAAAGAAGCTTTCTCCATCATGAATG
>JBAYZQ010000218.1:0-3768 GCA_041672385.1 Sphaerochaetaceae bacterium | reverse complement strand
GGTCAGTTTTAGTTACTATTAAAAGTGTTACTCCATTAACTTTTGTATCTGCCCAAGGAAATCCCATTAATACTGATGCAGCCAATACTTCACTATTATCTTTTTCAATTTTTCTTAAGAGTTGAGTAAAGCTTTTCATTGGTTCAACTGAAGTTTCACTTTGTTCACCAGCTACCAAGAATGGAAGTCTTACAGCACTCATCTTAGGTTTCTTCCCAGTTTTCATTTCTTCTAGTAGCATTTGAACAGCTTGTTGTCCTGTTTCAAATTCATCAGTATGTGGAGCACATTTATAACCAACATATGCATCACAATTATCGAACATGGCTTTAGTAAATGTGCAATGCATATCAAGAGAAGCCACTAAAGGTGTTTTTGGTGCTATCTTTTTAATTTCTTTAAGTAAATCACCTTCACATTCTCCAATTTCTTTAATTCTCATAGATCCATGAAGAGCTAAACAAATTCCATCTAAAGGCATACTTTTTTTTAAAATGTCTAGAAATTCAGTTTTAAGTTGTAAATAATAATCTTTATCCCATTCACCATTGGGAACTGCGCCTGCAAGTAAACTTGGAATAATTTCAATATTATTATTTTGCAATTCTGAAATAATACCGCAACAAGCACTTTTTGTGTTCATATCCAGTAAAGTTTGACCTCTTCTAACTTTGATATCATTCTTTCCAGTAATAATCGGATTGAAGGTATCTGATTCATGATGGAATCCACCAACAAAAACCCTTTTCTTCATTTTTAATAACCTCTTGTTTTAAAGTTCTTTTACCAAAGGAGATATTTCATCTTCCCAGCCAATAGACTGATTATTTACGGATGGCAAATTAAAGAAGCTACTTAACAATAATTGGCTAGCTCCTTTTTTTACATCCTCTCCGGGTTCTTTAATCATTGTAAAAACATTTTTATCAAATAAATTCTTTTCGTTCGGGAAATCATTTTCTAGAACTTTTTCAAATTCCTTTTTCCATTTTAAAATAATTCCTCCTAAATATATTGTTCTTGGATCTAAAATACCTTTTGCAAAGAACAAATTACCTATGAGTTCTCGAATAAATTCTTTTTGTGTTTTTTTACTTTCTTCCATGGAAGCTAATTCCATGTTTGAAATTGCAAGCTGTTTTTCAAGAATTTTTCCATGATACATAGTACTTCTAAATTCTCCAGCTTTAGAATTCCAACCTTTTCTTAAATGTCCATCAATAATAATTCCCATACCAATTCCAATTGTTGGAACATTTTTTGGTACCTCATTCTGAGAATAACGCTGGACAATTGTGTAAATACAAGTATCATTTTCACTATTTATTTTACTTACAGCAGCACAGTTAGCATCGTTTTCAAAAAAAATGGGGTAACAAAAAGTTGATAAAAACTTTGTAGCATCATAATTATATAAACCTTGAGTCCAACTTGAATGAATATATTTTCCATTTTTAGAAATAATTCCAGCAATACCAATGCATGCACCCAAAATTTTTTGATTAGGAATTTTCTTTGCTAAGAATTCAAGAGTATAGGTGGTAATATGTTCAAATCTTTGAACGCTACCTTTTTCTTCTTTTATAAAATCTTCACTAAAATTTTGTGATTCTTCTAAAATTTTTTCTCCAGAAAAATTAAGAACAATGGCTCTGAAATGATCAACTAATAGTTCAATACCCATTACACAACCATAATTTCCATTTAATCCAAGTAATTTTTGTTTTCTTCCTTTTTGAGAATTTTCAAGGCTCCCTTTTTCTTCTATTAACCCTTCTTCCAGCATTCTTGAAGTTGCATAAGTAACAGTAGATGGTTGCAAATCAAGGTCAATACCTATTTTTTTTCTTGAAAAATTCCCTTGTTTGAGTTTTTGAAGAATATAAATATTATTAGTTGCTTTTTGATATTTCCCATTAGCCACGATTAATAACTCCTAATATTTTTAACTCTACTAATGCTTGTACGAGGAATAGAAAACTCAGCTTGTCTGAGCAATCCTCCCATATAAATATCCGTAGGGCGATATTCCATTTTTGAATTTTCTTCCTCTTGAAGGAATATGTGATATTCTTGAGCTTTAAGTTCTTGTTTTATAAATCCAAAATTTCTTTCATTTATTCCACAACCTGGCATAACAATTAAATCATCACCAGCCCATTCTATCATTTTTTTAAGGGTTAAGATACCCTCCATAACTGATGATTCTAATCCGCTAGTTAAGACTCTTTCAACTTTTAACTTTTTTAATATTTCAATAGATTCTTTTGCATTGCGAGTCATGTCTATTGCTCTATGAAATGTTATAGGAAGAGGGGAGGCGATTTCTTTTAGTATAGCTGTTCTTTCTTCATCTATTTCTCCCTTGGGAGTAAGAATACCAAATACCAAAGCGTTTGCCCCTTCTTCTTTGAAGATATGAGCATTTTCTTTCATTACTTCAAATTCAACATCACTATAACAAAAATCTCCACCTCGTGGTCTAATCATAACATTCATAGGAATTTTACATATTCTTTTTGCTATTTTAAAAGCTCCCAGAGTTGGGGTAAGCCCCCCTTCAAAGAGATCACTACAAAATTCTACTCTGTCTGCCCCACCTTTTTCTGCTCTTATTACTGACTCAACAGTTTCTAAGCACACTTCAATTTTATACTTTGTCATTCTTTAATTGCTCCTTCTCCAAATCCAGCTAATAATTTATCATGTAATAAAATATAGAAAATAAACATCGGAATAGTACCAATAACCAATGCTGAGAATTGTAATCCATAATCAGACACTAACCTTCCAGCGAAAGAATTTATAGTAACTGGTAAACTTCTTTTTTCTTGTCCGCTAGTTAATGTAAACACCATTAAAAATTCATTCCAATTTCCTAGGAAATTTAACACAGCATTAGTAGCTATTACGGGGGTACTGATTGGAACAATAATTTTCCAAAATATTTGAATGTAAGTTGAACCATCAATAATTGCTGCTTCAATTAAGGAATTGGGTATCCCTCTAATAAAAGAGCAAGAAATCAATACCGCCATAGGTAGTCCAAATGCAATATAAGGTAATATTACTCCCAAATAAGTATTATATATACCTATTGTTGTTTCCATAATAAATAATGGTGTAATAACGGAGTTAACAGTTATTAACAACCCCATGGTAAAAAAACCCATAAAAATTTTTGCACTTCTATATTTAAACTTGGTTAATGCAAAACCAATTGAAACGGATAACATTACCGCTCCAGCAGTAGAAATGGAACTGTATATTAAACTATTTAAAAAAGAAATTCCCATATGCCCAAATTTAAAGGCTTTTTGGTAATTGGCCAAAGTTGGATTTTTCGGTAATCCTAAAGGATCCATTGAAATTGCACCTTTAAGTTTGAAGGACGAGTAGGTCATCCAAATAAAAGGAAAAATGGTTATTACGGTAAATAGAATAAGTATTATATAAGAAATTATTCTAGTTTTAAGTGAAACTTTATTCATGCTACTACTCATATTTTCCTCCTAGTTATATTTCTTTTGTGCTTTTTTATAAATATTATTTACTAAAGTAATCAAGCCTACGCTTAGTAATACAATAATAATTGAAACAGCACTTCCATAACCATAATTATTAAAAGTGAAGGTTTGTTTGTACATATAAAGAGCCATAACAGAAGTATAATCTACAGGACCACCTCCGGTCATAGCAAAAACCAAATCAAAACTCTTTAAACTTCCACTAATAGCTAAAACACTACAAGTGAAAATAACACCTGAT
>JBAYZQ010000217.1:0-3797 GCA_041672385.1 Sphaerochaetaceae bacterium | reverse complement strand
CTTGCTCTTTGGTAACTTTACCAAAAACTTCACCATCAACTGTCATTACAGGAGCCAATCCACAGCAACCTACACATCTAACAGCTTCAAGGGAATACTTCTCGTCGCTAGTCATACCACCAATCTTAAGGTTATATAGTTTTTCCAATTCTTCAAGAATCTTTTCTCCACCTTTTAGATAACAAGCAGTACCTAAGCACACCTGGATATTATGTTTACCAGGTTTAGTTAATTTGAAAAAGTGATAAAAAGTTACAACTCCCCAAATTTTTGACAAAGGAACATCAAGCATTACTGAAACTTTATCAGCCGCTTCCCGTGAAATGTAACCAACTTCTCCTTGTACTTTATGAAGAACCATGATTAGATTACCGGGCTTATCTTTCCATTCGTTAATAAATTCAACCAACGAATCTGAAAACTTTAATTCTTTCTTTTCAGACATAAAACCTCCAATATTCTAGAAATTACTACAAGTATGGATTATTACACAACAATTGTAAAATTTCAATAAAAAGTTATCGAATAAAAAGTTTTCTTACTTTTTTTATCGATTTTTATTCAATTTCTAACCAAACTGGAAGATGATCACTAATACCCTGTTTTAATTTTAAATCCCAATTAAAAGGAATATTATTTTCTTTTAATAATTTCCCATTTGAAATTACACCGGCATCTTTAAACTCCCAACCAGTATCATCAAAAAGGCAACCATTACATAGGATATTATCAAAGGAATACCATTTTTCATAGAAATAAGAACCTTTACTGTCTTTTAGAATGCAATTATCCAACCAGAAGGAATACCAAAAAGATCTATTGCTTTTTATCATTACAGGCGAACCCGTAACAATTAAACTACCTTCTTCTTCACTTTGATATGAAATTTCATCTTTAACAGTTAGCAAGGCTTTTGGCCCTTCATAATCTTTATCAATCGAAAGTGAAGTGTCTGTATTATAATCTCCTACGATAACAATAGCTTCGCTTGCATTTGTCTTATGACGATATTCTATTATCTGTTTTATTACTTTAAAGGTTTTAAGATGTAGCCTTTCAGCTTCTTCAACTCCATTAAGTCTAGAGGCTCCGTGAATAGCAAAAACTATCAAAGGCCCTTTTTTGGTTACAAAATCAGCTTCTAGCACAGGTCGAGCTTCTTCAACAGCATGAACTATACATTTTTCTATTGGAATTTTACTTATTACTGCAATTGAAATTGCACCTGTAGCCTCTCTAGCTACTGCATAGTTACAAAATCCTTTAACAAAAAGAACCTTATCGACCAAATCTTTAACAACGCTTTCATTTTCTACTTCTTGAAGAACTATTATATCAGGTATTTTTTTGAAAGATATTAACATCTTTCCAATAATCTTTAAACGACTTAAATAATCATTTTCATCCCAAGTTTCTCCAGGTTTGTACTCATCATATTCATAGCCATCGAGATTTCCATTCATTAAATTTTGGACGTTCCAACTCATTATTATTAGATTCTCAGGATCAACAGTTGGTTTCTCTGTACAGGTTAATAATAAAAACCACAAAACGAATAACAAAAAAAAGGCCAAAAGAAAGTATTTCTTTTTAAAATACTTCATTGCCTTTTTTCCTCCTACTTATAAAGCAGGATAAATACTTTTTTGACTATTTAATAAATTATTAATCTTTCATAATTTCTAAAAATTCTTCTTTTTTCTCAATCACTTTTTCATACTCTTCTTTAACACATGAATAGTCTTCATGTCGGAAACTCTCAACCAAAACACAAATACTTTCATAAAGAGGGGTCAACCCCAAATTACCTGTAAGACCTTTCAAACTGTGCGCAACTTCAAATGCCCTTTGATAATTTTTCTTTTCCATAGCTTCTTCCAAAACTACAAAACCTTCCTCACTGGTAAAAGTACGTAAACAGGAGATATAAAAATCTTTGTCATCAACAAAACGCGAAAAGGTTTCTTTAAGATCAACTCCCCAATTTGACAAATCGTTAAATTTCATTCTTAGCCTCTTTTGTTAGGCCTTAGTATAACAGACTTTTTTCCTGGGGTAAACTCTCACTTTGAGTTTTTCTTTAGGCTGTAACCGAAATACAAAATTGCAAGTAAATCTTGAACATCAAAAGCATTAATATTCATATTTTCAGCTTTTAAAATACCCAATCGTAAATTCTCCATACTGCTGTTGCTACTTACATCAGTTTTTCTCAGCATATTCAAAACAAACTCAAGAATAAAAGCTTTATTTTCTTCTTTAAAAGCTACAAACAATTTATCGTAATTCTGATCAACTTCTTCTAAGTCTCGGGCCTCAGGAAGAAAATCAAGAAGAAAGTCATCCACAGTTCCAATATTCATCAATTCATAGAGATGTGCCAATCTTGGAGATCCAAATTTTAAAAAACTTGCTAAAAGAGCATAGCGCGTCTGCCTATAAGAATTACTATGCATTTGAATAACAGAAACAAAGAAATCCTGGAAAAATAGGCCTTCTTTATCAAGATTTTTTTTAGCAATTAAATAATCAAGTTCTTCATCAATATGTCTACTTTTCAAAGACAAATCATTTATTCGGTCCAAATACTTACTGCTATCTGTAAATCTCGAAAGACTCTTACTGGCCATAGACCTAACTGAAGACCATTTACAATCAAGAAGATACACTAAAGCCTCTTCAGCAACTGGGTCATCTTTATAACCTCCTAAAGCTCCTATAGCATCCATTTGAACATAAGAATCATCATTCAATGCTATCTTAGCCAAATCTCCTACTAGAGCTTTTCTAGGCTTATCTCCAAGAGCCCTTATTATTTCTTGTTTATCAAGAGAAAAAGGGGATGCCAGTTTAAAACGAATCTCACTTGTTGCAACTCCTGTTAAGTTTGTACCTAAATTCATAAGGAGCATCTTTCTTTTAAGAGGGTCATTGGTTCTTTCAATTTTCTCTATAACAGAAAAAGCTCTAAGTCCATGTGCTGAAAATAGAATCTGGGCTGCTTGCCCAGTAGTCAAACTTCCTTTTTCTCTGTAGGAAAGAGTCAACATCAAACCAATAGTGGTTATTACCAAGGCTAAAAGAAAACAAAAAGAGTAAACATGTCCTAATTTATATCCACCAAGTGAAATAAACCCTTTTTCAACTTCTCCTAAATCAACTAACATTCCACTTAAGACACCAACAACAATTGCAATTATGGCAATTCCAAAATTATTCATTGAATTAAAAGCAATAACCCCCTCATCGGGCATAATAGAAACGACCAATTTAGAAGAAAGAATCATCAAAACTCCCAATGCAAAATTATAACAAAATCCTAATAAAAAGAAAAAGATAACACTTACTGAAGATGGTGTAAACATCCATAAAAGGATAATTACAAGCAAGACCCATGAGAAAATAATGATTAAAGGTTTTGCTCCCATTTTATCTGAATATTTCCGACCAAAAACACCGGAAAGAGTCAAACCAAAAGCATTGGCCACCGTATAAAGTAAAACAGAACTTGACTGTAACCCCATTATTTTTGACATAAATGGAATACTCATATTTAAAACTATAAAAACAGCAAGATAAAGCCACTTTATAAAAATAGGAACTCGCGTTAAAGGCGATGAAAGATATTCTTTCATCACCACAAAAAGATTTCTTTTTGGATCAAAGTCAATTGTAGATCTACAAGGTATTTTCCCATATTCTCTTGCGGCAAAGAAATTTGCTATAACCCCAATCATTTGAAGACTAATTAAACCAATTAGCCCAGAAAACCGTTGAATAGAGGTAACAATAAAACT
>JBAYZQ010000216.1:0-3860 GCA_041672385.1 Sphaerochaetaceae bacterium | reverse complement strand
GAAGCTTTTGAAAGTCTGTGTTTGGAAATGTCGAATAGTAGAATCAGAGAAATCCAAAAAGTTGGAAAGTCTCTTACACGTAATGCAGTGGAGATTCTCAATTACTTCGATACCAGAAAAACCAATGTGTTACTCGAAGGTTTTAATTCTGTTATAGGATTAATTAAACGAAGAGCAAGAGGTTTCAAAAACATGAATAATTTCATGTCTATGATTTACTTTGTTTGTGGAGATCTTCAACTTCCAAAGGCTACTATCATGTAGTTCTACCCACTCGATTTAGCGAATAGCCATTTAATTTTTCATTATTTTTTATATCACAAAGAATTGGAACAACGCTATCTGACCATTCTGCCTTATAATCTAGCAACCTTAAAGCATTATCATGAAGACCTGATTCATCAATATCTAAAAGAAGAAGTTTGCTTGGGTTGTAACTCTTAACTTGGCGACTAATTTCAGATCCAATTGAACCACAAGCACCTGTTATAAGAACAATTTTATTTTCTAATAAACCCTTAATAGGCATTTTATCAATAAAAACTAATTCTCGGCCTAATAAATCAGTAAAATCAATCGTTCTTAAATCAATTGATTGCTTATCTCCAGTTGAAATTTCAAAAAGACTAGGAACTATCTTAACTTTTGCTTTTTCTTCATTAGCCGAAACAACAGCCTTCTGTATTTTATTAGCAGTTAACTGAGTAATTGCAATAATAAGAACATCTGACTGCGTCATTTTAACAATTTTTCCGATAGATTCTACTCCACCATAAACCGGATAATTCAAAATCAAAGATTTTTGCTTTTCTTTATCATCATCAATAAAACCTATGACATTATAACGGAGTTCTCCTTTCTTTGATTGAAGTGCCAAAGTCTTTCCAATCTTACCAGCTCCATAAACTAAAGCTCTTCGTCTAGTATCATGGAAACCATTTCCATCTATAAAACCAAATTGTCTCTTGTTCTTTGCATACATTAAATAACGATAAAAAACCTATAACCAATCAAACCAAAATAGGAAAGATTCATAAAAACAAAAAAGACCCGAAATCCATGAGCTGAAACTAGTTCTTCTTTATAACAAATAAAAAAACCAATCAAATCAGCAAGAATTAATCCCAAGCCTCTTATTGCCAATTCGGAAGAACTGTCAATAATACTAACTTTATAAATTCCAAAGACTAATAAAGCTAAAATTTGCAAAATAATTGTAAAGGCAAAATAAAAATTTAAAGAATCTAAATTTCCTTCAACCACAAACAACGAAAGAGTAATACAAACAGCACTAACTAATATGTCACATAACACTAATAAAGCTGTTTTTGCTTTTCTTGAATTTTCCATCTACCAATCCCTTTTTAAGAAAATTATCACCCCTAATAATTAAATTTAAAAATATTAAAAAAAACAGACGAAACTCTTTTTCATTTTTCCAACTTAAAATTTCCTAAGCATCCACGATTACTCAAACGTAACACCCTCACGGAAATCAAATTTTCTTATTTTTTTCTCAACCAATAAAAGAAAAATAATAATCGTTAATTTACAAACTCAAAATTACAAATAGTATTCACTAGATTTACCGAAACAATATTCTTTCTTGAGCGTATAACAAAAAAAAGAACTTTTAAGCAAAATACTTAAATTTTAAACGTTAAGGGTTAACAAATTATGTTATCCTATTTAAAATTATTTTTATTCGAATAAAGCTCTAAAGCCTCACTTTTTTTTTGAGCTTACAATAAAATATGTTAACTTGCAAGTAAAGAATTCTGTTTTTTAACACTAAAAGTTAATTGGATTTGATATTTTTAATAAAACCGTTTTAAATACACAACTATCCTAAAAAGGATGAATTAAACCAAGAATAAAATCTTATAATTTACGATTTACATCTCAAAATCTACACAATTATTCAAATTATTTACTACTAATTAAAGTGAATTAAAAAGCCTCAATTTTTTACTTTTGTTACAACTTCCCTTTATTTTTACTTAACACTTAACCTAAAAAAATGATATACTATTAATAAATTAAGTTCACTTGACTTTACCCAAATAAATTTTAAACTGTAACTATTGTTGGAGGAAATATGAAAAAAAATATTACAATTATTGGCGGGGGCAGCAGACAATAGGCTCTCCAGTTTATGAAAGATTTGTCTCTTAATGGCGCAACAGAAGGACAAATAACACTTTATGACAGAGATTATAATGCTGCAATTAACAACATTGAAGTTGGAGAGCGAATATTTAAAATAAATGATAAAGAAAATTATAAAAGATTTACAATAAAAGCTGAAGAACATATAGATAAAGCCCTAACAAATGCTAATCTTGTAATAATTTCTATTGAACCTGGAGACACTAGTTGTAGAAAAGGTGATATAGAAATACCAGAAGAATATGGAATTTTAGAAACTGTAGGTGATACTACAGGCCCCGGTGGAATTATGAGAGCAAGAAGAGCTCTTCCTCTATTTTTTGAATTTGGGCTAAAAATAAAAGAATGTTGCCCAAATGCCTGGGTAATTAACTACACAAACCCAATGACTCTTTGCACTGCTGCCCTTTTTAAAGTTTTTCCAAAAATTAAACTTCTTGGATGTTGTCATGAAGTATTTGGGACTCAACATTTCATTGCAAACCTTGTTTCTAAGTGGTTTGATGTTCCAACCCCTGATAGAAGAGAAATTCATCTTGATATCACAGGAATTAATCACTTCACTTTTGCCACAAAGATTGAATGGAAGGGAATTGATTTATATCCAAAACTAATTGAACTAGCTAATAATAAAGATACTTATAAAGATCTTACACTATTAGCTAAACAAAGAATAAAAGAAGAAGAATGGTTTGACTGTAATCATCTTATAGCCCTTCAAATGCTACGCCAATTTGGCGCTCTTGGAGCAGCAGGAGACAGACATTTAGCCGAATTTACTCCATACTTTTTAACTTCAGAAAAAGATATATGGAAATATGGAATAATGCGCACTCCTTATAGTTGGAGAGAAAGAATCTCAATTGAAAAGAAAAATAAAACATTTAAAGACGAAGAACTAATAGCAAAACCTTCAGATGAAGAAGGTGTTGATATAATGATGTCATTGATGGGAAAAAGAACCTTATTTACCAATATGAATAGATTAAATGTTGGACAAGTTCCATTTCTTCCACTAGGAACTGTTGTAGAATCAAATGGATTTATATCAGAAAACTCTATTAAACCAGTCGTTTCCTCAAACCCACCACTTGCTATCCAAACCTTAATAAAAAGAATAGTTGATGTTCAACAAATGACGCTTGAGGCTATTTGGAATAAAGACAATGAAGCGCTCTTTACTGCTTTTACTTTAGATCCACTAGTACACTTACCAATACATAAAGCAAGAGAAATGTTTGATAAAATGATGGTTGCCTGTGCTTTAAAATATTAAATTTGTAGGAAAGCTTACTTTCTAGGTAAATATAATCTTTTTTGTTTTGTTCTTCTTTACCAACTCTTTCTCATTTGAAGGTAAAGAAGAACAATTTTTTATCCATAAAAAAGGAACCTTGTCTTCTTGGGATTGCCAAACAAAAAGATAAGGAAAATCATTATTCACAACTTTTACCTTTACTTAAATAAGTTACAAATAGTTTAAAATGGAAGGGATGAAATTTAGGTTTTATTATCTAAAACATATTGATTTTTATACATTCTACCGATGAAAAGAAAAAGCAAAGGTGCTCTCCCTTTCCAATAAGGGCAATCACCTTGATAAAGAAATTTCTTTCCATCCAAAGTGCTAATATCCATAAGCTCTGCATCAAAACTATTAATCTTTAATTTTTCTTGTATATGAAGGCTCA
>JBAYZQ010000215.1:0-3864 GCA_041672385.1 Sphaerochaetaceae bacterium | reverse complement strand
AATATTTGCAATAATTCTTCAAGGTTATCCATAGTTTTACTCACCAAAAAGGCTATCAAAAGCTTTTCTGCCCTTATTTTTTTCTCTGCTATCTTCAAATATTATTTTTTTATTTGTTAGTTCAAATCGATCGCAGAAATTCGGTTCATCGACGTATTTTACCAACTCATCAATATTTTCTCTACAGTGCCAGCTTGCATCTTTATCATAAAATCGACAACAAAGACAAACATGCAAATTTTTACCACACTTTGGGCAAACTGTATTCCTGTAGATACCAAAATCTATTTCTTCTTTACAAAATGGGCAAATCTTCATATTTTTAGGGCCTGTCCAAGAATTAACATTTCACCTTTTACATATTCTTCATGTTTTATAGCTACTTTTTTTCCATCATTTTCAAACCTTGGAACAATATGAATATGAATATGAGGTATTTCTTGCCCTGCTGCTTTCCCATTATTAATAAAAATATTAGTAGCATCGCAAGCCAAAACCTTACGTTGTTTTGCATCTACCAATTTTACCACTTCAAAAAGATGGGATAAAAGTTCAATTGGACATTCTCCAAGCGTCGCAAAAACTTGTTTTGGTATTACAAGACAATGGCCTTTTGCTACCGGGTTAATATCTAAGATAACAATACACTTAGAATCCTCATAAAGTTTTACAGATGGTATTTCGCCATTAATTATTTTTAAAAAATTTTCCAATTTTTTCTCCTTGCTCATTATAATTAAAATTTAAAACTATTTCCAGTTTAATTTTTTTCAAGAAAATCCAGTTCTTTTTGGCTTAATAAAAAGGATGAATTCTTCAAAGTCTGTTCCAGTTGTTCTAACTTTCCTGCCCCTACAATAGGAAGACAATTTATTCCTTTTTGGCTATAAATATATGAAGTGACTACTGCAGATGCACTTATAGAATATTTTTCCATTAAGCCTAAAACACTTTTTAATTTTGATCTATTTTCAGAACTATCAAATCTTATTTTAGCCTTTTCTCTTAAAGGTAAAGAAGAGGCAATTTTTGAATAATAACCTTTTCCTTGAGATGAATAACAAATCACAGGAATTTTAGATTTTTTATAAAATTCTTTTTCTTCTTCATTCATAATTACCAATCCACTATCTCCCCATTTCTTACTTGTGGTAGTTGCAAGAGAATATTGTATTTCACTAATTTTCACAGGTATAACATTTTCAAGACTCATATATTCTCTAATTCTTTTACCCGTCCAATTACTTAGACCTAAGACCACACCTGTATCTTTTAGTACACTGGTAACGATTTTAGCTATTGTTTTAACTTCTAAATAAGGATTATCTCGATGAAGAAACCAAATATCAGGATAAAACCCCAATTGTTTAAAACTTTTTTCAAAATCCCTAATTACATTTCTTTTGTATAATTCTGGATTCGAATCAAGGTCCCTTCCACCTTTTGTTATTATTATTGTTTTGTTTTTTAATTTCTTTTCTTTTATCCAAGAACCAAGAATTTTTTCACTTTGACTTCCCTCTTCAACCATGGAATAGGAGGCTGCAGTATCAAAAACATTTCCTCCCGAGTTGTAATAATAATCCAACAAGGTCTTTACTTCTTCTTCTTTAAGAGTTTCTCCAAAATGATCACACCCCAAAACTATATTAGAAAACCCAATCATACCATCAATCAAATTTCGTTTTTCCATTTTTTTCCCTTACATCATCGGAGCAAACAGTTTGAGAAAACTTCTAAAAAGTTTTCTACGACGAGGAAGTTTGTTTATTTCTTCTAATGTCACAGGTTTGCTTAGTTCAATGACCCTATTAACATCTTTTTTTACGTCCTTGATAACCTCATTTTTAAACATTATAACACCAAGTTCAAAATGTAAGTAGAAAGATCTATAATCCATATTAGTAGTTCCTACTATTGATATTTGATCATCACATATAAAAATCTTTGTATGAATAAACCCTGGTACATATTGATATATCTTTACTCCAGCTTCTATTAATCTTTTATAATTTGCCTGAGTAACTTCAAATACAAGTATTTTATCGGGAACATAAGGGGTAATAATTCTTACATCAACCCCACTATAAGCTGCCAAAGAAAGAGCATTTATCATTTCATTGTCAAGTATTAAGTATGGAGTAGTAATCCAAACATATTTTTTAGCCAAATTAATAACCTGCATATAAGCAAATTCACTTACATTTTGATAATCCAAAGGACTATCGGCAAAAGGTTGAACATAACCATCTCCTTCCACCATATAGGTAGTTATAAAATCTTCGTCCTTAAGATGCATCTTTATGGGTGAAGCAAAATTCCAAAGGTCAATAAAGGTTACCACAAAACTTGAAACTGCTAGTCCTTCCAATTTTAGAAAATTATCTTTCCAATGCCCAAATTTAATATTTCTGTTAATATATTCATCGGCCATGTTAAGGCCACCAGTAAAGGCAATTTTACCATCTACAACACACATTTTTCTGTGGTCTCGAAAATTTAGTTTTGGGTTCATTCTTGGGTGAACTGGATTAAATTTTACTGCTTTAATCCCTTGTTTGCGTAATAATATATCAAAATTAGTTGGAACATAATTAATTGATCCCATATCATCATACATAAGATAAACCGCAACACCTTCTTTGACTTTATCAAGCAAGAGGTTTTTCACTTCTCTCCAAAGTTCACCGTCATTATAAATAAAAAATTCAAAGAAGATATATTTTTTTGCCAACCTTATTCCATCCAAAAAATGAGGATAACCTAGCTCTCCAAGTGGATAGTATTTAACTGCAGTATTTGAAAATAAGCCATAACCAGATTGATTTTTTATGTAAAGAGCAATTCTTTCAAGATTGTCATTTTTTAAATTTTCAATTTTTTCTTCTTTCAATGGGAAAAGGTCTTTTGTTGCTAAATTTCGATAATTACCAAATTTCTTTTTACTCCATTTTCCAAGACCTTTATTACCAAAAATAAGATAAAACATCAATCCAAAAAAAGGAATTGCAACTAGAACAAGAAGCCAACCAACTTGATAGGCAGGATTATCATCTCTTGAAGCAATATAAAGTCCTAATATAATACTTATTGCTGTACTTCCTACAACATAATAAGAAGCTCCAATAGAATAAAACAAAGCTACACACAAAAATAAAACTTGTATTAAAATAAAGAGTATCGATAGAACCAAACGGCCCGAAACTAATTTTCTGTGTTGTCTCATTTTTATTACTAATCCTTGAGATCATCCTCATCAAGCTCTATGTTGGGCTCTCTCTCATCTTCTTCGCTTAAATCAGTTGAAAATTCATCTTCGATAAACTCATCATCTTCTTCTATTACAACATCTTCATCTTCGCAAAGGAAAAACGAAAAATCATCATCATCTGTTAAGTCCGTATTGATATCTTTCTCATCATCTTCTAAAATCTCAATTTCCCCAATATCTTCCTTAATCTCTACCACATCTTTCATTTCTGGTTCTACCTCTTTTTCCTTTACTTCTTTTATTTCTTCAATGCTTTTTTCAGGAACAATATCTTCAGTTTTCAAATTATCTTTTACTTTTAATATTTCTTCTTCAAGTTTCTTAACAGTATACCCCTTATTTAAGGCTATTTCATTGACATGTTTATTAATTACAAAAGCGTAGGCATTCCTAGTTTTTTTATCTTCTAAGCCTTTTATAATATTTTCTGTTAATTTCTTATCCACAGAACAAGTATTGGTATATCTTTTTGTTAAAGAAGTCTCTAAAGCAGAAGAAGCTAAATCAAATTCGCCAAAGTGAAGATAAACTTGAGCTGAATGTACAAAAGCTTCTGGAAATTTTGGTTTTCTTTCCTCTGTTAATTCATCAGC
>JBAYZQ010000214.1:0-3869 GCA_041672385.1 Sphaerochaetaceae bacterium | reverse complement strand
TTATTTCTTCCAGTAAAATGTTAGAAGATGCTAAAGAAGCTACTGAATTGCTATCACTAAATTATGATTTTTCATTACAAGAACAAATTTTCACTAATGCTGACTATTCAGTGAAAACAACTTTTGATATAACAGATGTAAAAATGAATTATAAACAAGTAGAGGATGATTTTACTAATTTTACTATAAAAGGTTTTTTAGTTAATGAAGGAGATTATTTACTTGGTATTAATGATAGTTTGACCTATCCAGAGGTTGTTACAAGTTGTCGAAATGTAAATGTAAAAGAGTTTAATATTTCCTCTAACGAAATATCAGAATATCAATGGGCACTTTTCATGAAAGCTAATCCAAAATGGAAAAAATCAAATATTGATTTGCTTATTTCTGAAGGTCTTGTAGATGAATATTATCTTTCTGGAATTTCCCCTAGCCTACTTATTCCTTCAAATAAGCCTATTGTAAATATTAGTTTTCTTGCAGCAAAAGATTATTGTGAATGGTTGAGTAAAGAAAGTAAAAATACTTATTTTATTCCAACAGAAAACCAATGGGAAGTAGCTGGCTTACAAGAAAATTCAAATACTTTCCAGAAATATTTAATTTCTACTCAAAGTGAAAACACGTTACAATCCTATCTTGGAGGAGTTTGGGAATTTACTACTACACCTTTTATTCCTTTAGCACGAGTTATGGAAATGAACAACATTAATATAAATTCATTATTTGATGATTATCAAATAAACTCAAATATAATAATTAAGGGTGGCTCTTACATTTCCGACCCTTCTAATATTAATAAATCTACTGTGGGTACCATGGCTCAAAATGAATGTTCTGCTTATACAGGTTTCAGAGTTGCGTGGATTTAAGGAGTACTAAAATGGCACAAATTGATAAGAATAAAATAAAGATATGCCAAACAAACAAAAAAGCATATTTTAACTATATCATCCTAGAGGAAATTGAATGTGGAATTTCCCTTCAGGGTACTGAGGTAAAATCTATTCGTCAAAATAAATTTTCTTTTGGGGATAGTTACGGAAGAATTAATAATGGAAGTCTTTTTTTGGTTGGATTTACGATTCAATCCTATAATCATGGTGGAACAATTTTTAACCATGTAATTGATCAAGAAAGACGACTTCTTGTTCATAAATCAGAAATCAAAAGACTAAAAAGAAAAGTTGAACAGAAAGGATTAACTCTTGTTCCAACAAAAGTTTATTTAAAAGGAAATCTTATAAAAATACAAATTTCCCTCTGTAAAGGGAAAAATGTACGTGATAAGAAAGACACTATTAAAGAAAGAGATTTAGATCGTCAATTAAAAAGAGACGCCCGAAACTCTTACAAATATTAGAATACTGAAACAGAGGCTCCAACTTGGGTTGCACTTGAACTGGAATTTCCGTTTTCATCAAAGTCAATAACATAACCCATAGTAGTTTTTACAATACCATACTTAAAGCTAATCACTGCTTCAATTTGGCTATTTCTTGTTAGGGTAATTACATCATTAAAGAAAGTATTTATGGTTGAACCATCAATATTAAACTTTTTGTAATAGGCTTCTAAACCAAAGTTTGGTATAAGGCCTTCAGAAATCTTTAAATTTGCATAGAGTGAGGGATTATCAATTCCAAAATTACCACCATTTGAAACTACATTTCCGGTTAACTGTGCCCCAAATAAAATTTTATCTTCTAAAAGACTAAAATCAGCTCTTCCATTTAGGAAGTAGTCATCCATATTCATTGAATTTTCATAACTAATTGCAGGGTCTCTATCATAATTTCTTGAGAAATATTCCGGAGAATATAAATTATTGCTTAGAGGTTTAGTAACATCTATTTGATAATGCAAAATTGAAAGCAAATGTCCTTTAACACCGACTCTTGCAGCGTCTGAGAGACTGTCTTCTTCAGAGGTTAATTTTTGATAACCTAAATCAAGATAACTTTCAAAAGCAAAAAAATCGCTATTTACTATTGGTATTAAAACATCCGCTCCGTACATTTTTGGGATTTCATCAGGAATAACTGCAACTTCACCTTCTGATAAAGTTGAAGCTTGGTACATTTCGTGTTGATTTATGTTTCTATCAACAACATAACTTGCTCCAATTTGAATTGTAGAAATTACAGGTATTGTCAAAAAAGCAAAAGGTTTAATATAAAATCTTCCACCAACAATATTTAAATTAACAATATCACTTGTGAACGTTTCTAAACCAACATAGGGAAAACCAAAAAGACTTCCATCAATATCTAATTCTAAACCTGAAATCTTAGTTTGTGGTAAAAGGCGTTTGTTCGAATAATGATTTACAAACATTCCTGTTCCAATCGTAAAATCTTCCACCTTTCCAACAATTGCATAAAGGTTTTCACCTTTTTGTCCATAACTAACATAATTAAATAAAGGAACGTAAAGTTCAAAATATTTATTTGCTTTATTTAGTAAATTATCCCCTTCTTCAATTTCAGGAATATAATCTTCTTGAAAGAATCTAAATCCATCAGAACCACCTAAAGCAAAGCGAAGTGGAACACTAAGTCCAATTCCCCATTTTCCAAAAACAAAATCAGGAGTAACATTTACTCCCAAAAGATTAATCGTATCTCCATTTTCATCAGTAACAGAATCGTAATCAACTCCGAAGGACAAACTTACTGGTTTACTGGCAAATATTGAAGTTAATGTTACAATTAAAATAATAAAAATAATAAAAGTTTTTTTCATAATAAACCCCTTTGTGTTATATTATTAGAAAATTCAAGCTATAACAAGGAAAATCGATATTAAAATAAATCAATTTTTTACTTTTCTTTTTCTTTTTTCCTTTTTTCTGCTGTTTTTTCAATAGCGTTTACAATATTTTCATAACCAGTGCATCTACAGAAATTTCCTGAAATTTGCTTTCTTATTTCCTCTCTAGTAAATACTTTATCACTATTAATTATTGGAATTGAACTCATAATAAAACCTGGTGTACAAAATCCACATTGAACTGCACCTTCATCAATAAAAGCTTGTTGAATATCTGAAATTGTACCTTTTTTATCTGTAAGTCCCTCTAAAGTTGTAATTTCTTTTCCATCAGCCCAAATTGCAAGATAAATACAGGAATTAAATGGCTGACCATTAATTAATACAGTGCAAGCTCCACATTCTCCCACATCACATCCATGTTTTACACTATTTAATTTCTCTTCCCCACGAAGGTAATCAGTTAAACTAGATCTAGGGTCTATATAACTTTCTCTTTTTTTCCCATTTACAATACATGTTATAAGTTGTTTAGGCATTAACTTTTCCCCCTGCTTTTTTAATTGATTCAGATAAAGCCTTTTGAGAAAGCTCTTTAATTAAATGAAGTCTAAATTCTTTACTTGCTCTCCAAGAAGTTCTTGGATTTACTTCATTTTGACAAGATAAAGCTATATCTTCAAGTAATTTTTGATCCAAACTTCTATTTAGGGCAATCTTTTCAGCTTCAAAACATCTTATCGGTGTAGGAGCTGCTACACCAAAAGCAATTCTAAATCTCTCAATAGTCTTTTTATCTTTTGAAAGTCTAACGTTTACACTGCAACCTAAAGTTGCAATATCCATTGCTCTTCTCATGGAATATTTAATATATTTTCCATAAGTATTTTGATAACTATCTTTTTTAATTCTAATTCCGGTGAGGATTTCTCCTTCTCTCAAATCAACTTTTGCAAAACCAATGTTAAAATCAAGATAATTCATAACTCTTGTCCCTTTAAGGGAGGAAATTTCCAATTCAGCGTCATAAGCTTTTAAAGTGGGGGCTGCATCAGCTGAAGTAACCCCATTACAAATGTTACCACCTATGGTACCAA
>JBAYZQ010000213.1:0-3882 GCA_041672385.1 Sphaerochaetaceae bacterium | reverse complement strand
TATTGAAAAAAAATACGAGAATTTTATACCAGATATTTTGCTATACGGAGCAAAAAAAATGAAGCCTATTTTTTTTGAAATTAAGGTATCTCATGGATGTGAAGTAGATAAAATAAATTCAGGTAACTATGTTATTGAAATTCCTATAGAAAATGAAAATGAGGCAACAGCTATCGATAAGTTAGAATTTTCTTTGTTGAGAGAAGACCAAAACGCAGATGAAAAAAAGCAAATTCAGTATTACAATTTTAGAACACAATTGAAATCAGTAGATTACTCAAATTCCGACTGTTGTGAGCGTTCAAGAAATTTTGTATTGTTAAAAAATGGAATATCATTATTAATAACAAATAAAGAATTAAGAAAAATAAATCCAAAAAGATACCAACTTGTAATAAAGATTGCATGCGATGATTATCATTTCTCATTTTTGAACCAAATAATTGATTGTTATCGAATGGGCCTAAATGTACGAAATTGTCAATTATGTAAATTTCATAAATTAATATCTTCCCATACTTCCGTAGTTATTTGCTGGAAAAAGGGTAAAACTAAAAAAGAAAATGGGGGGAGCTTTTCACAAGATGATATTATCAAAAAGTTAGTAAAAGCAAGTAGTGCAGGTTCTTGTAAAAATTATCTTCCAGATGAAAAATGTTTTTCGACACAGGAAGAATATGACAAAAGCTATAGAATTTGTTCAAGTTTTGGAGATTATGAATTTGAAGAAAAAATTAGAGAAAAGTTTTTTAGAATTCATAAATTGTAACATTCTTATTATTATAACTTTTTACTGATTTGATAAAGAACGAATTGTTTTCCAATTGATTGCTACTCAGATAAGTAATAATTTGCTTTCAAGTATTTGTGAGATACTTTTAGCTGAATAATAATTATTTAAAATCTTAGCTTTTCTCATAAAGATTTTTAGTGTAATCTAAAGGTGAGGGAAAAAATGGATAAATTATTTGATATAAGTGGAAAAAATGCCATTATAACAGGTGGAACAAACGGTTTAGGTTATAAAATTACTGAAGGTTTTCTAGAAAGGGGAGTGAAAGTAGTTGCAATTGGTCATAATCCAAAATCAAAAGAAAGAGAAAAAGAGTGGAAAGAAAAAGGTTATGATGTTTCAGTTTTAATAGCAGATTTTAAAGTTAGAGCTGATGTTGACCGTGTTTTTGATGAAGCGATGGAAATTCTTTCGGGAAAACTTGATATTTTAGTTACTTCAGCAGGAATTCAAAGAAGGTATAGAAGTGATCAATTCCCTATGGAAGATTGGGATGATGTTATTCAAGTGAATTTAACAACTACATTTATGTTTTGTCAAAAAGCTGCAAGAATAATGATACCACAGAAAAAAGGAAAAATTATAACGATTTCTTCTATGAGTACCTTCTTCGGAGGACAGACAATTCCTGCTTACTCAGCTAGTAAAGGTGGAGTAGGCCAGTTAACAAAAGCATTATCGAATGATTTGGCATCTTTTGGAATTAATATTAACTCCTTAGCTCCAGGTTATATGGATACAGAAATGAATGCTGCTTTAATAAACAATCCAACCAGAAGGCCAATGATTGACGAAAGAATTCCTATGAAACGTTGGGGAAAGCCAGAGGATATGGTTGGACCTGCTGTGTTTTTAGCTTCTGATGCTTCTGATTATTTAACAGGAGCTATTATTCCAGTTGATGGTGGTTATTTGGGTAAATAAAGCTTAGTTTCAAATATCTTAACTAAATGTTTAAGAGATACAACTATAAAACTTTTAATATTTTATAATTGTATTTATAAAAAGTTGACTTACTGTGAACAATCATGTCTCCATCACAAATAGGACTTCTCCTTGATTTTGTTTATATAATTTTTCTAAATTTCTTTGAGCCTTTTATTTTACCAGATTTTTAAGCTTAAATTAATTTGTTAAAAAAAACTTGACAAACCATATATGAGGTTTTACTATATTCATGCAAGCGGTTGCATTAACTATAAAGTAATTATAACTTAAATAATTATTATTAAGGTATTTAAAAGGTCAAGCGATTGCATATTAGGAGAGTTTATGGCTGTTACAATAATGGATATTGCTAAAGAAGTAGGTGTTTCCCCTTCCACTGTTTCTAGAGTAATCTCAGGAAAAGCTAAAATTAGTGATGAAACAAAAGATAAGATAAATAAAGCAATGAAAGAAATGAACTACTATCCTAATAGTCAGGCTAGAAGTTTAGCAACTGGATTAAGCAATATGATAGGGTTAGTAATTAATACCAATCAAAAAGGCTTCTTTTCCAACGTATTTTTTAATAGCAGTGTATTTGGAATCGAAAAAGTAATTCAGGATAATAATTTTAATTTACTTATTACTAACAATCAAAAAAGCAATGAAAAAAATACTTCAGTAGAAAAGTTATTATTTGAAAATAAAGTTGATGGACTCATTCTTCCACCAAGTATTTTATCAAGTCAACTTATTAAGGATTTAAAAATATCACAAACTCCCTATGTTATTTTAGGAGAACCTGCTATTCATAAAAATACAGTTAATTGGGTTGATATAAACAATTATTCAGGAGCAATTTTAGCCGTAGAACATTTAAAAAAAGAAGGCTTTAAAAATATTGGTTATATTGGTGGAAACGTTTTAGAAGTTTTTTCTACAAATAGAATAAGAGGTTATAAAGATACAATTGAAAATGATGAAAAGTATTACAAATGTGAAAGTGATAAAGACCTAGCTTTTAATTTAGCCTTAGATATTCTCTCCAAAGACAAAATTGATGCTCTAGTATGTAATGATAACATTGTTGCTTACTCAGTTATTAAGGCAGCAAAAAAACTGGGAATAAAAATTCCTAATGAATTAGGTTTAGTCACATTTGATAATTTTCCTTTAGCTGAATTTACAGACCCTGAACTTACAGCTATTTGTATTGATACTTATCAACAAGGTGAACAGGCAGCAAAAATGTTATTTGAAAGTATTAAAGGAAACCAAACCATAAGAAATACTATGGTAAATCCTACAATAGTAATAAGGGAATCTTCTAGGAGAAATAAATGATAAATCAAGCAGCTGTTTTTCATCGAACTTCTTCAGAATATAAAATCCCATTAGCTAAAGATGAACTATCTTTACGGTTGATTTGTGCTAGAGAAAATTTAGAAAAAGTTAAAATTATATGGTGGAAAAGAAATTTTCAAGAAAATAAAAATACTCAAGAAATGGAACTTTATGCTCGTACAAAAATAAGGGATGACTATAGATTAACATTAAAAACCCAAGAAAGAACACATTATATTCAATACTGTTTTCAAATCATAAATAAAGAAGAAACTTTATATTTCTCTCAAAGAGGATTCACAAAAGAATTTCCTGAAGAACCTTGGTTTGAACATCTTTGGACAAATGATAATGAAATTCTAAAAGAACCTAAATGGGCTATGGATGTTGTATATTATCAAATTTTTCCTGATAGATTTGCTAGAAGTCAAGATAGTTTAGAAAATAAAGACTTAGTCTCCTGGGGTAGTAAACCTACAAGAGATAATTATATGGGAGGTAATTTAAAAGGTATCCAAGAACATTTAGATTACTTTGTTAATTTGGGAATTGATGTAATTTATTTATGTCCCATTTTTAAAGGAGCTTTTAATCATAGGTATGCAACAATCAACTATTTTGAAATAGATCCAATGTTAGGAACTGAAAAAGATTTAGTTGAATTAGTCCAAAAACTTCATAAAAAAGGGATAAAAATAATACTTGATGGAGTTTTTAATCATGTGGCAACTGAATTTAAGAAATTTAAAGAATTTATAGAAGAAGGGAAAAACAAGCAATGGTTTTTTCCTTTAGAAAAAGAATCAAAGATTTCAAAA
>JBAYZQ010000212.1:0-3960 GCA_041672385.1 Sphaerochaetaceae bacterium | reverse complement strand
TCTCATGAATTCACCTGAAATTTTTCCATCCTTCATGATAAGAACCCGATCGCTCATTCCAATTAGTTCTGGAATTTCCTCTGAAATCATAATTATCGACTTTCCTTTTTTCTTAAGTCCATCCATTAAGGCATAAATATCAGCTTTTACTTTTACATCAATGCCACGGGTTGGACTATCAAGAACAAGAATGTCTGAATCTTTGCCAAGCCAACGAGCAAGTACAACTTTCTGCTTATTTCCACCTGATAAATCAGCTACTTCCTGATTTATTCCAGTCATTTTTATACTCATAATATCAGAAAATTTTTGAGCAAATTGATTAAGTTCTGTATCTTTAAGAATTATATTTTTGGATAAATCTGCTAAAGAAGGAAGACAAATATTAGCTTTAATGGTATCAGCTGTTATTACAGATTCATTATCACGGTCTTTTGAAGCATAAGCAATTTTATTGTGAATTGCATCTGTAATTGAATTTATCTCTGTTCCATTGGCTAAAAAAACTTTTCCCTTTCTTTTATAGGATGCACCAAAAACAGCCTTACCAACCTCGTGCATTCCACATTCTGAAAGTCCCCCAAAACCAAGAATTTCTCCTTTATGAAGAAAAAAACTTATATTTTTCATTTCGCCTGGTACTGAAATTTTTTCAACGGTTAAAACTATCTCCTTAGAGACTTCTTTATTATAATCAGTTCTATAATATCTTCCTCCAAGTTCACGCCCTACCATCATCCTTTTCAAAATATCAGTGTTAACCTCATCCGTTTTGACAGTCCCAACTAATTCTCCATCCCTAAGAATCGAAATTCTATCTGTATGTTCTATTACTTCACTAAGGTTATGCGAAATAAAAATGACTGTATTTCCTTTTTTCTTAATATTTTCTATTATCTTGAAAAGTTCTTTCCGGCCTGATTGACTTAAAGCAGTGGTTGTTTCATCTACTACTACAACCTCGGGATTAAAATAGACTGCTTTTACTATTTCAATAAGCTTTCTATCTTCAAAACTGTAATTATCAATCATTGAAGCGGCTTTAATTCGGCTAAAACCAAAATCATTTAGGAGCTTCTGTGCTTCAAGGTTCATTGCTTTGGTATTTTTTATTGGGCCTTTCATGAATTTCTCTTCCTCTCCGAGGAAAATATTTTCAGCTACAGTTAGCCCTGGAAGGGTTCCAATTTCTTGTACAATAATGGAAACTCCTTTCCTGTTTGCTTCAACTAGATTTTTAGGCTGGATTTTAATACCATTTAGAAAAAAACTGCCACTTGAAATTGGATAAATTCCACACAAAATAGAGCAGAAGGTCGATTTCCCTGAACCATTTTCTCCAATTAGTCCGTGAATTTCACCTTTTTCAAATTCAAGGGATACATCTTTTACGGCATGGGTTATTCCGAAATGTTTATTTACCTTTTCTGATCTTAAAACTACTTCACTCATGTTTTTAATCCCCTATTTTACAACACTATTTACACGTCCCCTGTTTGTCAGGGTTACAATTATTAGAAGCACTGCACCAGTCACAAAATCATTAATCGTAGTCGGAACATTCATAGCAACGAGTCCATTAAAAATTAACGTTATTATGAATTCTCCAACAACAATAGCTGTTACAGGACAACCATATTTTTTAAAGGCAACACCAAAAAATGTTCCCATTAAAGGTGGAAAGTTTCTGTCCATTGAAGACATCCCAGTTACAGCTAGCATTCCCCTTCCATAACTAACAGTCAACAAAGCCATGATTCCCACAAAGAAATGTAATAAAACAAATGCTAAAAATTTATAACGAGTTACATTAATCCCCATATTTTTTGCAACATATTCGTTGCTTCCAATTGCATTGCAATAAGTTCCCATTCGTGTAAATCTCAAAAAGAAAGCCATAAGAAAGAAAGCTACTAAAGCTATAACAAAATTCCAAGGTGCCTGTCCAATGGCAAGAATATTGCTATCAGTTAGTTTTCCTGGGAAGCCTGACTTATCAAGAGTAACTACGTAATTAGCAACACTTTCAAGAACAAGCATAAGACCTACGGTAACAATCATTGAAGGAATTCTAAGTTTGGAATATAGAAGACCATTAAACATTCCAATAAGGGTACCACAAAGCAAACATCCAAGCACTAATCCCCAATAACCAAACTGCCTTGAAAGAATAACTCCTACCAAGGAGGAAAGTACAACATTTGCACCAATACTAAAATCAAAAAGACCCATTACTACAATAAAATAAAAACCACATCCACCAACAGCATACTGAATACTAGTCTGTAGATAACCGAAAAGCAGTTTATTAGACCCAAAATTCTTAGGTGATATCGTTCTGAAAACAGCCCAAAAGAAAACTGCCAAAACAATCAAAAGAAAATAACCATAATATTTGCTTTTCTTAAATTTTGCGATATTCTCGCTCATTTGATTTCCTCATCTTCCAAACATGGGATTTAAACCCATTTTTTGTTTTTAATTCATGGGACCACTGAAAGCGGTCCCATAAATAATATTTTCTATTATCAAGTTACTATTTTCGACGACTTTGTACATCTTCAATTGAAAGCTTTCCTGCTGTTGCGGCAAGTTCTTTAACACTCATGTTAGCCATAGCTTTTAGTTCTGTGGCATTATAAGGAAGCTCGGTTACAAAATATTTTGCATATGCTTGATAATCTTCAGATGAAGCAACATAAAGATAAGGGAACTTAATTTCAGTAAATGAATTATCTGATGTCTCATATTTTCCCATAATTGTGTTGTATACTAACATAAAGGCAAACAAAGGATCACAATAGTGACCACCAGACTCTGCTGACATTCCACCAGTTTCAAGTTGCTTGTCAAGATCAGCTAAGAAATCTGTTGATACGACATCAATTTTACCTTTAAGTCCCATTGATTCAACTGCTGCAAGGGCACCAACTAAGGTATCTCCACCACCACCAGCTACGATAAGTGCATCAACTCCAGGGTTTGCGTTAATAATTGCTTCTGCTGTTGCTCTTCCTGTATTTGAAGTAGTTCCACCATACTGAGGGTCTAACATAACTGCTTTATCAGTAGGATTATTCTTATTCCATGCTTCAATCCCAGCTTTGTATCCTTTCCAGCGAAGAAGGAATGTTGCATCTCCAGCTTCCCAACCTTCAAGTGCTATTTTTCTACAATCTTTTTCACAAAGAATCTTTACAAGGTTCATTCCATTTTGAACTTCATCTTCATGAACTGCACCAACATAATAAGGTGATTTCATGGCTATTGCATATTCATTTGGGTTATCATCTTTATTGATATAACGGAAGAACTGTGCACAGTAAACACCATTATCATCACAAGTGTTAATAACCGATGTCATTTCAGCTGAAGCTGAATTACAAATAATCATTCCATCAACACCCGCTGCACAGAGGGTTTCTGCTGAAGCAGTAACTTGTTCTGAAATATGAGCTTGATCAATGTAAATAACCTTTACTCCTAATGCATCACCCGCAGCATCCAAAATACGTTTACATTGACTTCCCAATGTATCTGTTGAACTCCAGATTGATACTCCAATTACTTTTCCACTCTCCTCCTGTCCTTGTGCAAAGACACAAGAGATTGCAATTACTAATACCAATAAAACAATTGCTAATTTTTTCATGTGATTCCTCCCAAAAATTTACACAATCTCAAGATTGTGCCCTCCAGTATTTTTGTCATTTTAAGTGGTAGTTGCTTATTCAAAACTATGTCATATAATTTTGTGTTAACGTACACTCAATGACAACATTTATACTAAACCCCGTCATTGCATTTGTCAAGAAAATAATTTAAATTTTATAACTTTATTATTAGTAACAAATAAAGAGAATTTCACTTCACTTCAAGTGAAGAACTATCTCTTATAATAATTTTTGGTTGTAATTGAATTTTCGAAACTTGAATACTATTTTTATTTTCAATTTTTTC
>JBAYZQ010000211.1:0-4034 GCA_041672385.1 Sphaerochaetaceae bacterium | reverse complement strand
TCAATATTCTTTTCATGACACAAAAGTATTTTAGATAGATAAAAAGGTTAATTAACACCAACAAAGGTATAATTAAAATTACATATTCAGATTATTAGATAGAATTTTTATGCGATATATGTTATTTTGGTTGTGCGGTAAATGTTATGCCACACTTTTTTATTATTAGGATATGTTATCCGATTTATTGAATATTCTTTATAATATCTATTATCTCTTCTATGCTTTTTGCGTTTTCTAATCTTTTGTTTTCAAAAACCACTCCAAGTTTTTGTAATTATATCTGTAAGTATAGCAAACTCTTCACCCTTTTTCACTCCTCTAATTTCCCACTCATCGGTAAGCTCTTTTCTAATTTCAATACTTTTTATACGTTGATTTATCCATTCCTTACTATAACCTTTCCTATAATAAGTCTCCATTAGTCGTTCAATACCAATTTCAGGATCGTTAATTTCATCAATTCTTTCCCTCCCAACTTTAGCAAGCCAAAGTTTAAAAGGTTCAGCATTAGGAGAAGGAATTGATTGAATTAATCTAAAAATCTCATCAGTATCAGCAACATCCGTTTCTCTCATTTTGCCATCATCGGCAATCATTTTCAAACGTCCGATTTTTTCGGACAGTTCACTTCCTTCTTTTTTTAATTTGGTTTTCAAGTCACTCCAATACTTTCGAGGACGATCTGTTTCTGTTAAAATTTCAATTACATCAATAACAGAAAAATACCATTTTTCTTGCTTATCGTCCCAGTGAGTACGAATTTTTTTATTCTCGAAAATTTTAATTGCTTTTTCTTTTGTCATAACCAACATTAATATTTATTGTCCAAAGTAATAAATGGGCTTTTTCGTTTTTCAACTTTCAAATCTACAAAGAAAATATGAATAACCAATAATAATTCACAATAGTTTTGCAGAATTTGGTTGTGCAGGATATGTTATCCAACACGTTGTTATTATTAGGATATGTTATCCTTGTTATTTAACAACAAATATCGAATTTTAAATCCTTATAGTAATATAGTGCGGGAGTAAAAATCTCGCACGACGGAACATTAATAACTTCCTGTTGGTATGATTTTAATTCCATAATCTATTTTTAAACTAATCTATTTAATAATTCTCCAATCAATTCTTTCTCTTCCATTTTTGTAAAAGAAAAACATTTCTTACCCAAGTCCTTCAATGAAGCACCAATAGTATAAAGCTCATTATTATCTATTATCAAATATCTATCGTGTACTTTTGTTGTTCTATACTCTTTCAATGTTGGATATTGAGCATTAAACTTTTTAATATCTGTTTTATTAATATTTGCATTAGGCAAAGTATATAATATTACACTTACATTTGTCTGTTTTTTTGAAAGCATATCTAAAACATCATTATCAACATAACCATCAATAAGAACAATTTCTTTTTCAGCTTTCCTTATCAAATCAATAACAAAACTATAAGCATCATAAATTTGTCCATCGAAGAAAATGCCCTGTGTTTTTGATTTTTCTTTATTATCAAGTGCATCAAAAATTCTTTCAAACTTATCATCATTTCCAATCTGTTTTATTTCTAAACTCTCTAAACGTTGAAAAACTTGAGCATTAGTAAGTAAGAATTTACGCATTGCAACAAAAGTGCGAATAATATTAATACTAACCTGGGCAGCTTTTTCTGATTTTAATACAGCCGAAACAGCAGCAACTCCTTGTTCTGTAAAAGCATATGGAAGAGAACCACCAAGACTTTGTATAGAAGGTATCGCATTTTGCGATACCAAATAATCAACCTCATTCTTAGTTAATTGAAAAACAAAGTCTGAAGGGAAACGATTGGGATTTCTTTTCAATTGTTCTCTAAGTCTTATAGGTTTAACTTCATAAAAAAAAGCTAAATCTTTATCTAAAATAACTTGCAGATTACGAATATTCAAAATCTTACTCTCAATATCATTAGTAGTAATAACCTGAGTACTTATTTCTTGTTTTTCAGATGAGGTCACAATTTGCGACCTCATGCTCTTTGGTGTCTTTTCCATAATTAGAAACGCTTTATATCTCTTGGAATCTTCTTAAAAATGATATTGTTTTTAAGCATAAACTCTTTATCCAACAAGCAAATATCAGCATAAATAACATATTGTTCAGCCTTTTGAGTAACTATATTCAAATTATCAATACTTAAAACCGTTAATTTATCTTTCTCATAGTAGAAGTAATAGCCAGTATTCAAATAATTATCAAGTAAATAATAATTCTCTTTTGTTCTTTTTCTATTTAAGAACTCTTTAGTTTCAGTATAGTAAATATACTCTCTAATCTTCTCTTGCCCAACTTCCTCATTCAAATTATTATCCTCCAAAAATAACCTTTCTCCCAATTCATAATAATCAAACTCACCACCAGTCCCCTCAACCTTCTTATTCCCTTCTCCATAACCTTTAATAACCCTCTTAACCCTTTCGGCAGTAATATCCTGAGCATAATCTTCCATTTCCACCAAAATAAACTTCCTATTCCCCCCATCCAATTTATTCAAATTCAAAACCGCATGCCCAGTAGTCCCACTCCCCGCAAAAGAATCTAAAATAATAGAATCTTTATTTGAGCCTATTATCAAAAGATCCATTATTAATTCTAATGGTTTAGGATTATCAAATTTCTTTTCTCCAAATATATTCTTAATTTGAGAGGTTCCATTACCACTACTATATTCAGGTTTATAAAAGATTGTTTTAGGTTTTTTAGAAGGTAATTCACCTAATTCTGGTCTTTGCTTTTTATAAATACTGATATTGTCATTTCTATTAACGATTAGATTATATGACTCATTTTTGAATTTATTTTTACTCCAACGCCAAGACATTTCTTTTTCATTTGTAATAGGATAAATTGATGTTATCTCTCCAACAAAACATTTAGGAGGATTATTGTCTTCCGTAACATAAACATTGTCTTCCGAATCAATAAAAATAGGAAAAAAAAGGTTAGGTCTTTTCTCTCTTGGTGCATTTATTCCTGTAGATTTTAAATTAGCACCTTGTTTAAAATATCCGATATCATCAACAATCCACTCTTCTAAATTATCGTCATCTACTAGAAATTGATTTAATACTGTAATATTTTTTTGTTTTACATAAACTAAAGTATATTCATGAGTGCCAGCAAAACCATATTGATCTTGGTTCCCTTTTAGATTCATAATAGTAGGTAAGCAAGCTATAAAATTACTTCTACCATATATTTCATCCATAACTATCTTTAAAGTGTTTATTTCCATATCGTCTATTGATATAAAAATTGCTCCGTCTTCTGATAGGAGTTTATGGAGGAGTTTTAGGCGAGGATACATCATGCAAAGCCATTTATCGTGGCGGGTTAGGTCTTCTCCTTCTGTTCCTACAACCTCATTAAGCCATTTCTTAATCTTTGGATGGTTTACATTATCATTATAAACCCATTTCTCGTTTCCTGTATTATAGGGAGGATCTATATAAATACATTTAATCTTTCCTTCATATTCAGGAAGAAGTGATTTAAGAGCTTCAAGATTATCACCATGAATAATTTTATTCCCACTCTTAGTTTCTTTTTCACTTTCTCCACCCTCCACACTAAAACCATATTTATGTTCTAATACTCTATAAGGCACATCTTGATGATGAGTAATAACTTTCTCTTTTCCAATCCAAGTAAGTTCAGGCATATTTTTTTTATTCTTCTTTTTTCAATGTTCAAAGCTACAAAAAATAATTTACAATGAAGGAAATTGGAAAAAAATTAAAAATAACATACACTTATAGATTTTCTTTGTAATTTAGCCAAATGGAAGTATTTGAAATGAAATTAAAGAAAAAATCATTCTTTGATGAAGATGATGAAAACTTAGATCCTGAAAGGAGAAAGATGAAAGAAGAACAAGAGGCAAAAGAAAATGAACTTTTTATCCAGCTTTTTTATCCTTTAAGTAGAAAACAAAAACTTGAAATTTGGAAGATTTGGGAAAATACTATTAATGAAGATACATTTATTAGGA
>JBAYZQ010000210.1:0-4046 GCA_041672385.1 Sphaerochaetaceae bacterium | reverse complement strand
TTGAACCTAAATGATTATTTTCAAAATTGGAAAAAGTCAAAACCTCACTTAAAATTTGGTTTGAGTTATTTAAACCATTTGAACCATAAACAACAGAGTATCCAATAACCGCTTTAATGTTTGCTATAAAAAGAGAAAATTTCACCGAAATTTTTAATTCCTTAAATCTTTTATTGATGTAATGGTCATAATTTTCTATTTTATTTTCTGAAAAAATATCTTTTATAAATTGCAAAGCTTCAATTACCGAAGTTTTGCCTGAACCATTTTGACCATATATTCCTACTAAATCCGCTTTGTTTGAAAAATAATCTTTATCCAAAGCTGAAGGCATAACAATTATTCCATTTTCTACATTTTTGAAATTAGTCAATTCAACAGATAGAATTCTCACCTCATCATTTTTCATTCCTTGCTCCTTTTTACCAAATTTATATTATATAGATTTCATCTATTTGTCAAGTTTTTTTTAATTTCTATACAAAATGTATCGATTTTTAATAATTTTTCCATTTTTTGAAGGTTTTTTAGTAAAACTCCCATTTTTTATTGTAAGATTATCTAAACAAAGAAAGCTTTCTTAATTAATAAGGATAGCTTACTTTTATATATCTATACAGAAAGAAGATGTTCTTTATTCTTTATCAAACTAGTCAAATCTTCTCCCCAGTATTTTAAATCTAAGTTGAAAGCTTTTAACTCATCTACAATTTTTAAAGTATCACTCCAAATTATAACGGTTAGTTTATCTCCAATTTCTTTAGTAAGGATGCCTTAGCTTACATAATTACCATATTAATTGATGTTTCAATGTTGTCATTGGTCCAAAGAATATACAAATGATTATTTTCCATATCATTCCTCCCTTTACTTTTAGATTATAGCACAAAATTATTTACAAAGAATGAATCTATTATGTTATTATAAGTATGTATAGAAGTTAAGGATTACTTCTTAAGAAAGTAAGGAGTCCTTATTTATTAAAAAGATTAAGTTAAAGGAGATTGGAAATGGATTTTTTTGAAACAGTTAATTCTCGTTATTCTTACAGAGGTGATTTTACTTCTGAAAAATTAAAAAAAGATGAAATTAAGAAAATTCTTGAAGCAGGTATTTCAGCTCCTGCAGGAATGCATACCTACACCACAAATTATGTTGCTATTGATGATCCCAAATTAATTGAAGAAATGGGAAAATTCATGTCTAGTAATGGAACAAAAACGGCTCCTTTTGTTTTAGTAATATTAAGTGAAAATAAAATGGGTAAAGGCAGTATGAATTTTGAAATAGAAAATTATTCTGCAGCAGTTGAAAACATCCTTTTAGCAGTTACGGCCTTAGGTTATTCCACTGTTTGGACAGAAGGAGTCTGCAGAACAGCAGTAGTCAACAATGGTATTAGAAGATTACTAAATGTTCCCCTTAATAAAACAATAAAGGCGGTTTTACCAATTGGAAGAGCTAAAAACCCAGAAAGCCCAAAGCATAGACAGAAAATTGCAGAGTGTGTAACTTTTAATCATTTTTAAACAACCCCCTAAGGGATTGTTTAAACAAACTTTATGTTTATATAAAACGTGAAATCTCATCTACGCTGAGTCTTTTTGGAGCTTTGGGATGTTTAGCTTCATAGCCATAAGGTATTACAGCTGCCACAATTTCATTTTTTGGTAGGTCAATTATTTCTGCAATTTTGTTTTCATCAAAAATTCCCTGAATAACTGTACCAACACCTTTTGCATAAGCAACTAAACAAAACTGCTGTGCGGCAATACCTGCATCAAACAAAGCCCAAGCATCTCCTTTAGAGGAGGCAACCTCTCCGGATGGAGCATGCCCACTTTTGCCATTAACATAACTTAAAACAACTACCCCAGCGGCATTATTTAATGTTGCCATATTCCCTTTAAAACCTTGGTATCCTTCCTCTCCAATTCTTCTTTTGATATTCTCATCTTCAATTATGTTATACCTCACAACTTGAAAATTTGCCCAAGTTGGAGCAAAAGCCGCAGCTTCTATAATTTCTTTCATTAAATCTCTTTCAACTTTTTTATCAGTGAAACTTCTTATACTTCTTCGATCAACCAGTAATTCTAATGCATCCATTTTAGCACCTTCCTATTTATTTTTTTCTTTAAAAAGCTTATTTGCTTTTACTGTTTTATTTGTAATTGTCTTAGCAAGTTCTTCAGAAAAAACCTTGACATTAACATCATGTATTTTCCCCCAACACTCAGAAACTTTCACTAAGGTATGTTTGCCCTTCTCTGTAAGGTTTATTTCGGTATTTCTTCCAAGATATTTTCTTTCTATATAGCCTAATTTTTCCAGCCTATCTAGGAATCTTGTAATTGTACTTGGTGTCATTTCAAGCTCGCTTGCTATTTCAGAGGGGGTATGTTTATTTAAATCCCCTATTGAAATTAATGCAAAACCTTGAGTGGGAGTAATATCCAAAGGCTTAAAGGCTTCATCGGCAATACTATTTAAATGCCTAGCCAACTGATTAACTGAAAAATACATACAATTTTCAAAATAACTCATAATAAAACCTTCTTCACACTTTATTTGTACATACAATCTTTGTATATACAAGTTTTAGCAAAAAATAAATTCTTTGTCAATGTTTTTTTATAAAAAAGAATTTTGAAGTTCTACTTCATATAAATGACGAAAATCGGTCATACTAGTATTAGTATAACGTTTAAAAAAATTTGAAAAATTGGCTGCTTCTTCAAATCCCAGAACTTCAGCTATCTGATAATTTCGAAGCTTCCCTTGAACTAATAACCTTTTTGCTTCTAAGAGGATTCTATTGATAATCAAAGTTTTTGCACTTATATCTGCGCATTCTCTACAAGATTGATTGATAGTTTTTTTAGTCACACCCATAATCTTTTCATAGTCAGAAACTGTTTTCAAAGTTTTATAATTCTTTTCAACAAGTTCCCGAAATTTATAGTAATTTTCATAACTGTTAATTTTAATTTTCTTAATATTGTCTTGGTTTTCTTTTCTAATAGAATTGACAAAGGCATTAAAAAGAGCCTTAATCAAATTTTTACTATTGTATTCTGTTGCAGGATATTCACGATACAACAAGTCTATCAATTGGCGACTAGTAACTTGTTTTGAAACATTGAGATGTAAGAGCGGTTGTTTATAAGGAGTTTGAAAAAACACTAATGAATTCAAATCAAGGGTTCCCCCACTATCAAGAAAAAAAGGCTCATTTATATTAATAATATACCCTTTTACATTATAATTAACGCGGAAAGAATGAATTTGATTTTTTTCAAGGACAATAAGATCCCCTTTCGTATAAGAATATTCAGTAAAATCGATACTATGTGTTCCTTCACCTTCGAGTATATATAAAATACACCAAAAATTTAATCGGAAATCAGTCTCTAACATTTTTCTTGGACGAGAAGCAAAAAAATTCTCAAGCGTAAAAATTTCAAAATTTTCTTGATTAGGATTATAATATTTAATTCGATTTATACTTTTCATTAAGCCCTCAATTTAAAAATTTTATCATATCGACTTTAATTTTTCAAACTTAAGGTTTCAATATTACAAGTTTTTAGACAAATTTAATATTCTAACATACCCTAAAATTTAATATTATAAATCCATTATTCTGAAGGAGAAGTTAATGAAAAAAATAAAAAGAATCTTAATTATTATATTATCAACTCTCTTATTGTTATCAAGTTGTTCAAAGCAAAATGAAGATAATGTTATAAAAATTGGAATTGACTTAAAATATCCTCCTTTTATGTATCTTAACGAAAACGGAGTTCCAACTGGACTTGAACCTGATATTGCTAGAGCCTTTGGAGAATACTTAAACATGGAAGTTGAAATTATAAATACCGACTTTTCAATGCTTATTCCCTCTCTAGAAACCGGTGAAGTTGATATTGTTATCAGTGACATGTCTGTAACTGAAGAAAGGAAACAAAAAGTTGATTTTACAGATGGTTACCGTTATGGAAAAACTACCGCTTTGGTTAACAAAGAGTTTTATGAAAAAAATA
>JBAYZQ010000209.1:0-4135 GCA_041672385.1 Sphaerochaetaceae bacterium | reverse complement strand
CACAAACACTTTTTGCAATTTCTTTTCTTTCAGTGTTAAGAGTTAATCCAGTAAAGCTACCCGTTGCTTTTGAATCCCAAATAGGAGCTCTTTCACCTGCTAGATAAGGGTGAAAAATTACACCATTACTTCCAGGTTGCCCTTTAGAAACAAATTCATAGAATTTCTCATAAGGCATTTTTTCCATTCCTAGAAGGTTCTTAACGAATTCTATTGATTTTCCTGAGGTAGAAATAATTCCACTTATGTTCCAATTTTCTCCATTTGGATGGCGATAGCACATCAATTTTTGATTGGAATTCTTAAGCTTACTGCATAAATTTATTCCTTCACTAGTTCCACTACGGTCACAAACAGTTCCTATTTCAACAGTCCCACTTCCAAGTATTGAAGTAACAAAATCAGGGGGTCCTGATAGAACTGGAACTGGTTTAATTCCAAGCTCTTCTGCTAAATCATCTGTTAGATTTCCTATTTTTTCTCCCATTTTAATAAAAGGAGGAAGCTTAGATTTATCTATTTCAAGTGAATCCAAAAGTTCGTCATTCCAATACCATTTCTCAAGACCTTCAAGAGCCATTACAATTTTGGCCTCTCCGGTAAGTTTCCATGCGAGGTAATCAGCACTGCCAAAATAAAGCTTAGTTTTTTTATAAAGCTCAGGATAAAGTCTCTTTTGTCTAAGAATTTTAGGAATTAAAAAAGAACTGTCCACAAAAAACCCTAGTTTTTCACTTAAGAAAACACTTTCTTCTTGAGCTCTTCTGTCTAACCAAAGCAAAGCTTCATTACTTGGAACAGAAACAAGTGTTGGCCCATTTCCATCCAAGATAATACTTCGAAGACTAGACAAATCTAAACTTTCGTTTAATTCCCTAACAACAGATTTAAATGCAGTAAACCAAGATTCACCATCGGTTTTATACCCATCAATAACCTCAAGAGGTCGATAGCAAACCTTTATTAGTTCTCCCTTTAGGAAAACACCTGCTTTAAAATTTGTTGTTCCTATATCAAGAGCTAAAATCATAATTAATCTTCCATTTGAAGTAGAACCCGATAGGTACTACCATCCATTGCACGACCTACAGCCTTTTCAACTTCTTTTAAAGGATACACCTCGCTGATTAAATCATCAACTACAATCCTTGAGGTAATTAAAGCCCTAACACTTTGATAAAAATCAAACTCAGTTCTTCCTTCAGATCCAGTTACTAGGGCTTCAATTCGATGAAGAGAATTCATTCCAAAAGGAAGTTTTGGGTCATCATTATAAGAAGTATAAACGTTAATCCTTCCATTAGATGCTATTACTTGAGTTGCAGCTAGAAGTGACACTTCAACGGGTGTAGTAACAGCTACGGCGTTTACTCCACGAGAATCAGTAGCTTCTTTTACTTCTTTAATAAATTGAGCTGTATCTCTAGCATTAAAAACTTTATCACACCCAGCTTTTAAGGCAAAATCAAGGCGTTTTTCATCTATATCAGCAACAAAAACTCTAGCTCCCATAGCTTTGGCTACCTTTGCTTGAATCTGTCCCATTGGACCTGCACCAATTATTAAGACATCGTCACCAAGTTTTACATCAAGTTTCTTCATTGATCTTATACAACAAGAAACTGGTTCAACTAAAGATGCAGTCTTCAAGCTAAAATCAGAAGGAAGAATAAAACACTGATCAGGTCTAACACTCATATACTCACTAAAACCACCTAGTACTTTCTGTCCTTTTTTAAAGCGATTCTCACACATGTTTGAATTACCAGAAAGACAAGCTGGGCAAATATGACAACGATTCACTAAATCAAGAGCTACTTTATTTCCAATCTTGTGTCCTGTAATTACTTTATTTCCAATTTCGACTATAACACCACAAGCTTCATGTCCAGGAACAATTGGATAGTAAATCTTTCTATCTCCTGTAAAAAGTCTCTGTTCCAAGGTACATATTCCACAATAAGCGATTTTGACTATAATTTCATTTTCGCCACAACGTGGTCTCTCCACTTCACGAAGTTCTATTTTCTTAGGCTCCGTTAGAAATGCTGCTTTCATAATAACCTCCAAAAGTTAAACTTGCCGTTTAACGTTAGGTTTATATTACCATAATTTTTATACTTGTCAACCAATATTAGTCTATCGATAAATACATATTTTTAAGAGAAATAACTATAAGAAACTCTTGCGTCAAGAACACTTTACTGTTTAAATAGACGTAAAGAGAGCTCAAGAATGAAAAACAATCAACTATTTAGAATTGGAGATTTGGCACAGAAAGCCAACATAACACCTCGTACAGTCCGCTATTATGAAAACTTGGGTTTACTAAAAACCAAGACTCAAAGAACCGAAGGTGGTCAAAGAGTTTATACAGAGCAAGATTTGCTTTATCTTTTAAGAATTATTCAACTTAAGAAATATGGACTTACTCTAGAAGAAATCAGTGCAATAATTCATCTAGGAGAAGCTGATTTTACTGGTGAGAAAAGACGTTTAGAATTAATAAAAAAATACAAAAAATTAATTGAACAGCAAGAAAAGAAACAAAAAGACATTGAAAATTTAATTCTCCAGCTAAAACAAAATGTAAAACAACTTGAAAAGTCCGAAAATAGTTTTACAAGTTGTCCAGGTGAAACCTGTAGAACTTGTGAAATTAAAGATACTTGTCAACTTGCTAAAATCTTCAATGAAAATAGATAGGTAAATTATTTTATGATTGAACTTAATGATAATAATTTTCATAATTTTCTTAAACAACAAGATAAACTTGTAATAGTAGACTTCTGGGCTCCTTGGTGCGGGCTTTGTACAATTCAAAAAGAAATAATGTTGTCTTTAGAAAAACAATCCAAAAATTTTATAGTTGCATCTTTAAACGTAGATTCTGACAGAAAAATCGTTGAAGAATATACTATTTATTCAATTCCAGCGATATATATCTTTAAAAACAATAAACTTTTATACAAAAGTGAAGGAAAAATTAAAAATGAGAAATTACTTCTTAAAGAAATTGCTTCCTTTTCCCTTGGAACAGTTGACATTTTTACCTCTTCGAAGTAAATTAATCATGAAACGCAAATTACTATTATTCCTGTATCACTCTTTCTTGTCATAGATAGTTTTTAGATTATAGCATTATGGTATTTCGGTTTTAACTTAGGATGCATAGCATCAACAAAGGAAGCTACTAATGGCAAAGAAAATTTATGTAGGAAATTTATCTTACAAAACTTCAGAAGAAGATCTTCAGGATCTTTTTAACCAGTATGGTACTGTAAACAGTGCTACAATCATTATCGACAGAGATTCAAACCGCTCAAAGGGCTTCGGATTCGTAGAACTCGAAGAAGAAGAAGGTGCTCAGAAAGCAATTGAAGAACTTGACGGAAAAGAATTTCTTGGAAGAAACCTTCGTGTAAACGAAGCTATTTCAAGACCTAGAAACAATGATCGTGGTGGATACCGTAGATAATTGATTCTTAAATCAAAAAGGGAAGATGAAGAAATTCATCTTCTTTTTTTTTACACTTTTTTTGACATGTTTTGCCAAGCACTTTGGAATTTCCAAAATCATTTTATAGGTATCTTTGTAAAAGTTTGTAATCTAGAATCTTAAATAGTAAGAATTTATCTTCAAAGGAGAATCTATGAAAACAAAAATACCTTTAATTTTGTCTTGTATTCTTTCTTTATTTATTATTTTATCTTTTACAAGTTGCCCTGATGAAAGTATAAGAGGAGTAAACAATATCGATGATATGCCCACTTCTTATCAAACTTTGGCTTTTGTACACGGTTCTTCCGATGAAGGAACAGTAGACATTACTGCTACAAGTATAACAATTACATTGGGATCCAATCCAACATCTTTTGGAACTGATGCTTTTGAACTTAATACTGATTTGGCTTTAGCTGAAGGGTATACAATTGACGATGAACTATACTTTGGTAATCACTACATTTTGACATTTACAAAATCTGGTAGTCCAAAAATTGGATTTACTTTATATACTTATTCAGATTATATTAATGTTGAAAAATTTGTTGATGATATTTTAGACCCCGCCTTTGAAACAACCTTAACTTGGTAAAAAAATAGTAAGAATTACCCTTGTTGCCAAAAAATGCC
>JBAYZQ010000208.1:0-4158 GCA_041672385.1 Sphaerochaetaceae bacterium | reverse complement strand
CACTATATCTAACAAATGGACAGAAGAATTAGCTAGGGCAGTTACCATGTCTTGTGGAGGTTCTGTATCAGTTACTCTTTATCCAATGAACGGAAAACAAGTAAAAGAATATGGTGTAAAAGGAATTGTAACAAAAAGTGAAAATCTAGGTAAAACAGTTAGAACCCTTAAAAAACATGGAACTAAAGAAACCCTCAAAGTATTTTTAGAGGAAACAAAAGGCTATGCACTTTTTCAAGGTAAAATTGCTGATGTAAGAAGAGAAACTAATGGAGCCTTTAACCTTGGTACCATCGAACTAGAAGGTATTGAAAAGTATATAGGTAAAAAAGCTCAAGTAGAATTTCAAAATGAAAACCTTCTTTGTAGAGTTGATGGAAAAATAGTAGCAACTGTTCCTGATTTAGTATGTGTAGTTGATTGTGAAAATTTTAACGCTGTAACAACAGAAACTCTTAAATATGGAAAACGAGTATTTGTAATAGGGTTACCATGTTATCATCTATGGAGAACTGAGGAAGGCCTTAAATTAGCCGGACCACGTTATTTTGGAATTGATACAGATTATAAACCTATTGAAGAAAGAATTAAGGGGTTAAACGATGAGATATAAACTAGGAATAGATGTTGGAGGTACCAATACAGATGCTGTATTAATCTCTGAAGACCTAAAAGTTAAGGGTAGTGTTAAAGTAGCAACTTCAAATGATATTTATTCTGGAATCGTAAATTCCATAAGACAATTATTAAAAGAAAATCCTGTTGATAAGGATAGTATTTTTCAGGCCATGCTTGGAACAACACAATGTACTAATGCAATAATTGAAAGAAAAAACTTAGCCTCAGTGGGAGTTCTTCGATTAGCAGCTCCAGCTTCTACAGGGATTCCTCCAATGGTTGATTGGGATGATGAGCTAAAAGCAACAGTAGTAGACTATTATATTGCAAAAGGTGGCTATGAATATAATGGAAAAGAAATTAGCTCTTTTGATGAAGACGAAGTTCGCTCCTTTTTTAGTAAGATAAAGGGCAAAGTAGAATCAGTTGCAATCTCTTGTTGTTTTGCAAGCATTAGAAATGAACATGAAAAGAAAGCTGCCCAAATTTGTAAAGAAGTAATGGGAGAGAACGTTCATGTTTCTATATCCTCTGAAATTGGTTCCATGGGATTAATAGAAAGAGAAAATGCAACAATTTTAAATGCAGCACTTTATAAAGTAGCTAAATCTTTCACTGAGGGATTTCAGAAATCTTTAGCTGATGAGGGAATTAAAAAAGCAGATCTTTATCTTTCACAGAATGATGGAACTCTAATGACTATGGAATACGCAAAAAAATATCCAGTATTAACAATTGCTTGTGGACCTACTAATAGCATTAGAGGGGCAAACTATCTTTGTAAAAGTGATGATGCAGTTGTAATTGATGTAGGTGGAACTACCACTGATATTGGTGTAATCCTTCATGGCTTTCCACGTCAAAGTAGTCAATCCGCTGAAATTGGCGGCGTTAGGACTAACTTTAGAATGCCTGATGTCATTTCAATTGGTCTTGGTGGAGGTTCTATTGTAAGACAACTAGAAGATGGGAGTGTGACAATTGGACCTGATAGTGTAGGTTATAAACTAACCGAAGAAGCCTTGGTTTTTGGTGGTGACACCCTAACTGCAACCGATATAGCTGTAGCTGCAGGTTTGTACGATTTAGGAGACAAGACAAAAGTAGAAAACTTAGATCCAAATTTTGTAAAGAAGGCTTTAGCTACTATTAAGGCTATGATAGAAGATTCAGTAGATTCGATAAAAATTTCTTCCGATCCAGTCCCTGTTATTTTAGTAGGTGGAGGTTCAATAATTGTACCTGAAGTTATCTCTGGTGCTGCTTCTATTACAAAACCAAATTACTTTGGAACTGCAAATGCAATTGGTTCTGCAATAAGTAAAGTTAGCGGAAATTATGAAGCTCTAGTTTCTTTTGATAAAATACCAAGAGAACAAGCACTAGAAAATGCTAAAAAAGAAGCAACTGAATTAGCATTAAAAGCTGGAGCCAAAAAGGGAACTGTTGAAATTATTGACATAGAAGACGTCCCTCTTGCCTATTACCCAGGAAATACTTCTAGAATAAAAGTAAAAGCAGCAGGTGATTTAGCATAAGAACAAACATTCAAGTTAAAAAAGCAAAGGAATAAAACCCTTTGCTTTTTTAATTAAAAGCGAAATCATTTTCCTTTTTTTTTCAAAAGATGCTATAATATCGACATGATGGAAATAAAAAAGATAATTGAGATATTAGATGCTAAAATTGTCGGTTGCAAAGAAATTGAAGATACAAAAGTTGAATATGGATTTTCAAGTGACTTGATGAGTGATGTACTTACCCTTAGAGAAGATAATATCCTTCTAATTACAGGTTTGGCTAACATACAATCAATTAGAACTGCAGAGTTGTCTGACATAAAAGCAATTGTACTAGTAAGAAACAAAAAACCTAGTGAAGCAATGATTCAAATGGCAAAAGAAAGCAATATTGCTTTAATTCTTTGTAATTATTCTATGTTTAAAACAAGTGGGCTCCTTTTTACAAACGGCCTAACTCCAATATACTAGGTTAAATTATGTATTTGGAATTCCCCGTTGAAAAAGGCGACTTCACAAAAGCTGGTGAAGTAAGTAGTCAGATAAAAAGAACTCTTAAGAAACTTAATATTCCCTCTGGAGTAATTAAAAAGGTGGTTGTCGCCCTTTTTGAAGCTGAGGTTAATGTGATTGCCCATTCTTTTGGGGGAAAAGTTACATGTAAAATCGAACCAAAATATATTAAAATTATAGTAACTGACACGGGTCCTGGTATTCCTGATTTAGAGCTTGCTATGACCGAAGGCTATTCAACTGCTAACCAGGAAATTCAGGAAATAGGTTATGGAGCTGGAATGGGACTTCCAAATATCAAAAAAAACTCAGATGATCTTAATATTTATACAAAAGCAGGAGATTATACTGAAATAACAATGGGATTTAAAATAGAAAATGAATAATAATATTTGTTATCATCATAATCTAGCAGTTAGGGAAAACATTTGTAAGGGTTGTACTCACTGTATGAAAAAATGCCCTACTAATGCAATAAGAATTCAAAACGGACATGCAGTTGTTGATGAAGAAAAATGTATCGAATGTGGACAATGTTTAATTGCCTGTCCTCACCATGCAATTAAGGTAGTTCAAAGCCCTTTTGAAATGTTATTTAACTACCAAATAAGAGTGGCCATTGTTCCAACCATGTTTTTAAGTCAATTTGAAGATGAAATAACTGATGAAATGATATACATGGCTCTTAAAAAAATTGGTTTTACTCACATCTATCTTTCAGAACTTGGAATTGATATACAAAATCTTCTTGGAATAAAAGATATTAATACAAGTGGAAAAAACCCAATTATTGCAAATTGTTGTCCCTCGGTTTCTCAGTTAATAAAAATAAAATACCCTCTTCTGGCCCCTCATATGAGCATAATTAAACCACCAAACCAAATTACCGCAATTTTTGCAAGAGCTGAGATGATTGAAAAATACAAAGATCCAGATAGTATTGGCCTTTTTTATATTACTCCTTGTCCTGCTAAAATCTCTCAAATAAATACCGCAGAAAAGGATGGTTTAAAGCTTTTTGACGGAGTTTTGAATCTAAATACGGTATATAATTTGGTACATAATTGCTTAACGAAAAACAAAAAGAAATTTGCTACTTTAATCGATAATGTTCAAATGGAATTTCCAATTATTACTAAAAATTCGGCAAGATGGGCTCTTTTGCAAAATAGAGGGGAACTAAAAGGAAAAAGATCTTTAGCTATTGATGAAATTCATCAAGTTATTGAATTTTTAGAAGAAATTGAAGAAAATGATGAAATCAATATTAATTTTCTAGAGTTAAAAGCTTGTGCAGAAGGTTGTGTAGGTGGCATTCTTGCTACGAGAAATAAATTCCTAGCCGCTGAAAGATTAAACTTTTTTACTAGTAAACTCCCAAAACAACTGGATTTAAACTTAATTAATCGAATAATGAAATACAAAAAACTTCTTAGTGATAATATCTTCATTGCCCCAGATACCATCCAAAAAAGCTTAAATTTAGACAATGATATCGAAATAGCTA
>JBAYZQ010000207.1:0-4186 GCA_041672385.1 Sphaerochaetaceae bacterium | reverse complement strand
TGTTCATCTTGTGGAGATGGATACAAAGTAACTAGTTCCAAACCACCCGAAGAAATTGAGTCATTAATACTTTCTTTAGCACTTTCTCCAAGATTTAATATAGCTACAACAGCACCTACTCCTATTACTATACCTAGCAAAGAAAGAAGGGTTCTCATTTTATTGTGAACCATGGCAGAGAATGCCAGTTTTACATTTTCAAAAAACATTGCTATCCCTCCACTTTTCCGTCACGAATTCTGATTTGTCTATGACAAGAATTTCCAATCTCCTTGTCATGAGTAACAACTACAATTGTTCGACCTTCTAAATTTAATTGCTCAAAAAGCTCCATAATTTGAAACCCTGTTTTTGAATCCAGCGCTCCGGTTGGTTCATCCGCCAAAATAATAGAAGGATTATTGACCAAAGAACGGGCTATTGCAACTCTTTGTTTTTGTCCTCCTGATAATTCAGTAGGCTTGTGTTTCATTCTATCGGCAAGTCCAACCCTTTCTAATGCTTCAATAGCTCTTTCTTTTCTTTCAGAAGGACTTACCCTTGCATATAACAAAGGTGTCATCACATTTTCAAGGGCACTAATCTTACCAAGAAGATTAAACTGCTGAAAAACAAATCCAATATTCTTATTTCTTAGACGAGCTAATTGTTTTTCCTTCATTCCGCTGGTTTTATCTCCGTTGATTTCGATAATTCCACTTGTCGGAGTATCTAAACAACCTATTAGATTCATCATAGTAGATTTTCCACTTCCTGAAGGGCCCATTATTGCTAAAAAGTCTCCTTCATTGATGTCAACGGTTACTCCATCAAGAGCTTTTACGACATATTCACCAACAAGATAATATCTTTTTACATCGTTAAGGCTAATTATTACTTTATTCATTTTCACCTGCCCTTAATTTGTATTTCCAGGTTCCTTTCTATTACCAGCTGAAGGCCTAGGCGTCTTCACTTCTTCTGAACCAGCAAAAATTGAACCAACTTTCATACTATCTGAATCACTTAAGGAAGATGCAATTTTAACTTCATCTCCGTCTTTTACTGCTCCAGATAAAATCTGACAAACACCTTCACCAAGATATTTTGCTGTTATTTCTACATCTTTAAAAGTTCCATCAACCTGTTTAACTGAAAGATAACTTTGCCCTGAAATAGTAGAAACTGCATCTTGATCAACGATTAACAATTTTTGTTCGGTATCTGATTCTAAGGTCCCTTCAAAAGAAAAACCTGGTTTCATAGCTTCAGGGAAGTTATCAATTTCAACTACTACCTTCATTATTCCAATACCTTGATTGCTATATTCACCAACCATTGGAATATAATGAACCACTCCCTCAAGTTCGACTCCTGGAATGGCATCACTTAGTAAATTACATTTCATACCAAGAGTGACATTTTGCATATCAATTTCATCTATTTCAACAGTAGCTTTTAATTTGCTATTGTCCATAATTGTCATAACTTTGGTTCCTGCACTTACATAGTCACCAACTTCAGTATTCACACTTACAACAACTCCATCAAAGGTTGCTGTTACATTTGTATAGTCCAAATCAGTCTGAAATATTTTATCTTGAAGTTCAAGAAGCTCTAAATCACCTTCATTTCCCGTAAGTTTTGCTTTCTCAATCTTATTCTCATTACTTGCTAAATTGTATTTCTGTTGAGTGTCATCAATAGTAGCCAAAAGTTGTCCTTTTAGAACTTTATCACCTTCTTCTACTAACATAGAGGTTATGGCACCAGTGGATCTAAAGTTAACTACCTGAATATCCCAAGGTTCTACGTAACCAGAAATGTCAATATTATTTTTATATAATTCTTCTCTTACCGTAGAAATGGTAAACCCAAGTTGTTCACTATTTTGTGTTACGCTTTTCTTCCAAGGAACATTTACTTGAGCTTTTTTACTTTGATAATAAAAAAATGCAAAAATAATCAAACCAAATACTATTACAAACCCTATTATTTTTTTTATTGTTTTTTTACGTTTTGCTGCAATTTTTCCAGATTTTAACTTATTTTCAATTTCTGTGTCCATAATTGACTCCTATAATTCTAAAACTGCTACCTGTAGAAGCAGAACTTTCCCTTGTATAAATAAAATTTGTTGATCAAATAAATCGTTATTAATTTCATCTTGGGACTTTTCAACCTCTTTAGTAGTTGCAAATCCCTTTTCAAGCAATTTTTGATTTTGATCAAGGACTTTTTTATGATAACTTAATTGATTCTCAAGTTGTAATAATTGAATTTTCCAATCTGCAATATCAGTTTTAAGTTTATTAACCTCTGATTTGTAATCAATTAAAGCTTGATCATAATTCATTTGTGCTAATATCTCAGCATTTTTTGCTTGACTTAATTGAAGGTTATCAGTCTCAGTATTAACGTTGGCATTTGAATAGTTTCCAGAAACTGTCAAAGAAGGATAAAGATTTTTATTCTTATACAACAATTTACTACTAGCACTGACTGAAAAATTATCACTTGAATAAGTTCCTGAAACACTGAGTGTAGCGTCTTGAGTTGTGGCAAGTAATGTCGCTTCAGCTCCAGCAGACAAATTCAAAGTTTCTGTAGATCCTGTCATTTTTTTGATTTCTTCTTGAGCCAAATCTAAATCAAGCTTCTTCTCTTTAACAGAACTGTTTCCCCTCTCATCTATTTCAATCTCAGGTTCCGGTCGGTTAGCCACAATAACGTCTACAGGTTCAATTCCATAGGTATTTATAAAATTATCTTTGCTTGTTTCTAGCTTTGTTTTCAAACCATTAAGTTTTATTTGCTGACTAGAAATTGTAAGCTGTGAATTTAAATAAGCAACAGATCCTTTGGTAATTTCTTTAAGAATAATTTGATTGTCTAAGTTTTCTTGGATTTCATCCAAATAATCTTGAGTTTCTTCAATGGAATTTTTCTCTTGCATTATTTCAATCAAGCTGTTAATCAAACTAATTTCAAAATTGTAATAGCCTTTTTGTGAAGCAATATCATTTTTAAAATCACTTTGTTCATATTCTATCTCATCTGTTATATCTTCATAACCAAAAGTAAATTCTTTTTTAATATTTGCAAAAGGACTAATAGATTTTGTAAAAGTGCCACCATCTAACTCAAAATCAGAAGAAAAGCCTGTTGAAACATAATACTCATCGCCAATTTCTGGAAAAGTTACTGTAAATTGAGAAGGAAATTGAGAAGGAATTGATAAAACAAAATCTCCATCACTATCTTTCTTTGCAGTCAAATCTGAAACTTTTACATCATAGACTGTAGTCCCATCGCTATCTGAACTATCTCTTAAACTTTTTTGTAATTCATAATTATCTTCATTAATTTCCAATCTTTTAATTGTATTACTACTTAGATAGGCTTGTTTTATTACAACATCTAAATTAACTGAAGATTCAAGAGTTTGTGCAAAAAGCAGAAATGGACACAACAAAAAAGCGAATACCAATATTTTCTTGTTCATAAAAGATTCCTTATGTTAACAAAGTATTCCAATAACAAAAATAATTCAAGTTTTCTTGTAGAAGCATTGTTTATCTACATACTTCTACAAAGGATAATTAATTCTATTTACTTTCAACTTCTTTTACTATTTTTTTTTCTTTGGCTACTTTAGTTTCTTTGAGTACTTTAGGTTCCTTAGTTGCTTTAGGTTCTTTAGCCACTTTAGGTGCTTTGGCTACTTTAGTTTCTTTGGTTACTTTAGGTGCTTTGGTTACTTTAGTTGCTTTAGTTTCTTTGGTTACTTTAGTTGCTTTAGTTTCTTTGGCCACTTTAGTTGCTTTAGGTTCTTTGACTGTTTTGGTTACTTTAGGTTCTTTGACTGTTTTGGTTACTTTAGGTTCTTTGACTGTTTTGGTTACTTTAGGTTCTTTGATTGCTTCAACTATTTCAACTGTCTCAACTGGTTTGATTGCTTCAACTATTTCAACTGTCTCAACTGGTTTGATTGCTTCAACTATTTCAGCTGTCTCAACTGGTTTGACTGCTTCAACTATTTCAGCTGTCTCAACTGGTTTGACTGCTTCAACTATTTCAGCTGTCTCAACTGGTTTGATTGCTTCAACTATTTCAACTGTCTCAACTGGTTTGACTGCTTCAAAAGCTTTAACCATTTTTGGAGGTTTAGGTCTTCTAACAACAGTTCTTTTAATTTTTAAAACTT
>JBAYZQ010000206.1:0-4221 GCA_041672385.1 Sphaerochaetaceae bacterium | reverse complement strand
GGTTGAGGAGCCTGCATCCAACATAACTAGTCCATTAACATTGAGTTTAAACTCCTTAAGAGCATGTTCCAATTTAAAACCACCACGGGAAACAAATCTTGGAAATACAAGTTGTGCAACAGAGTCTTCATTAAATTTCATTTGGAAGTCAGTCACTAGTTCATCACCAATTCTTACATTCTTACAAACAAAAAAGGCCTTTAACCTTTCATTATCATACTGAGAATAATTATTTTTTAATAATTTAAGGGCAGAAACTTTTTTGGTCATTTAAAATCCAAATTCTTGATTTATTACTTCAATATTTTCGGCTTTTCCATTTTCAGGGTTTATGGTAATACAAACGCCCCGAAGAGCCGCTTTTCCTTCTTTAACCACTGGTTTAAAGGGCATTTGAAGTAATTGCTTTCTTACTGAAGAAGATGGTTGAGAACCAATGACACTGTCTAAAGGTCCACACATCCCAAGATCGGTAATATAAGCAGTCTTTTCTGGAAGGATTTTTGCATCCGCAGTTTGAACATGTGTATGAGTCCCAACTACAGCACTAACTTTTCCATCCAGCCAAAAACCAAGGGCTTCTTTTTCTTGATTACTTTCGGCATGAAAATCAACTAAAATTGCATTGGTTTTTCCTTTAATTTTTTCCACAATTGATTTTGCAGCCCTAAAAGGACAATCAAGAGGAATCATACTGTATCTTCCCTGAAGATTAATTACCCCTATTCCATTCACTATGGTATAACCATGTCCAGGAACGGATGGAGGATAATTTGCAGGTCGAAGAAGATTTGGTTCTTTATCAAGAGAGCTCATAAGGTCTTCTTGCTGCCAAATATGATTTCCACTTGTAATTACATCTACTCCGGAATCAAAAAACCTTCTCATTTGAGCGTAAGCCAAACCAAAGCCATTGTCAGCGGCGTTTTCACCGTTGACAACAACAATATCAGTTTTATAAGTTTTAATTAATTGGGGTAATCCCATAAAAAGAGCTCTACATCCAGGATTTCCATAGACGTCTCCTAAAAGTAAAGCTTTTATTTGTTTTTTACCGGGCATATTCTATCGCACGTGTTTCTCTGATGATGGTAACTTTTATTCTACCAGGGTAACGCAACTCAGCTTCAATCCTTGTTGCAACGCCTTTGGCAATTTCTTTAGCTCTTACATCAGTAACATTATCACTATTTACTAGAATTCTTAATTCTCTTCCAGCTTGAATGGCAAAAGCCTTTTCAACACCTTCAAAGGATTCAGCAATTTTTTCAAGATTCTCAAGACGTTTAATATAATTATCAAGCGTTTCTCTTCTTGCTCCAGGTCTAGCAGCACTAATAGCATCTGCAATTTGAACGATAATACTTTCAATACATATCGGTTCAACATCATTGTGGTGGGCAAGTATAGCATTTACAATTTTAGGATTCTCTCCAAGTCGTTTAGCTATATCTCCTCCGACCTCAGCATGATTTGCATCACTTTCAGTCTCAATTCCCTTTCCAATATCATGAAGTAAACCTGCTCTTTTGGCTATTTCAACATCTGCTCCAACTTCACTGGCAATCATTCCAGAAATTACAGCTACTTCTCTTGAGTGCGTTAAAACACTCTGTCCATAACTAGTCCTAAAATATAATCTCCCAAGAGATTTTATCATTTCCTGACTCATATTATGAATTCCCATGTCAAAGACAAGTTTTTCGCCTTCCTCAATGGTAACCTTTGCAATTTCTTTTCTAACCTTATTTACAACTTCTTCAATTCTTGCAGGATGGATTCTTCCATCTTGAACAAGCCTTTCAAGTGCAACTCTGGCTACTTCTTTTCTTATTGGATCAAAACAAGAAATAACAACTGCTTCCGGAGTATCATCAATAATGATATCTACACCGGTCAAAGTTTCAAGAGTTCTTATATTTCTTCCCTCACGACCAATAATTCTTCCTTTCATTTCATCACTTGGAAGGCTAACGGAACTTACTGTAATTTCATTACTTACCTCAGTAGCAAGCCTTTGAACAGTAGTTATTATAATGTCACGGGCTTTTTTATCAGCCTGGGCCATTGTTTCCTGTTCCATTTTGTTTAAAACAATTTGGGCATCATGTTTGGCCTCATTCTGCATTGCTTCAATGATAATTTGTTTTGCTTCCTCTTTTGAGAGTGACGCAATTTCCGAAATCCTTTTCTCAAGGTTTTCTTGTTCGTTTTCAATTTCTTTTTTTCTTTGTATTAAATATTCTTCTTTATCCTGCTGTTGTTTTTTTGCCTTTTCTAAATCAGACTGTTTTTGCTCTAAATTTTCCTCTTTCTGAGACAAACGGCGCTCTTGACGTTGAATTTCATTTCTTCGTTCACGAGCCTCCTTTTCTTGCTGTTGCTTTTCCTTCAACAGTTGATCTCTTGTTTCAAGCACAAGCTCTTTTCTTTTAGCTTCTGCATCTTTTATAGCTTCTTGATCTAATCGAATTGCCTTCTGTTCTATGGAAGTCAATTTAAATTTCGCGTAAATCCAGCGTAACAACCAGCCTAAGCCAGTACAACCGAGACAAAGAAGGATTACTATCAAAATTTTTGACATATTATCCCCCTAATTTATCATTAATAATATTTACAAACATAAGCATTGTCAACCTAATTAACAATAAATATAGACCGATGAAGTTTTTATTTATATAATTTTTATATAATTCTGAAATACAAATTTTTTAGTTATTTCCTAAGATTTGCACATAAATCGTGCTAGAATAGGAACCTGGAACTAGAGGTTTGTATTCATCATAAGATTTTGCATAGATAGGTAAAATACCCACTAGATTATCCTCTCCATCCTGAGATTCATCTTTAAACCACTCATTAAAGAAAGGAATTAAGGAATAAGAAAAAGTTGAAGTTTTCCACTGTTTTTGATCTAAAGATACCAAAAAAGGAATAGTAACTGTTTTAGCGTTAATAAGCTTAAATGAAAATTCTTCATCTTTAAAATTGGAATTAACTGATAATTTTATCATAACCGAACTAGATTTCAATAAAGCTTTATTAAAACGTATAGATCCAACAAAGGATACCTCAATATTTCCCATTTGGAAAATTTCATTTGATTTAGTAAAGGCATTTAGATTTACATTATTAGCCCAAGCATCAGGAAAAACATTAAAAGCTATATTGTTTTTATGGATTCCCTCTGCATTTTTACCCAAATAAACAGGAACTTCCTGTTCATCTAATTCAACTCCATCATTTGTTAAAAGCGTGATTTTAAATTTACCGTAATACCAGCCATCTGGATAAGAAGAAACATCACTTGGCATTGCAAGCCAGAAACTTCGTTTGTAACCCAAAGCTACTGTACCAGGAACATCATTAAAAGTGCCAATTAAACCTTGATCAACTAGTAATAGAGGACGTGAACCAGGATTGTATTCTATTACATAATCAATTGGAAGAAAAATAGAAGAATCTTCGTCATTAATCAAACAAGCTTTTCCATCAATTGTTTGAATCACGGGCTCAATTACAATATTGACATTATTTATCCACTTTAAAGGTTTGAATTCAACAACTTCAATCAAATTATTAGATTTTGCACTTGAAGAGACATTAATTTTATTTTGATTGATAATGGCATTAGTCTGTCCACCATCAATAAAAAAATTAGTAAAATCCCAAAAAACATCATTACTAATCACTTCAGAAAATAGATTGAACATTGAAATAAAGAGAATTGTTAGTAATAAATATTTTTTTTTGCCACTCATCTTATTTTAATATATTACCAAATTACTAAAAATACAAGAACTCGTTGTTTCAAAATTTCTAATTTTACTTTTTGAGCTTACTAGCAATTTTTTTATATGCTTAAAATTATATTATTTCTTTTGAAGAATATTCACCAAATTTTAAAGATAAAAAAACCGCTACCTTAAGATAGCGGCTTAGTTTTCGAAGAATTAATTTATTCTTCTTCTCTTGCTTTTTTCTTAGCAATTTTTTCTGCAGCTTTTTCTTTTTCTTTAAAACTATTGGTTTTGGTTGTTAATTCCAAAATAACCATTTGTGCTGCATCTCCAAGACGATTCTGAGTCTTGATAATTCTTGTGTAACCACCAGGAACTTCTGCATACATAGGTGCAATTTCCTTAAATAGTTTAGCAGTTACAGCATCGTCATAAACATCACGCGCAATCATACGGCGATTATGGACATCGTCCAGTTTTG
>JBAYZQ010000205.1:0-4244 GCA_041672385.1 Sphaerochaetaceae bacterium | reverse complement strand
TCACCATTAAGTCTCATAGTAGTACCACTACCATAAATCATGGAGGTTACATTCTTCTCAAGACGTCCCTCATAACCTGCATACAAGGTTACTAAATCAGTATTTTCTACCCAACTATCGCCAAAACCTTGAGTAAATTTCAAATTACATCTTCCTTGAATTGCATCATAAACTAGCAAATCACCACTTAATGGGGCACCTGTGATAGGATCTTGAAATACTTTTCTTTGAGTATAACCACCTCCTACAGTAAATTGTAGTTGTGTTAAATCACCCTCAACAAGATTTAATCCTTCATAACCGACTCCAACACTTGTCAAAGTTGGAAGAAAACCAGCTAAGATTTCAACATGCTGTCCTAGTTCAGTGAACAAGAACTTAAAGTCTGAAGCAAATACCAAGCCAGGTATTAATAACAACAAAACCAAAACAATACCAAATTTTTTCATTTTCCTTCTCCTGATAGCTAACCAGCATAATTGATATCCCAGTCATACATACATTACAAAAGCAATTGTAAAGGAAACTGAACTTTGACGCAATAAAAACTTTTTTTATAATTTGTAAAAATCTGTCAAAAACAGGTTCAAAACTTATAATTTATTTTTACAATAGGCGTTAATTGCCTTTGAAATAAACAAAGCTGTACCTTCTCCATATTTATCCAAATTTTTTTTGTATCTTTCATCATTTACATACATATCACCAAGTTGTTGAAGAAAGGCATTGTCACATTCATAATAATAGGTATTAAAATGCAATTGTAATTGGCTTACTAAAGCTTGAGCTTCTTTACTTTCTGGTAAGGTTTGATTAATAAGTGAAAAAGAATAAAATATCTTGTTAGTCTTGTTTACAACTTTAGCAAGCTCTTCTTTTGAATATTTTCTATCTTTAAATTGCTGCATAGCTTTGCTATTTCCCCATTTGTCTTCTACTTCATCTCTGTATTTCGCTTTAATTTCATCCATTTCTTTTGTATTAAATTCTTTAAAACTCATCCTTTTTTCTCCTTTTATATATTCATCTACTAGTCTTATTAATTCGTTGAGTCTATCTCTCTTTTTTTCTAATACAGTTTTTTGTAAGCTAAAGGCTTTATTATTGTCCCAAGCTTCCATTTCTAATACTTTTTTTATTTCATTTAAATTTAAACCTATTTCTTTAAGTAAAAGTATTTGCTTAAGTTTTTTTAAACAATTTTCGTCGTAAACTCTATAACCTGATTTATTTATCTTACTTGGTTTTAACAAATTTATTTGATCATAATAATGCAAAGTTCTAACACTTATATTTGCAAGTAATGCAACTTCATTAATTTTCATTTCTTTACTCATAAATAGAGTTTAAACTATTACCTTACGTTATAGTCAAGTGTTTTTTTCTTGACCTGAAAATAATATCCATTGTAAACTAAGCCAGAATTTAATAAATATTGATATGTTAAAAAGATAAGGTGGTTATATGGAATTAAAACGGAATATAGGTTTTTTGGGCATGTTTTCGTTGGCAACAGGAGCAATGATTAGTTCAGGGATATTTATCCTCCCTTCGATGGCCTTCGGAATATGTGGACCTTCCGTTTCAATAGCCTACATACTTGCAGGACTTCTTGCGCTTATTGGAATTCAATCTGTTATTGAACTTTCTACGGCAATGCCAAAAGCAGGTGGTGATTATTTTTTTGTTAATCGTTCTTTGGGACCACTATTTGGAACTTTCTCTGGAGTTTTAGGTTGGATAGCCCTGTCTTTAAAAAGTGCTTTTGCAGTATTTGGTATTTCAGAGGTTCTCTTTCTTTTGTTTGATTTTCCAATTCTTATTTCAGGAGGAGCAATAATTCTTGTTTTTGTAATTTTAAATAGTTTTGGTGCAAAAGAAGCAGCTATTTTTCAGTTTGTCTTGGTTTTCTTTCTCATAGCAATCTTGGTTTTTTTCATAACAACAGGTATTCCAAAGATAAATATACAAAACTTTCAACCATTTTTTTCTTCTGGTGTTGATAAAATTATCTATGCTTCTGCTTTTGTTTTTATTTCTTTTGGTGGTCTTTTAAAAATTGCAAATGTAGCAGAAGAAGTAAAAAACCCTGGAAAGAATATCCCTCGTGGTATAACCGTTTCCATAATTTGTGCAACTGTCCTTTATGCTTTTTCAGTATTTGTAATAACTGGTATTCTTGATCCTGAAGTATTCTTAAACTCTGGTGAACCAGTAGCTGATGCAGCTAGAATTTCTATGGGTAATCCAGGTTTTATTATTGTAACAATAGGAGCCATGCTTGCATTCATAACAACCGCTAATGCTGGAATAATGGCAGCCAGCCGCTACCCTCTTTCAATGGGTAGAGATAGTCTCCTTCCAACCTTTTTTAGTAAAGTCAACAAAAAAGGAATGCCTTTTATTTCTATTTTAATTACAGGTATTATAATGTTCCTTTCCTTATTATTTTCATTAGAAGTACTAGTAAAAGTTGCATCAACAGTAATATTAACTTCCTATATTATGACAAATATTTCAGTCATTGTTTTTAGAGAAAGTCACCTGGTTAACTACCGTCCAATTTATCGAACCAAGTTTTATCCTTGGGTTCAGATTTTCTGTATTGTCATTTTTTCATTTTTCATATATCGATTAGGATCTCAATCAGCAGGAATCTCTATTTTATTTGTAATTTTAAGTTTTCTTGTGTACATCTTTTATGGAAATAAGAGATATAAAGGTGAAGCAGCAGTTCTTCATGTAATTAGAAGAATAACTGATGATAAAATCACAGAAGGAATGTTGGAAAATGAACTTCGACAAATAGTTATTAATAGAGATGGTATAATTCAAAGGGAATTTGAAGACTTAGTAAGGGTCGCAGATGTTTTTGACATTGATGAAAAAATTACTTTTTCTGAGTTACTTAAAAAAATAGCTCCAGTAATAAGCCAACAATGTATTCTTGAAACAAAAGAAATTATACATCGCTTTAAAGAAAGAGAAGACTTAATGACAACAGTTCTTACTCCTTATATTGCTGTTCCACATATTATAACAGATGAAAAATCTGCTATGTTCTTAGTTATGGCTAGATGTAAAAAAGGAATTGAATTTTCAGATGAAGGAGATTCAATAAAAGCTGTTTTCCTTTTTGGGGGTCCTCTAGTAGAAAGAAACCTTCATATAAAGATTCTTTCAGGAATAGCTGAAAAAGTAAGCGAAAATGGGTTTACTGAAAAATGGGAAAACGCCAAAGGAAAAACTCAATTAAAAGAAATCTTTATTACAAAATCTAATGATAATTAGATAAGAATTTTATTGATTTTAGAACCAAAACGAATTATTATATGACTACTTAGGTAAAATTTTTACGGAAAATAGGAATAAAAATAATGATTCAAGAATTTACAGTTGAAAACTATCGTTCCATAAAAACTAAACAGACTATAAGTTTTCTTGCAAACAAAAAGATGAACAATGGCCGAGAAGACTATCTTTGTGTTCAAGTAAATGATAATACAAAACTTCTTAAATTCGGAGTTCTTTACGGTTATAACGCAGCAGGAAAGTCAAACCTCCTTCTTGCTATGGACTATTTACGTGATTTGATTCTTTCTGGACCGGATACAAAGGATCAAGATACCGAATTTGTTCCTTTTGCTCTTGATGATGAATCAATAAATAAAAGTGGAACCTTCTCTCTAGTCTTTTTTATTGAAAGAATCAAATACGAATACTCAGTAACTCTTGATAAAGAACGTATACATTTTGAAAATCTAAACTACTTTCCAGAAGGAAGAAAAGCTAAATTATTCTCTAGAACCCATGATGATGAAAACAAAGTTTCAAAAATTGTTATTGGTGCAGATTGTAAATTACTTTCCAAAGATAAAATTATCCTTAATGGAAACACTTTGGAAAATTCAACAGTTTTGTATTCCTATCAAAGGAGCAATGTTCATTCTGTAGAGTTGGACAAAGTTGTATCCTATTTTAAGAATACCCTACTTCCTATAATAACTCCTCGCGTTCTTCTAAAAGATTGGAGTATGAACAAATTGGTTAAAGATAATACTCAGAAGGATTTTTATGTAAAGCTACTTTCAAAAGCAGATTTTCAAATTTCTGATTTAGAAATAAAAGAAGAAACAATTAAGAAGGAAGAATTACTTTTTTCTCACTCTACCAAAAATGGAACTCATCTAATAAGTGAAATTGATGAATCAAAGGGAACACAAAGATATTTTGGATTGAGTGGA
>JBAYZQ010000204.1:0-4255 GCA_041672385.1 Sphaerochaetaceae bacterium | reverse complement strand
ATTGAAAAATATAAGGGAAATGGAAGGTACATTAATGCCACAAAGAGGTAGAACCAATTCTTCAAGAAGAAGAGACAATTCTAATGAAAGCACTGGTTTTAGTGATTTTGATGACGTTTACGATGATGATGAAAGAAAAGGCAGAAATTCACGAGAATCTGCGGGATTCGCCGGATTAGACAACGAAGGTTTTGCAAGATTGTTTATTGCTAGAGGAGAAAAAGACGGGCTTAATGAAAAAGCTCTTGTCGCTTACCTTTATGACAATGCAGGAACAAGAAAAGAAGAAATTAGGGATATTGAAGTCCATGATAACTTCTCTTTTATTTCAACAAGTTATCCTGTTGCTGAACATCTTATAAATGTCTTTGAAAGTCACGCAAACGGTGGAAGACCAATTATCCAAAAGGCTAATGCAAGTCCAAACAGTCATTCTCGATCAAGAAAACCTAGAGATTATCAAAAAAGGTCTGGTAACAGATCAAGTAATAATCGTAGGGATGAAGATGATTTTATTGCGTATTCGGAAAACTCAAGATATCCAAAAAACGTAAAAAGAAATCATAAAAGAAGATAATTATTACGATAATAAAGAGTCTTTTAGAACGGTATCAACCCTGTCTATATAGGCTCTTATTTTTTTACCCTCAACTTTCTTCATATTCCATTTTTCATTAATTTCGGAAAAATAATAGAATTGATAACCTATTAATCTTCCCAAGTAAAAAGAAGCTGATTTCTTTTTCAAGATTGAATTAAAAAATCCAAGTAAAAGTCTACTCAGGAAAAAAGTGGATTGCAGTTTAACTGCACGTGTAAACCCAACACTTAAAGCACCTTCAGTTACTTTCAAAGATCCAATATTCAAAAGAACCTTTCCAAAAGGTGCAAAAAGACTTATCAATGTAATAGAAAATATAAAAATAATAATATTGAGAACTCTTATTCTTTTCTTAAGAATAATATTACAAATAAGGGAATACATAAAAATACCAACTACAATAAAAACATTGTTAGTTAAGAAAAGAAAAATCATTATTATAAGGCTAATCCAACCAACAGTTCTTACACTTTTGGCCTCATTTCCAACATTTGGCCCATTCAAGTCTTTCTTTTCTGCAAGTTCAACACTATTGAATTCTTCAAGGAATTTGGAATGAACTACATAATAATTGGCAATAAGGCCAAGAATAAAAGAAGAAACAAGTCCGAAAGCCTCCATTATAGGGAATAACAAAAGTATTTTTTCTCCCATAAAAATTGTAGCTACCAAAATTTGAAAAAGATTACTTGTAAAAGCACCAACTACACTTATTCCCACAAAAGAAAACCATTTCCTCTTTTTATTTAATAAATACATAGCCAATCCCCCTGAAACAGAGGCTGTAAAGGAAAGTACAAAAACATAAGAAAAAAGAGATCCAGAAATCCAAGCTTGTGAAAACATTTTTATTAAAATTAAAATCAAATAATCAGCAAAACCAAACTGTAAAAATAAAGCTAATAAAAGTGGAAGATTTGATAAACCTAAACGCAAAAATGGAACGGGTTTCGGAATTGCAAATTCAATCAAAGAACAAAACATACAACAGGCAGCAAGAAACCCTAGTTTTTGGGAAGATATCTTAGATTGCAACATCGTCAACCTCCTCCTGATTACTAGATACAATGCTTGCAATTATTCCATTAGGTAAACATGCTAAGAACTGACCATTTCTATTGATAGAACCAATCATGCATATCTTATTCTTACAACTAGATTCAATAAATTTAACTTGACTTTCCTTAACTTCTATTACACTTAATCCAATATAACCTTGAACTCGATAAATCCCATCTTTGTCCAAAGGATAAATATATTCTTCATTTGGTGTTGTTATTACTACTTCTGCTTGATTTCCAGTAGACTGAAAAAAGAAAAGACTTAATCCTACAAGAATTAAAATAATGAGGATTAACAAAATATAATCTCCGATTTTCATACTTTTCATTTTATAATTCTAACAGAAAATATTAGTAATTTCTATACAGCTGAAAAATAATTTTTTGTGTAGTATTGTGGTTTTTTAAACTAATATCACAGTTCTTCTTGAATTATACTTAATAATTAATTAATTTAGTATTATGAAACTAATATATATCATTGAAGACCATAAAGTTATTGCAGAAGGTGTAAAACAATATCTTGAATTGGCATCCTACGAGGTTAAGACATTTTATAATCTAACAACTGCAAGAATTGGAATAAAAGAAAAAACTCCAGATTTGATTTTGCAAGATGTAATGCTTCCTGATGGCGATGGATTTTCTTTCATTCAAGAATTCAAAGAAAATAACGATTCACTTGTAATTTTTATGACTGCTAGAATTACTGAAGAAGACCGTATAAGAGGTTTTGAAATTGGTGCAGATGATTATATTACAAAACCATTTTCCCCAAAAGAATTGGTTTTAAGGGTACAAGCTTTATTTAGAAGAATTGACCAAAACTCTTGTATACCTTGTGATGTGGAAGTAACATTTTTTGCTGATGATTCCTCACTTGTTTACAACCTTCATAAACATAAAATTTTAGTCAACAATGAAGAAATTTATTTTACAGCTGCAGAGTGGAGAGTTTTAAGCTATCTCATAGAGAATTCAAACCATCTAGTTACAAGAGCTTCAATTCTTCAACAATGTTTTGACTATTCCTATGCTTCTTATGATAGAATTGTTGATACTCATATCAAAAACATAAGAGCTAAACTTGGAATTCATTATCCTTGGATTGAAACCGTTAGAGGCTATGGTTATAGATTCATTGGTTATACTGCTGATGAAATTAAAAGAGCAGAACTCAACAAAAACTGATTATGAAAAAATTATTTTTTAGAAATTTCATTAAAATTATCTCCGTAACTCTTCTAACTATTCTAATTATAGGAATTGCAATAATTATTGAATTCAATACAGAACAATATAATTGGAAAAAAAAGACCTATGAAACTTATAATGAATTTATTGAAAATTCTATGAAAACTCTTTTTTCAGAAAAGGGTTATGTTGATGGAAATACCATAAAAGGACTTGTTTCTACAATCCCTGATGACCATATAAGTGGAATAATTTTTCGAACAGCTGACTCTCAAATGTTTGTCTTAGGATTTGAACCTAATGGAAAATCTTTAGATATCCAAGAAAATTCATCAAAAGAAAATTCAAGATTTACTCTTTTTCCTCAACTTTTTAAAAATAGAAAATTTTATCAAACTGATTTATATTTTAAAGAAATGGGAAAAGAACTTTATGTAGATTCTGATGAGAATTCCATTTCAGTAAATATGAATAAAGAAATGTTAGCCTACCCTGAAATAATTGGAAGCACTTCTATTTATTTAAATGACAAAAAATTTGGAACAGCTTATTTATTAGTTCACTCTTTCTTAACTTATGAAGCCAGTGCTGATCTTTTTGATAAATTATTCAATTATTTAAAAATAGTAATACCCATGGCTATTCTTCTTTCACTTTTGCTTTCATTACGGCTGAGTTATTCAAATGCAAAATATATCAATTCAACCAAGAATGCTCTTGAGAGTCTAACTAAAGGGAAAAGAAATATTATTATTCCAAAGGGACGAATTCTTTTGATGAATGAAATATCTAAATCAATAAACGAGCTTGATCTTCAATTACAGGAAAATGAACACAATAGAAACGAATGGCTAAGAAGTATTTCCCATGATTTGAATACACCTGTTACTTCCATAAAATTAATACTTGAAGGAATCAAAGATAAAGTATTTCCTTTGAATGAAAGCACTCTAGCCTCCCTTGAGGAAGAAACTAATCAACTTGAAACAAGGATACATTCAATTACCGATTATTCTTCCCTTCTAACTCAAAAAACAGTTAAGATAAATGAGATTGATTCTTCTGAGTTTACTGGAAACCTTATTTCCAATTTTGACGAAAAGCTTATTTCTAAACTTGTAATTGAAAATGATATTAAAAAATTTAGAGGAGATGAGAAACTAATTTTCCGATCTTGTGTAGAAATTTTAAAAAATGCCCAAAATGCTTCTTGTAATAACAATGAACCAATATATTGGAAACTTAAAGAAAATGAAGAATTTACATATTTTGAATTTATTAACAAAGCCAATTTAAACAAATCAATTAATCTTATGGAACCTTGGACCAAAGAAGACTGGTCAAGACAAACAACCGGAAGTGGAATGGGTTTATCGATTGTCAACCAAATCTTAAATCT
>JBAYZQ010000203.1:0-4307 GCA_041672385.1 Sphaerochaetaceae bacterium | reverse complement strand
TGATTTAGGTAAAGAGTTAGGAGGTAAAATCATTGAAACTCCGGGTCATACTGAAGATTCAATTTCTCTCCTTCTTTTAGATGGTTCTTTGTTCTGTGGTGATGCAGCTATGAATGGTTTCCCTAGTCGTCACAATATTTCTGTTTGGGCTGAAGATAAAGTTGCTTATAAATCTTCTTGGAATACAATTATAAAAGCCAAAGCTAAAAAGTTATTTCCAGGTCATGGAAAACCTTTTAAATTAGATAATATTAAAGCAAATCTTAACTATGTGGATAAAATAAAGATTCATCGGTAAAAAAAATTATTTTAAGATATTAATTATCATCATTACTGCTGCAAGTAAATTTGTAACTGCAAATATTTTCTTTAAATTCTTTGGTTTACTTTTAAGTGCATATTTACTTCCTATTAAGCCTCCGACTATGGCTACTATAGTTAGTGGGATGGCTAGTTGTGGGTTAAAATCACCGTTAAGGCTGTGTCCAATAAATCCCATTAATGCTGTTGCTGCCACCATTGCTGATGAGGTTCCAACTGCAATTTCCATTGGTATTCCACATAACATTACCATTAGAGGTATTTTAAAAGCTCCGCCTGAAATTCCAATTGCTCCTGCAAAGAAACCTACTGCGGCTGTAATGGGTAGGGTTATCCATAAATTTACACTGTATTTATATTCTCCAAAAGTTCTGTTAAAATAACCAAATTTTTTCTTTTGTTCTAGTTTTTTTTCTTTTACAGGAATAAACATAAAGATTGATATTATAACTAACAGTATTGCAAACATTAGTTTTAAGGTTGTACTTTCAATATTTTTAGCAAAGTATCCTCCAACAAAGGCCATTATATCAGTGGGAGGGTCGATAATTAAAGCTAACTTCCAGTCAACCTTTTTATATTTATTAAATATAAGCATTGATGTAATTGAAGTTCCCATCATTATTAATTGTGAGGTAGTAGCTGCGTTATACATTGAGACTCCAGCTAATACCATTACTAGTACGTAGAAGTTTCCCCCGCCTTTTCCTACCATTGACATGGAAATCGATATTACCAATATTATTGTACCCATTAATAGTACTGAATTCATTTATATTACGTCCTTTTAATTATTAGTGTATTAAAATTTTATTTTGGAAAAATCAAAATCAACATTTTTTAAATCTTGGCAGTTTAATCCACTTGATTTGTATTTGTTTAATCGGAATAAATCTTCTTGAAAAATAGAAGAGGTTTTTATATCTTCAAATATAAGTTGCTTAATAAAGGAATATTCTTCAATTTTTTCAAAGCATATTTGATAATAAATCCATTGTGCTTTTTTTGTATTAGTTATTAATCCATAGCTTTTAAGTTTCTCAAGATGACTTGAAGCATTTGATTGTTTAATGTTTAAAAGGGTTTGTATTTCTCCTACACATAAAGGAGATTCTTTTAAAATGTTCATAATACGTAATCTGTTTTCATCAGATAGCAGTTTTAAAATAGTTGGAATGTCCAAAAGAAACCTTCTTATTAGTATATTATTATGTATCAATATACTAAGCCTTATAATTGAATTTGGTCAATAGGTAAAATAAAATTGCCTTCATATTTAACTTGAATTTCATCATATATCGAAATACAATTACAAATATGATAAAAATAAAGCCTAAACCAGCAAATGAGTATTTACCAGACTATTCAGTAGCCCCCGGTCAAACTTTACTTGAAGTAATTGAAAATTTGTCTATGACTAAAAAAGATCTTGCTCTAAGAACGAGTCTAAATGAACAAATAATTGATGATATAATCAAAGGTGTTCAACCAATTACTTTTGAGATGGCAAATGAATTCGAAAGTGTTACAGGTGTCCCAGCTAGATTCTGGAACAATTTAGAGAGGCAATATCGAGCTTTAATAATTTGATTTTAGATGTTTACCTAAAGATAGAAATTCATCATAGTTACTTGGAATAAGGTTATGGAAATTACTTTCTGGATATTTATTAAAAAAAATCAATAATATGTTTTTATAAAGACAAAAAAACTAGATAATTTGCTTTTACAAAAATATATTGCTTATTCATAATTTTAAGACTTTTACTTGTGATTGTTTTAATCTTATAATTGAACCGGTTTTATATATATCATGGTAATCAAACCTAGAGAAAAGGTTCCAAACTTTGGTTAATTAATCTGTTTGGAGAGAATCGAATTCACCTTAATCTAAATCAAGGTGATTCACGATTTGTTTGTTTGTAAAATTAGCAAAAAACAAAAAGGGTAAATTTATGTATTATGTTGAAAAGATTCATATGAATCCAAGTTTTCCAGAGAGTGAAAATTGTATAGATATTGAAAGTCTATATATAGATTTTAAAGATATTTATGGTTTGAAAGCATATTTAAAGTCGGAAATATATGATTATTTGAAAAGTCATCCAAAAACTATTTCTGTAAATATTGCTCCATATCCAGTTCTTATTCCTGCACTAAGTTCCAAGTATGAAAAATATGTTCGCTCTGAGAATAATGATACTGTTTCTGATAATTTGTTAAAATTACCAAGGATTTAATTCTGTTATTTCTGCTACCTTCTTTTGAAGGTAGCTTTTTGCATAAAACCTTTTAACAATTTAATTATTTTAATTTTTTAATAGTTGAAGATAATCTCAATTTAATAATTTTATGATACAATACATATTGATTTTTAAATTGGAAGGTATTTTTAAAAGTTAATAAATTAGAAAAAAGATATTATAAAATCTTTCTTATTGAAGGGTTTTCTTTTTTTTGATTTATAGCAAAGGAAACAAATAAAATGAAAAAATTTGGTTTTAGCTTGTTGTTGTTGGTTTGTTGTACTTTTTTACTTTTTTCAGAAGATATTTTTACTGTTGTCAGTTATGGTTCTTTAGCAGAAGTTCAACAGTTAATAAATACAGGAGTTGATTTAAATACTAAAAATGAAGATGGGATGACACCCTTAATGATTGCATCAAAATATAACACTAATTTTAATGTAATAACAACCTTGATTAAATATGGAGCTGATGTAAATCTTAAAAATGAAGATGGGATGACTTCATTAATGTGGAGCTCAGCCTTAAATGTTAAAGCGGAAGTCGTATTAGCTTTGATTAAAGCAGGAGCAGATGTAGATGCAAAAAATATAGAGGGTATGACCTCCTTAATGTTGGCTTCAGAATTTAACTCTAATCCTGAAGTGATTTCAATTCTTATTGATTCAGGATCTGATATTAACGCTGTAGATAATGATGGTTATTCATCGTTGATGTTGAGTTCTGCTTTTAACTCTAACCCTGAGGTGGTATCAACATTGATTAAAGCAGGAGCAGATGTAAATTTTAAAGGGAAGGAAGGTGTTACATCCTTACTATGGGCTTTAGATTATAATTCTAATTTTGATGTTATATTAATTTTAATTAATGAAGGGGCGGATGTAAATGCAATAGATGAAAAGGGATTCACTCCACTTATAAAGGTTGCTATGGACAATACAAAGTCTGACTTACTTTGGATATTAATTAATTCAGGAGCAGATGTTAATGCAAAAAATAGTATCGGAATAACGCCATTAATGATAATTTCAGCTTACAATACTAATCCTGAAGTAATTTCTAGATTTATAAAAGCAGGTGCTGATGTAAATGCAAAAAGTGATAATGATACAACAGCATTGATGATTGCAGTAAAATACAATGAAATTTCTGAGGTGGTTATGGAGTTGATTAATGCAGGTGCGGATGTAAATGCAATTGATATGGATGGTTTTTCTCCTCTCATATTTGCCCTCACATCAAATTCAAATCCCATTATACTTTCAGAACTGATTAATTCAGGTGCTGATGTAAATAAAAAAATCGAAGGGGGATTTACACCACTTATGATTGCTTCAACACTAGATTCGGATAATAGTATTTTAGAATTAATAAAAGCAGGTGCCAATGTTAACGAAAAAACTGAAAATGGATTAACAGCACTTATGATTGCTGCAGGGAAAAGTACAAATCCTGAGGTTTTATCTTTGTTGATTGATTATGGGGCAGATATTTTCTTACAAGATCAATTAGGGAACATTGCTTTTGATTATGCAGAAGAAAATTCTGCTATAAAAGGAAGTAAGATTTATTATGTATTAAAAGGTTCGAGATAAAATTGACTTTTTAATATTCAAAGTTGTTGGTGCATATTTTAACTAAAGGTTTCCTGCAAGGTTAAATGTCCATCATATTTCGAACTTTTAATAGTTTTTTTCATTAGATTGCCTCCAGAAATGTTGAATTAGGATAAAATTGCTTT
>JBAYZQ010000202.1:0-4323 GCA_041672385.1 Sphaerochaetaceae bacterium | reverse complement strand
TTATTCAACCTAATTAAAGCAAATATCGATACTTTAATTTAATTATCTGATATAACCATGACTTTTAGCACAATTAAAGACTAAATAATTCAAAAATTAGAGAACCAATCTCCCCCTAAGGAAGACATGAACGATGTCAATGTTGGCATTAAAAAGAACCAAATTGGCTCGCTTACCTCTTGCAATACTTCCTATTTCTGAGTCCAAACCTATAATTCTTGCTGGAGTAAGTGTAGCCATTTTTATAGCATCTACTAAATCAATCTCCGCAATCTTCGTTGCAGTTCTTACTAATCTATCATAGGTCGCTATACTTCCAGCGAAACAGCTTTTATTTTCTACCAAAGCTACCCCATTTTCAATATAAATCGGAGTTGTACACTCTTTATCAGCAAATTTTCGTGTTCCTTCTGGTAGCTGAACCCCAGCCCATCTGGTCGCATCAGTTATCATGCATATGTGATCTGGCCCCTTTATTTTATAAATTAGCTGTAAAAATTCCTTTGGTAAATGCACACCATCAGTAATCATTTCCACATCCATGTCATCAATTAAGAATGCAGCTTCAACTATCCCACCTTCTCGATAAGCACCATTTCTATGGTAAGAGGAACATGCTGAATACAAATGGGTGATATTGTGGTAGCCAGAGTCATAGGCTTCAAACACTTGCTGTAATGATGCATTGGAATGGCCTATAGAAGCAATTATACCTTTTTTCTCAAGATATTTGCCAAACTCCATACCGCCTTTTCTTTCACAAGCAACTGTCCATTTCTTTATTCTTGGATAAATATCTAGATACTCTTCAACTTCTAAGTAATTAATATCCCTATAAGTCTTTGTATCTTGAGCACCAAGAGCTGCACCTGAACAATAGGGACCTTCCATATGTATTCCTTCAATTTCAGGAATATCTTGTCGCTTGGAGAAAGAATCACTCAATATTGCAAACGTTTCAAGACATCTTACATATCTTTCATGGTTTAAACTCGTAAGGGTCGGCAATATTGTGGTTGTACCTCCCTTTAAGTGAGTGTTCAGGGAATTCACAATAGCTTCTTCTGTTCCATCATGAAAGCAATTTCCATTACCCCCATGAACATGTGTATCAACAAAACCGGGCGCAAGGTATTGCCCTTTTCCATCAGTTACATTGTCAAATTTAACTTTCGGATATGGCCCAACTCCAAAATCATCAATGGCTCCATCACAACTCATAAGCCACGCATCATCAATTAGTCGGTCAGACAAAATGAGACAAATATTTTTAATCAAAGTTTTCATATTTTTATCCTTTTATAGCTCCTGCAACCATTCCTTCTACAAGCTTGTTTTGGAAAATTGCGAAAATAGTAATAGGTGGAATAATGGACAAGGTGATGGCTGCTGCAAGCACACCATAGTTCCAGTCCTCACTCTTTAAAAGCGTAAGAGCAACAGAAATCGGCATTATAGAATCCTTAGTTGCTAGTGTTTTTGAAATCGTATATTCTCCCCAAACATTGTAAAAACCTGATACAAGAACAATGATAAGGGCATTTTGTGCAAGAGGAAGCATAATATGCCACCACGTTTGAGGAACACTGCATCCATCAATTTCAGCAGAATCTTCAAGTTCTTGCGACATTTCAATGAAAATACCACGCATAATGAAAATTGAAAACGGTAAAATTATCAAGAGGTTAGGAAGAATAATTCCAATATAGGTATTAATAAAACCAATATTATATTCCATTATGTAAATTGGAATAAGAATTGCCGCAAGTGGAAATGCAAGAACAAATAAAATTGCCCCAAGCAACCAATTACTTCCTTTAAATGGTAACTTAGCAAACGAATATCCTGCAAGAGAAGACAACACCAAGGTAACGGTAACCGAAGAAACCGTGATAATAATCGTATTTAGATAATATTTAAGATATTTCGTACCACGTATAAAAACATAATCATAGTTTACTAGTGACCAATTGTGTGGAATAAATGTCACGTCCTTGATGATTTCAATAGATTCCTTAAAAGAAGTAAAAACACAAAAGACAATTGGAAGAACAAAAATTAATGAAGCTAACAAAAGAACCAAAGAAATTGATATCTCAGTTAAGGGTTTTTGCTTTCTTGACATATTAATTTCTCCTTCTACTTATTTTCAAATTGAGTAGAGAAAACACCATGACCAATATTGTAAGAATAAATGCTATTGACGATGCATACCCCATTTCAAAGTTTAAAAAAGCTTCATTATAAATATTCTGGTAAAGAACCAGTGTGGCATTACCAGGCCCGCCTTTAGTAAGAACATTTGGGGTTACAAATAGTTTCAAACATTGCAAAACTGCCCAAATACCTGTAACGACAAATGTTTCCACAAGGTTTGGAATTATTATATAGAAAATTTTCCTCCAGCCAACAGCTCCATCTAATTCAGCAGCTTCAAATATATCCTGCGAAATTCCTTGGATTCCAGAGAGAAATAGTATTGTACTAAATCCAATCTTCCCCCAAATACTTACAATGATTACCCACCACCTAGCAGATTTAGCATCAGTCAACCAGTTGTGCGTTAACCTCGAAAGCCCTATATCCATGAGAAATCTATTTAGTATTCCAAAATTATCAGCCAGCATCCACGTAAAAAGCAAACAGATAAGTGATGCTGGTACAACAATAGGCATAAAAATTGATGTACGATAGAACCAACTACGTTTCTTTTTATTGTAAAGAAGAAGTGCAAAGGCCAATGACAGAATAATTAGAGAAGAAAACATGAACAATGTAAAAACAAGTGTATTTGATAACGCTGCCAAAAACTGTCTGTCTTGAAACATGTTTACAAAGTTATTAAATCCTATAAAAGTTGGTTTTTTATCAAATGCAAAGTTATAGTCACAAAGACTAAGAAACGAAGTGTAAAATATTGGATATACAACAAATAGAAAAAGAACAACACAGGTTGGAAGTACAAATAATCTTCCCCACATCTCTTTAACTTTGCGCCTTTCACTGATTGTATTTTGCATCTTACATATTCCTTATTAACAAAAACAATCGGCAGAATCAAGTCTGCCGACCTTCATCTAAATTATTGCTAAATTATTTCTTGAGTGAATTTTGCAACTTGATCATTTCGTCCACAATATCATCCGCTGAAATTTTAGTATCCACAAGACCTTCTTGGAAAATAACGTTTAGGCCTTTGAGCCATTTAGCCTGTTCTTGCCATTCAGGAATAGCAACAGCTTTACTCATTGAATCGCTAATATTACCCCAAAGTGGAGTTATTTCAAGTGCTTTTTCAAAATGCTTTTTGATTACGGACATCTTACCGAACGTTGTAAATGCGTTCGTCTGAACATACTCACCAAATACAGCTTCTTTAATAAACTGTGTAGCTAAATCAGCATTCTTTGATGCTTTTGGAATTGCCATTTGACAACCAAAGCAAATAGTCCCCTGTCCACCTGGAACCTCAACGAGAGAAAGATTATCCTTACCAAGAGTAGGAACAGCTTCCATCCAACGTCCAGCAGCTTCATAACACATTGCAATCTGACCAGCTTTAAAACCATTTCGGCCACCAGCATTGTCTACGAATGTTGAAGTTGAAATATAACCGTTTTCAACACCTTCCTTCCAAAGACCAATATTATGGCGGAAATCCTTATTGTCAAAATCGAAACTATAACCGTCGGCCAGAGTTATATGTCCTAATTGTCCAACAATTGCACCTGCAATAATAGAAGAAAGGTTATTACCAAATTGAATTGAGGCTCCTACCTGTGTAACAGTACCGTTTGCATCTTTTTTGGTTAGTTTTTTGGCAAAATCATAGAAATTATCCCATGTCTTTATTGGAAGAGGATTCCCCTTTGCATCAACTAGACCTGATTCTCTGAACATAGCTGTGTTAATCGAAACACCATATACTTCATAAATAGCAGGTATACAAACTTGAACACCATCAATAACTCCTGTTTCTAAAACTCCTGGCTGGAAATCTGATTTTGGGAAATCATCAAAGAAATTGAGTTCTTTGTCAAAATCATAAATCAAATTCTGCGCAGCATAGGTTTTTGACATATAACCACCATCAAGAAATACAATGTCAGTCTCTGTATTTCCCTTTGACCAGTCGATTACATAGTTTGCAAGAACATCCTGATCAGCAAGAGTTATAATTTCAACATCAACATCTGGATGTGCAGCTTCAAATTCTTGAGCCGCATGTTCTAGAAAAATTTTGCTAATTTCCCAAGACTCTGCAGAAATTCTAAGTGTTCTCTTTCCCGTCGTTGTGGTTTCACCTTCCCCTTTTGCAAAAAC
>JBAYZQ010000201.1:0-4340 GCA_041672385.1 Sphaerochaetaceae bacterium | reverse complement strand
TTCTATAGTTTCTTTTAAGGATAGAGCTGTACAGTCATGAGCTTTTGTGAAAGCATCCATGTTTTTAGTAAGTTCATCAACATGAAGTAATTCTTCTTCTGAATCTGCTAAAAGTTTTTCAACTTCCGATTTTTTTGGTAATTCTAAATTTAAGCCAATTGTTTTTTTGTTTAGGTTTAACATTTTAACGGCTTTGGACTTTTGGTTTTTCCAAGACTCCATTATTGAAGAAGTTCCTTCAAGAAGTTTTTCTCCTATCATCTGACAATCATTTTCATCACCATCGGTGAAGCTCTTTTTATCTTCAGATAAAATTGCAGGTCGAGTGTCTCCACATGCTCCTTGAAGAACAATAATAGGAACGTTATATTGTTCTTTTATTCCTGCATAATAAGGTCCAAGATAATCAGCGGAAAATTTGTGAATTGCAACTCCAAGGGTTGTTGGATGTAACGCTAGTTGAGCCATAAGACCTTTTAAAGTTCCATCTTGAGAGAAGAAACCTACAAGATTTAATTTTTTATCAATCGCACCGGAGAAGTTTGGTTTCATCATTACATTGTTACCAACAACTACACGACGGTTTATTCCAATTCCTTGAACTTCGGTTACTCCTGATTTTATTTCAACTGCTTCAGCTTTTGAAAGAGCAGAAGCGACTGAAAGTAGTACAGCATCTTCTAAATTAGTATATAAATCTTTATCTGGAATTAAACATTCAAGTTCAATTGCACAGGGTCCTGTGTGAATATGAGTGGTTGAAAGAGTTATGTTTTGTTGTTTGATTTCAAACTGTACTTCTATTGCTTTACAAAGGGATTTTATCCATCTTTCATCAAGTTCAATAAGGTCTGCAGAAATAATTACAAATACATCAACTGAGGTTTTCATTATACAAGTATGAACCGAAAGAGGATCAAGAACTCCGTCTGCTCCTTCAATTCTTGCAGTATGGCCTTGAAGACGAACTCCCATTTTAAGTTTAATTGGAAGTGTTGCTATTCCAACTTGAACAGTTGCAACATCTGCTAGAATTAGATAGGTGTCATAAAGTGGTATACAAGTATGAAAACCGGGGTCAATATCAGGGGTTGCCGGAATGCTATCTACTGGGTTCCCGTTGTAATCAACAGTTTGAATTGGAATAAGTGTTGGTGTATTAAGATAATTTATTTTAATTGCATCAAAATGATTTATTAATTTTTGCAAAACATCTTTATTTTTCTCAAGTGCATAAATTTCAGCAAGAGCTCTTGTGGTTTCAAAACTCGACCACCAAGGGCTAATACTTCCTGTAGGTTTTCCAGTTTTCAAATCAAGAGCTTGACAAATTGTATGGCTTGGAGTTTGGGCTTTTTCAAATTCTTCTAGGCCTAGTTTAATTAGTTTGGCTTGAAGCTCTTTGCAGTTAGAAATTTTACTTCCATATTTTCTTAGAAGTTCAAGGCCCATTCCAACAATTTCCATGGTATTTCCAGGGTCTTGAGTTAAGCTCATGTCTTCATTTATCGCTTCAACTGCAAATTTAAGGTCGTCTGGATTTCCAGTTGTTTCATAAAGTAGCATTGCCGATCCAATGACTATCATTCGGTTTGGAACTATATTATCCAATTGCTTTCCAGTTGAGAAATCAATTTTATCATTCATAAAAATCGAATTACACAAGAAATGCATGTTTTCAATTAAAAATTGTTTTTCTGAAGTTTCTGCGTAATTGGCCCAAGCCAAAAGCCCGCGTAGGACTGTGATGTCCGAAAGGGAAGGGATCTTTTTTTCTGTTCGGTCAAAATCAGGGGAAAGTATGAAGGGAACTCTAAAAGAAGAATGTTTTTCTTTTGTCCAATCACCAAAAAAAGGTCTTAGGTTTTCATATAAGACCTTTGCACAATCTTTAAGTTTTTCATCATTGAATAAACAATAACCAGAAACCGAAGAATTAAACTCAAGTGTTCTCACAATTGTTTCAAGTTCTCGGCCTTGTATCCAGGAATAAACTTTATCCTTATTGTACCATTTGTTATTGTCATAGGAATTTTTTCCAGTTAAAGGATTAAATTTCATATCACACCAACCTGTTTCTATAAAGCGAGCCAACGCGGTTTCAATTACAGGGTTAACCGCCTGCAGTATTTGTTTTTGAAGGAATGAGGCTGAGAATCCTTCACTAAAATCCAAAGTAGTTTCCATTTTAAGGTCTCCTTAGGTAAAAAAAGAATTGTTACATTTAATATTACTTTATGTTATTATATTGTGAGCTTTATTGAACTGTCAAGTTATTATATTTATAATTTTAAAAGGATAAGACTTGCTTGACATCTTGTATGTAAAGTTTTATGAATTAAGAAATAGCATTTTACTAGGGGAAATTAATGGATTATTTTGATGGATTGAAGAGCGAGGAGTACCAAAGAGTAATGGATTTGGAACTTTCTCAGGTTCTTCAAGCAATTGATAAACATCCGGGAATTACGCGTAAACAATTAATAAAATTTTTAAAATTTAGGCCTTCAAGTGTTTCAGCTTATGTTTATACTTTGTTACAAAAAAATCTGATTTATGAGGGAGAAATAATTAAGAATCTTAAAAAAGGAAGGCCTGAAGTTCCTCTTCTTATTAGAAAACAAAGATATCTTGTTATTTCTATTTACACTATTTCCAATCAAATTTATGGAGTTATTTTTAATCTAAGGCATGAAATTAAGATGAAAATTTCAAGAAAAGTTAAATCTGATATAACAAATTCACAGTTAAGTAATTTATTTGTTGAAATGGTGAATGAACTTAAAAATTATGAAATAGGGAATCTAGGCTATGAAGTAGAAATTATAGGTGCTGGGTTTTCAATTTATGGAAAAGTAAATAATCCCGATAAAATTTTGGTAACTACATCAAGATGGAATAATGTGGCTAACCTTGATCTTAAGGAAGTCGAAAAAAAAACAGGATTAAATATTAGTGTATATTCGACTTTGGAGGCTCAACTTAACCAGTTGGTTATGGAAAAACCACAGTTTCTAGAATATGGTACTCTCATGTATCACTGGGGATACGGTGTTGGAGCTTGTTTTATGCTTAATGGACAACCTATTTTTTCAGAAAATGGTAGTATTGTTGAAGTTGGACATATGAATTATGTTCCTGATAGTTCAAAGCAATGTTTTTGTGGAAGAAAAGGTTGTATTGAAACCGAATGTGCAATTTGGGCATTGATAAAAGAACGTGATGAAGTTGGTTATCCAGAAGATGAACTTGAGTTTGAAAACTTCGTAAAAGATTTAGAAGTTACAAAATATCCTGAGCTTTCTCATTCGGCTTTTGTGGCTTCCTATGGACTAAATGCTCTTTATCAAATCTTCTATCCAAAGAATATAATTTTATATAGTCCTTTTCTTTCAAATGAAAAATTAAAGGAAGAATTCCTATCAAATTTTAAGAAAAATCTTCCTCTTGATTCTTCTAAAAATATGGATTTTGAGTTTATTGATGCTTCCTACCATGAAGAAATTTTTGGTTCAACAAATTCCTTGGTTTTAGATAAGCTTCATTCTGATATGGTTGTGATTACTTAATTTAAAAAAAATACTTAAAAATTAGTAAAATCTATTTTTAAGTAAATGCTTTCTATATAAATAAATAATAAAACAGAGACAATAAAAACATTAAATGTTATAAAATACCCTTGACAAATAACGATTTCCATTCCTAAAATAAAATATAGAGTATATCTTTTTCTTTAGAAGAAATATAATGAGTGATATGACCCTTTTAGGTATGAGGGTTTAGGAGATTTCTATGAAAAAACTTGGATTTGGTATTATTGGTACTGGTGCAATTGCTACTATGCATGCACTAGCTATAAAAGATATGGAGTATGGTGAACTCATTGGTTGTTTTGATATCAGGAAGGAAGCAAGTGAAAAATTTGCTGCTAAATATGATTGTAAGGCTTATTCAGATCTTGATCTTATGCTTTCTAATCCTGATATTGCTATTATTACTGTGGCAACACCATCAGGTCTTCACCTAGAGGGTGCACTTAAGGCTGCAAAGGCTAAAAAACATGTTATTGTTGAAAAGCCTTTGGAAGTAACTAGTGAAAGATGTGATCAGATTATTAATGCTGCTAAGGAAAATGGTGTTCTTCTTGCTGGAATTTTTCCAACCCGTTTTAATGAATCTTCAGTTATTGTAAAAAAGGCAGTTGATGAAGGACGTCTTGGTAAAATAGTTCTTTGTGATGCTTATATTAAATGGTTCAGGAGTCAAGCTTATTATGATTCAGGAGCTTGGAGAGGTACTTGGAAGCTTGATGGCGGTGGTGCTTTAATGAATCAATCAAT
>JBAYZQ010000200.1:0-4345 GCA_041672385.1 Sphaerochaetaceae bacterium | reverse complement strand
CATAAAGATCTCCTTTATTTATTTTATTTCCAGTTGATTCAATAACTTCATTGAAGAGTGAAATCCATTGATCATATTCACCTGTACAATTATTTGAATGGGCCATAGCCACAAGGTTTCCATCAGGTGTTGTAACTAGGTCTAATTTTGTACTATTTTCTTTAAGTTCTTTTTCTAATACTATCATTGCAAAAACAGAGGTTCCTGCTGAAACATTTCCTGTTCTTGGTTTTACAGAATTTGTAGAAACCATTCCTGTTCCTGCATCTCCTTCCGGCGGACATAACATTATCCCAGGTGTCAAATCACCTGATGGGTCCAATAATAGGGAACCTTCTTTTGTTAGCTTCCCAGCTGGTTCTCCACATTTTAGTACTTTTGGAAGGATATCTTCTAGTTGCCATTTATAATTTTTGTCGTTAATAAGAGAATTAAAGATTTGTATTTTATCACAGTAATAATTCCCATTTTTTACATCAATTGGGAACATACCTGAGGCATCATCTATTCCAAGAACCTTTTCTCCAGTTAAAAGCCTATGAACATATCCAGAAAGCGTTGAAATATAATCTAACTCAGGTAGAAAAGTTTCATTTTCTAAAACAAATTTATATAAATGGGTAATTGTCCATCTTTGAGCAACAGGGAAGCTAAACTTTTCACTTAAAAATTCTGATTCATCTTTAGTAATATTATTTCTCCAAGTTCTAAAAGGAGTAAGTATTTTATTGTTTTTATTAACTGCAATGATACCATGCATCATTCCACTTATACCGATGGCTTTAAAATTAGTTAATTTAACTTCGTATTTTTGAATTACATCTTTTTTTAGAGCAAGATAGCATTCTTGAAGCCCTGTTTTGATTTCATTCTCAGAATAAGTCCAAATCCCATCTATAAGGGAATTTGACCAGTTAAAACCTCCTGAAGCGATTGGTATATTTGTTGAATCAATTAAAATGGCTTTTATTCTGGTTGAACCAAATTCTATTCCAAGGCAAGTTTCTCCATTTTTAAGTTCATTGATTATTCTATTATCCATCTAATCCCTCCAAGAAAGTAAGTACACCGCAGTGGTAAGACTGCGGTGTTAGAGTTTTATTTATACATAGGTCCATAATTATTACAAGAGCGGTAATCCTGTCCTTCTTTTTGCATTCCGAATGAATTCCAACATGCAGGGCGGAATATTTTTTCTTCAGGAACATTGTGCATACATACTGGAATACGTAACATTGAGCACATTGTAATTATATCGGAGCCAATATGACCATAACTAATTGCTCCATGATTGGCACCCCAATTGTTCATAACATCATAAGCGGATTTAAATGGTCCATCCTTTCCATCACATCTAGGAGAAAACCAAGTACAAGGCCAAGTATAATCAGTTCTTTTCCATAAGGTATCAGAAACTTTTTCAGGAAGTTTTAGTGTCCAACCTTCTGCTAACTGTAAAACAGGTCCAAGTCCTTTAACAATATTTAATCTTATCATTGTTGCAGGCATTTGAGCATCTGTTAGGAATCTTGAAGAAAAACCTCCGCCTCTAAAATAACCATTATCAGCTTCACACCATGTTGTGGCTTCTAGCATTTTTTTCTGATCTTCTTCAGTTACTTCATACCAAGGTTTCATAACAGGATTTCCTTCAGCATCGGTACATTTACCGCAAGCATCAAGACAGGTAGCTCCTGAATTTATTAGATGTAAAAAACCTCCATTTTCTAGAGCTATACCATCAAGGTCATATCCTGTAGCTTTTTTGACTGATTCAGGGCTCCAGAAAGTTCTTACATCACTAAACATTTGACCTCTGTTGGTTAAAAGCTTCATGAACATCATTCCAACTCCATTTAATGTATCATTTTCTGTTGCTAGAATATAAGGTTCTCTTGTTCCTTCCCAATCAAAAGTAGTATTTAAAATAGCCTCTCCAAAATCACTGTTTGGATAATGATCAGTCCATTGTCTTTGGCCTTGGATACCTGCAACAATGGCATTATGACCAATCATTTCTTCTTCGTTTCCTTTAGGAAGGTTTTTATTTCCATTCATAAGGTCTTTTATTATAAGAGTCATTTTTACAGTGAATTCAAGATCTTTTTCACTTTCTTCTTCACTCTTTTGAATTTCTTTTGGGTTTTTGTTAAAGCCTTTTTTACAGTTTTTATGTGTCCATGTCATAGCTTTTTCAAATTCATCTTTATTGTAAATATTTTCTTCCATTCTTCTGAGTATTTCAACTTCATCGACGGATTCAACTCGCATTCCAAGGTATTCTTCAAAGAAATTTGAATCAATTGCAGATCCAGCTATTCCCATACAAATACTTCCTATTTGTAAATAGGATTTTCCTCTCATAGTTGCAACTGCAATAGCAGCTTTTCCAAAACGTAAAAGTTTTTCCTTTACATCTTCTGGAATATTTTTATCATCTGCTTCTTGTACTTCTTTACCATAAATTCCAAAAGCAGGTAGTCCTTTTTGTGCATGAGCTGCTAGAACTGCTGCAAGATAAACTGCTCCTGGTCTTTCTGTGGCGTTCATTCCCCAAACTGCTTTTATTGTGTTTTTATCCATATCCATGGTTTCTGAACCATAACACCAACATGGAGTTACTGATAAAGTAATATCAACACCTGCTTTTTTAAATTGATCAGCACATCTAGCGGCTTCAGCCACTCTTCCAATTGTTGTATCTGATATAATTACTTTTACATTTTCTCCGTTAGAATACTTTAAATTTTCAGTAAATAGCTTTGCTGCTGATCTTGCCATATTCATAGTCTGTTCTTCTAAAGAACCCCTAACATTAAGATATCCAATTCTTGCATCAATAATTGGACGGATTCCAATTACTGGATAACTACCAATTAATCTTTGTGTCATGTAAAACCCCCTAACTTTGTCTTATATTATATTATAGTCATTTTTTTTATTTATATCTTGAGATATAATGGGTAAAAACTATAATGATATTCAGATAAATTAGTAAGGAGTTAAGAATTTGAGATATTTATCTTATAAAGAAAATCGACAACATGGGACTTTTAGTTTTCCTATAGCTTATTATCGGCTTTCTCCTGAAAATCCTAGATATAAGATGATATTACATTGGCACTTTGAAAATGAAATAATTAAAGTAGAAAGTGGAACAATTGATATATTTGTTGAAGGGAAAAAATACGAATTAAAAAGTGGTGATGTTTTATTTGTTCCGGGTGAGGCCGTTCACAAGGGAATACCTCATGATTGTGTTTACGAATGTGTTGTCTTTGATTTAAAGTTACTGCTTAAAAATAATAATGCTTGTGTTTCTACTATACAAGAATTCATCAGGCATGAAAAACAGATAGATTTAATGATTTCTTCTAAGGATGATGATATTAATGAGATAATTAATAATTTGTTTTGTTCAATGTACAAAATGAATCCAGGCTATGAATTTAAAGTTCAAGGTTCTCTTTATATGCTTCTTGGGGAAATTATTGAAAAAAAGATGTATAGTGAAAACAAAAAATTAAAAAATTGTACGGAACATAGACTGCAACAATTTAAAAATGTTCTTATGTTTATAGAAAAGAATTACTTTAAGAGAATTACATTAACTCAATTGGCAAATATTGCAGGAATGGATAAAAAATACTTTTGTTCTTTCTTTCGAGAAATAACAGGTCGTCCTCCTATTGATTATTTAAATGCTTATAGAATTGAGTGTGCTTGTGAACAGTTTTGTACAACATCTTTTTCAATAATAGATATTGCTTATAATTGCGGTTTTCATGATGCAAGTTATTTTTCAAAAATCTTTAAGAAATATAAAGGTATAAATCCAAGAGAATTTCAAAGGAGAAAATGTAATTTAGTTTAGTTGATAATTATTCTTGATTTAAGAGTTTAATTATATCAGGTTCAATTTGTGATGGAATTTTTGTTGGAGCATATCTTTTATAGATTTTTCCATTTTTATCAATTAAGAATTTTGTAAAGTTCCATTTTATTTTATTCCCAAATAATGAGCTTTTCTTTTCTTTTAGATATTTAAATAAAGGATGTGTATTTTCACCATTAACATCAATTTTTTCTGTCAGTTGAAATGTTACACCATGGTTAATTTTACAGGTTTCAACCATTTTTTCATTGGTTACTGGTTCTTGATTGCTAAATTGATTGCATGGAGTTCCAATTATAACTAAACCTTTATCTTTGTACTTGAGATGTAGTTTTTCAAAACCCTCAAATTGAGGTGCAAATCCACATTTTGTTGCTGTGTTAACAATTAGTACTACTTTTCCTTTGTAGTCTTTCATTGATAACTTTTCCCCTGTTGATGTATTAATGC
>JBAYZQ010000199.1:0-4374 GCA_041672385.1 Sphaerochaetaceae bacterium | reverse complement strand
TAATACACCACTTGGTGCAGCTCCATTTGCATAAAACTTACTTCCAAATTCTTCAGCTGCTATTGCTAAGCCAATAGCATTTTTAGCCATTGCAATTGGAGAGTATCCAACTAATCCATCAAATCCCAGACCTGGAATATGTAAAACTTCTGTTGAACTAAGTCTTACAGTTGTTTCTTTATTAATTGGAACATCATCATTGTTTGTTAAATACTCGTAGTATAATCTTCCCTTTTCATCTCTATTAACTGTCATCCTATCTGGCATAAGCGGATATAATGCTATGATTTCTCCTTTTCCATTTCTTATGATTTGTGCATAAGCATTACCCCATAATAAAAGATGAGTCATAAGTGTTTCTCTGAACACAAAAGACGTCATCTCTGGATTGGGTTCATCATGCAATAAAAAATATAATGGATGTTCTATAGCTTTTTTCTTACTTCCATTTTCGTCATACTTATAGAAATGTAATGGTAAACTTGCTACTGCCTCTGACAAAGTCCTTACACAGCTATAAACTGCAGTCATTTGCATAGCAGAACGCTCATTTACTCTCTTTCCACTTGTTGTTCCTCCCATGAAAAAACTATAGTTACTTCCTGTCGTTCTATTTTCAGGTGCATCTCTTGACCTAAATAAACCACTCCAAAATCCCAAAATTCATCATCTCCTTTTTAAATAAATAAAATTCCTCGGTTATCATATACACTTTCACTTAATGAACTACCACATCTAATAGCTCTATCAAGTGCCATTATTGTTGCAATTACGCCATCGATTTTTTCTGTTGATTTTTCTTTGTCTGCTTTTATATTTCCTGCAGGATCAGTCTTAATGAAAACATTATCCATGTTCCACCTTAAAATTGGATGTCCACCATGCATTAATTTTCTTTCAAGTGTTAGTTTCATTAATTCTTTTGTTGGTGGGCTCATATCTTTAAATCCCTGTCCAAATGGAACAACAGTAAATCCCATGTTCTCTAAATTCTGAACCATTTGTACAGCTCCCCATCTATCAAATGCAATTTCTCTAATATTAAATTTCTCTCCCAACTTTTCTATGAATTTCTCAATATATCCATAATGAACTACATTTCCTTCAGTTGTTTGTAAATAACCTTGCCTTTGCCAAATATCATAAGGAACATGATCTCTTTTTACTCTCAAATCGAGAGTATCTTCTGGTATCCAAAAATAAGGTAATACAATATACTCCTCTTCATCATCCATAGGTGGGAAAACTAAAGCAAAAGCTGTTATATCTGTTGTAGATGATAAATCTAATCCACCGTAACATACACGACCTTCTAATTCTTCCTCTGTAACTCTTCCATCGCATAAATCCCATTTTTCCATTGGCATCCATCTTATAGATTGTTTTACCCATTGATTTAGTCGTAATTGTCTGAATGCATTCTCTTCTCCTGGATTTTGTTTTGCTGATTCACAAGCAGCCTTTACTTTCTCCTCAGCAACTGTTATACCAAGTGATGGATTTGCTTTTCTCCATACTTTTGGATCAGTCCAGTCTTCACTCTCGTCTGCTCCATAAATTACAGAATAAAATGTAGGGTCAATTTTATTTCCTTTTTCAATATCTAATGCTTTCTGATGTATTTCATAACAAATTGAGTTAGTATCATTTCCTGCTGTGGTTATTAAAAAATATAGTGGTTGCATTCTTGCATCTCCAGAACCTTGTGTCATTACATCGTAAAGTTTTCTATTGGGTTGTGTATGTAACTCGTCAAATATAACACCATGAGTATTAAATCCATGTTTGTTTGCTACATCTGCTGACAAGACCTGGTATGAACTATTTGTGGGTTTATATATAAGTTTTTTCTGTGATTCAAGTATCTTTACTCTTCTTGAAAGTGCAGGACAAAACTTAACCATATCTACTGCAACGTCAAATACAATCTTTGCTTGATTTCTATCTGCGGCACATCCATATACTTCAGCTCTTTCTTCTCCATCACCACAAGTAAGTAGAAGTGCAACTGCCGCTGCAAGTTCTGATTTACCTTGCTTTTTAGGAATTTCAATATAGGCGGTATTAAATTGACGATACCCATCGGGTTTAAGTACTCCAAAAATATCTCTAATAATTTGTTCTTGCCAATCTATAAGTTCAAAGTTTTTTCCTGCCCATGTTCCTTTTGTATGGCAAAGGCTCTCAATAAAAGCTACTGCAAAATCCGCTGCATCTTTATCATAATGACTTGTTTTTATTTTAAATTTTGTAGGCTTATAGTTCTTTAACTTTCTCAATCTATCATCTCCTTCCCACGCAAAAAGCACTCCATATTGAAGTGCTTTTAAAAATATTTTATTCTGTTTTATTTTTCTTGAGTTCTGTGTATTGTTTTAATGATTTGTTCTTGTTCTTTAATATTAACACCTATTGACTCTAATGCCTCCCTGGTTCCACAATCGGGGCATATTAGGGTTTTATTATCTTTCCTTGATATTGCTGGGTGTCCTTGATATTCAGTGACACAATAAGGACATTTCCTTATATTATTCATTTCCTTTTTCATTATCTAACCTCCTACTTTTATCTAGTTAAGTGTTTATTTTTTCGTTATATTTTGATACATTTATCAATGTTGTAAATAACATTTAAAGAACTACCATTGTCCCAGAAAACCATAATTGATGCAGTATCATCTACACCAATTACTGTTCCCAAAGTTCCAATTGGTGGAGCTTGTACATCATCCATTTTTATAAGTTTTACTCTAGTTCCTTCTGGATATTTTTTTCTTATTTTTTCAACTATTTCTTGTTTTGGAAACATCATGTTTGTTTACCTCCTTGCATTACATATATCACTCTAAAACACATAAATATCAAGTCATGTGTGCATAATAATTGATTCCAGACAATACAAAATAAACACAAGGAAGAGCTACTCCATTACCCCATAATTTATATTCTGCTGAATCTGAATAAGGATTTTGTAACCATTTAATTATTTGCTTATTTGTTTTCTCTCTTTTATCTTTGCCTTCTGCTTTAGAACTTTCATTAAATATTTCTTTCCAATATTCAACTTCCTCTTCATTTGGATTTTCTATTTCTAAATTAGAACACCACCAATCAGGAAAACCTTGTAGTCTTGCACATTCTTTTGGTGTAAGTCTTCTAACCTTCAACTTATCATTTACTATTGGAGGATCCATATAATCTGTTGCAATTAATGTATTCGCTAGATTTTCACTTGCTCTTGTATGAAATGAACTCTTGCTTGTTGAATAAACGATTGCAACACCACCTTGATTTGAATTAGGAAAGTTCCCATTCGTATCAAGTGTTCTTGATGTTTCAGTTTCATATACATTGTTTCTAGCATTCTTTGTTCCTTCAGATGTTAATCTTACATCATAGTTTTTTGAATAAACTACAAACGGTTGATTATTACCACCCGTACCATAAGTTGATAATATTGTTGGTGCGACATTCAATGGTCCTTTATATCTTAAATCTTGTGAATGGTTTTCAAATAAATCTAACTTGCTTGATTTTCCAATGCTATCCTCAATGTTTCTGGTAGAGTCTTGCCACGACTTAAAGCTCTCCTTAGAATACCCTGACAAGCCGTCTGACTCAAATAGTATTTTTGAGGCACTATTTCCTCCAAAATCTCCGACAAGGTAGATTCGTTTTCTTCTCTGGGGTACTCCCCAAAACTGAGCATCAAAAACTCTCCATGCGATTGAGAAATCATCTCCCATGATTGTTCCTGCCTGTTCCCACTTTGTAGGTTTAGGAATAGACAATTCTTGATGTTTGACTTTGCAGATTTCATCAATGACACTTTTGAAGTCATCTCCCTTATTTGAAGAGAATGCTCCTGTGACATTTTCCCAGACGATATATCTTGGCTTTTCTCCATTTGTTACACACCTCATTTCTTTTACAATTCTTATTGCCTCATAAAAAAGATTAGACCTACTTCCGTCTAATCCAGCTCTTTTACCTGCTATTGACATATCCTGGCAAGGACTACCAAATGTAATTATATCTACGGGTTCTACTTCATTTCCTTTTATTTTAGTAATATCACCATAATGCTTTACTTTTGATAACCTTTTAGTTGTTACCCTAATTGCAAATGGCTCTACCTCTGAACTCCATACAGGTTTAATACCTGATAACATTCCTCCTAAAGGAAAGCCACCACTTCCATCAAATAAACTTGCAAGTGTTAGTTCCTTATCCATTATCTACCTCTACTTCTTTAACTAAATCTTTGTACAGTATCTTCTCACCATTTCTAATTACATACACATTTTCACTATCGTTAGTATCTTCAACATATCTTCTTAAAATTACTGATGCATATTTTTCATCAAGTTCCATT
>JBAYZQ010000198.1:0-4388 GCA_041672385.1 Sphaerochaetaceae bacterium | reverse complement strand
TTGCTCTAATTTTCTTTTCTTTATAAAGCTTTTCCATTTCTTTGTATGCCTCAATTCGACCCTCAACAGGCCAATGAATAAGATACAAATCTACATAATCAGTCTTTAATTTATCCAGGCTTTCTTGGAAAGCTTCTCTTACTCTATGATTTCTTATATCATCATTCCAAAGTTTTGTTGTTAGAAATATATCCTTTCTTTCAACAGAACTCTCTTTTAAAGCATTTCCAACACTTTTTTCATTTCCGTAAATCATTGCAGTATCTATATGACGGTATCCCGCCTCTAATGCCCATTTGACTGAATTTTCAGTGGTTTTCCCATCAGGATTTCTAAATACACCTAATCCAAGTTTGGGAATTTTTACACTATTGTTTAAAATAATATTTTCCATAGTAATCTCCTTATTAAAAATCAGTAATTTAAATATACTCAAAAAATCATGAATTGTCATTATTCTACTAAAAAACAAAAACCTCTGGGTTATTAAGCCAGAGGTTTATTTATTGAAACTTAAAACTATTTTTCATCAAGAGTGTAGGAAGCTTTTTCCCAATTCATTCTCTCCTGCCAATCAGGATATTTATAACGTCCAATGTCTTGGTCATCAGGATAGGTGAACATTGCACCACATTTTAGTATTACAGTTTTCATTTCAGGGTCGTTTTCTTTTACAACCTTTTCCATTTCTTCAGCATCCAAATAAGTACAAGCCCAATTATCATAATGATCAGCAATAATTAGCTTACTTCCCATTGCCTTACCGACACGGTAAGCATCATAAGGGGTCAATTTATCATTTGAACCAGATGCATTGTGACCTAAATTCAAAATTGTACAATCAATTTTATTTCTTTGTCCAACCCCATAAAATCCATTATGGAAGATTCCATCACCAATAAAAGCAATATTCCCACCTTTATTTTTAAAAATATAGGTAACAGCCACATCATCCATAGTAGGCTGGTAATCATCATCTTCACTTAGCCCATAAGTAGTCTTAAAAGCATTCATATCAAAATTCTTTTCAACACTGACTTTTACATTTTTATAATCAACAGTGTCTCCAGGTTTAACCTCAACAATCCTATCTTCTGGAACATTCCAGTTTCTTAGTACTTTACAGGTAACTTTTGGACCAATAAATTTTGCATTAGTTGTTTCAAGCAGTGCTTTAACTGTATAAATATCACAATGGTCACAATGATGATGAGTCATGAACACAGCATCAACCCTTTTGAATTTATAAATATCAACAACTTGAGGATTTAAACGCATCCAATGGAGATGGTCAGCTCCTGTATTTTGGCAATCACCACTATTTTCATAACGGGTAACTATGGAAGGTCCTGCATAATTATCAATAAGGAAAATTTCATCCCTTACCTTCATTCCCCAAGAAGGGCCTCCAAACCACCACAAACAGTACTTATCTTCAGGAACCTCAACATGTTCCATTTGATAATTAATATAAGTTCCCCAAGCAGGGCAAGTGTCTTCAAGCCATGTTTGGCGTGTAATTTCCCTATTTTGAAGCATATAGGTTGATTCCATCACACCCCATTCATCTCTTTTTTTATTATCCATTTTAAACCTCTGATAAATTGTTTCCCACCCTAAGGCAGGAAACAAATATTAATTATTCAATTACTATTCCAGCGTCTTCAATCATCTTTTTGATGTTTGCATCACTTGCCAATAAATCATAATTTGATTTTTCTCCAACATTGTCTTTTGTAATGATTTTTACAGGAGTTTCAATAAATTCTGATGCTGAAATTTCACCATTAAGAACTTTATCCATAGCCATTACACCTTTATAACCCTGGTTGAAAGGATCTTGTACTACCATAGCGTCAAGATTTCCTTCAAGGAATAAAGCAAATTCATCTGGTGAAGAATCGAAAGAAACAATTTTTACGCTGTCTTTAAGATTTCTCTGTTTTAAAACTTGAGCAGCTCCAGTACCACCAGCATCCTGTGCACTATAGATTCCTACAACTTCAGGATTTCCAGTTAACAAGTCACTTGTAATATTCATTGCTTTTGAAACTTCTCCACAAGCATACTGAACAGGAAGAACCTTTATCTTAGGATAGGAAGCAGTCATTCTATCACGAAAACCATTCTCTCTCTGTCTACCAGTTTCAGAAGCAGGATCAACACCGATGTCAATTACTGTTCCAGTTTCACCAATCATTTCAGCCAAAGCATCTGCAGCCATTGCACCAGCACTGTAATTATCAGTAGCAACGTGTGCTAAAACCAAATCAGATTCAATTCCTGAGTTAACTGTTACAACAGGTACTCCAGCAGCAATTGCAGCTTCAATAGGCTTTTTCAAAGACTTCATATCAGTAACTGCAATTAAGATTCCATCAGGTCTACTTGTTACAACATCATTGAAAATATTGATCTGTCCGGTAACATCAGCGCCAGAAGAAGGACCCTGGAATTTAACTTTGTTATATCCAAGTTCTTCAGCAGCAGCCTCAGTTCCATTGTATATATTTACCCAAAACTGTGAGCTAGTTGTTTTTGGAATAAAAACTAGAGTTCTAGCTTCAGTTCCACTTGCCTCTTGTGAACCATTTGCAAATACTGCAGTCACAACCATTAAAGCCAAAAGAAAAACTGTTAACGTTTTTTTCATTTTAAATCTCCTATTTTTAAAGTATTAAATACTTAAAATTCCTAAATTATTTATCAATATTGTTTCTTACAGTATCTGAATAAACTGTAGCCACAATAATTATTCCAATAGCGACTTGCTGCCAATAAGCATTTACGTTGATAACATTAAGACCATTTCTCATAGTTGCAATAATCAAAGCACCTAATAAAGAACCCCAAATGTTTCCAACTCCACCAGTCATACTTATTCCACCAAGAACAACAGCAGCAATGGCATCAAGCTCATAACCAACTCCACAACCTGGTTGACCACTTCCAACTCTTGACATTTCAGCTAAACCAGCTAGTCCTGCTGTAACTCCTGCAATAGCATAAATCCAAACTATTTGTTTTTTTACATTAATACCTGAAAGGAAAGTTGCTTCAGGGTTACTTCCAACTGCGTAGGTATAACGACCTCGACGAGTTCTAGTTAAGATGAAGGAACAAAGTAAAAATAGTAAAAATACAACTATTGTTGAAACTGGAATTCCTAAAAATCTTCCCTGTCCAAGTACATCACTACCATTTAATAGTTCATAAACCGGGACTCCACCAGTAATTATTAAGGCAATTCCTCGCGCCACCTGCATCATTCCTAACGTTGCAACAAAAGGAGGAAGTCCAAGTTTTCCAATTACAAATCCATTAACAACTCCAGTTAGACCTCCAGTTACAAGACCTGCTAAAAATCCAAGGAAAATACTTCCCGTGGCTGCCATAACCATTGCTGAAATTACAGCAGAAAGGGCAACAACACTACCTGCATCCAGTCCAATTCCTGCACTTAGAATTACAAAAGTCTGTCCAGCTGCTAGCATGGCAATAACTGAAGCTTGAATAGTAATTGCTAGAAAATTCTGTAAGGTAAAAAAGTGTTTTGAAAAAGCTCCAAAAATAATACACATAAACACCCAAAAACAGAAAATAAACAATATTTGATTGCTGGCAAAATTCTTTTTCTTACCATCTTTATTTTTTAAATCGAACACTTTAGCTTTCCTCCTAAATATTCTTACCACCGAAGGCAATTTCCATTACGTCTTCTTTTTTCGCTGTGGCACCATTTATTTCATCTATTATTTCCCCATCATGAATTATGAGGATACGGTCACTTAATTGCATTATTTCGTTTATTTCCGAAGAAATTAACAAAACACTGTTATTCTGTTTTTTTGTGAAATCAAGAATTACCTTATGAACTTCTTCAATTGCACCAACATCAACACCTTGAGTAGGATCATCTAGCAAAAGGAGTTTACTGTTTGCTAAAATCCATTTAGCAAAAACTACTTTTTGTTGATTTCCTCCACTAAGATTCTGTACTTTTGTTTTAGCAGTTGGAGTTTTTATATTAAGACTCTCTATCATTTCTTGAATTGCTTTTGCTTCTTTTTTAACATTAAGTATTCCATACTTAAGAAACTCTTTTAAATTTGGAAGACTAATATTCTGTCCAACTTCAAGATTTAAATTCAATCCAGTTCTTAGTCTATCTTCAGTTAAAAATCCTATTCCATGTTTTACAGCATCTTCTGGACTTTTAAATTTAACTCTTTTGCCATTTAAAAGAATTTCTCCAGAATCAATATCATCAATTCCAAATACAGTACGTGCTAGTTCAGTTCTTCCAGATCCCATAAGTCCATAAAGTCCAACTATTTCACCTTTACGAATATAAAAACTTATGTTCTTAAGTTTGTTTTTAGTCACAC
>JBAYZQ010000197.1:0-4407 GCA_041672385.1 Sphaerochaetaceae bacterium | reverse complement strand
CGAAAATAAGTTTGATATTATTACCTTTAGAGCTTTTCACAAAGTTCTTGATGTGCTTCCAGAAATTGAAAGTATTCTTTCAGATAAAGGGGTGGTTATTGCTTATAAGGGAACCATTAAACAGACTAGAATAGAAGTAGAAGAAATTAAAGCTTTATACAAAAATAAATTCTTATATGAAATAAAACCTCTTAAAGTTCCATTTTTAGAAAGTGAAAGATGTTTATTGATAATTTCAAGGAATGAGAAACAATTTTAATATTAGTCCCATGGTGTTGACCTCTTGTCCCAAATAATCTATATTACTTATATAAACAAGATTGTTAGTTGGAGTCGCACCATGAAAAAGAAAAATATCATTAACTTGATTAAGTATTATACTGAAGGAAATGATTCGGCTTTTAGAACTGAAGCTTACGAAATAGTAAAAGATTTTGACAATTCGGGCGATAGCCAATTAGCTGAATATCTTATGGCTTTATTATCAAATGCAAATACATTTGTTCCTCAAATGAATGAAAATAATTCAAGCTTTTTCAAGAAAATACATACAAATACTGAACCCTTACCTTTACCTGATGCAATAAAAGACGATGTGGTTGGAATTGTTAATGCAGTTGGCCACAACATTGGTATAAATAAATTCTTGTTTCAAGGTGCTCCAGGTACAGGAAAAACGGAAACTGTAAAGCAAATTGCTAGAATACTCGAAAGAGAATTATATATGGTTGATTTTACAACAATAATTGATAGTAAATTGGGGCAAACTTCAAAAAATATTGTTTCATTATTTAATGAAATTAATATTTTGCCTAACCCTGAAAAAGTTATTATATTATTTGATGAAATTGATGCAATAGCCTTAGATAGGACAAATTCTAATGATTTAAGGGAAATGGGAAGAGCTACTTCGTCAATTTTTAAAGAGTTAGATAATTTAAATGAAAATATTATTTTAATTGCAACTACAAATTTATTTGATGTTTTTGATAAAGCCTTAATTAGACGTTTTGATTCAGTTATAGATTTTAATAGATATAGTAGGGAAGATTTGATAGAAGTAGCTGTTGTAATATTAAATAACTATTTAAATAAGGTAGATTTTGCTGGTAAAAATATAAGATTGTTTAGAAAAATAATGGGTCTTATGAAAATAATTCCTTTCCCTGGTGATTTAAAGAATATGATAAAGACAGCGATTGCCTTTAGTAAACCAAATGAAGAATTTGATTATTTAACTAGATTGTATTATATAGCTAATGAAAAAAAGAAAAATGATATACAAACAATGCAACAACAAAATTTCACTGTTAGGGAAATTGAAATTCTTACAGGAATTTCTAAAAGCCAAGTGGCTAGAGATTTGAGGCAGAGAAATGAATGATATTTTACAATTAAAAGGACATTTTGAGCAAAAAAAGAATTCATCCGCAATGGGGACTCCTAATATTCCAAAAGGGAAAAAAGTTGAACTTATTCATATTGTAGAACTTAAAGAAGACCTTTTACGTATCTTAAAAGAATGGGAAGAAATAACTTTAGAAATAAACCCATTGGTCAGTGCTTATTATATTGATGTGATGGCTAAAAGCAATAGAATTAAATGCTTATTCACAAAAACTAGAAAAACATCAAACGATTCGATTGTTGGAGTTAAATTTTCCAATCAAGATAATCCAAAACATATTATCACTTATTATCTAGAAAGAGCTGTGATAAGGAAAGCAATTAGAAAATTAGAAGAAGTTGAAAATATTATTAAAAATCAATTTTCAAATAGCTTTATTTCATATGATGATATAGAATTAATTAATAATAATAAGAAAAAATTACAATATAATTTATTAACTAAAACATCTTTTGTAAATTCTGTTGTAGATTCTTATTATGTTCAAAAGTTTGGTATAGAAAAAAATGAGGAATTAGCTATAGATAGTAAAATTGTTTCACTTTATGAAACGGGAAAACCTGTAAGTGATTTGATGCGAATGTTAGAAATTAAAGATTTTAAAATTGATAGAAGTTTAGATAATACTACAATTTTACTGAGACCTGATCAATATAATAAATTAATCAATAGAGCTCCATTTTTAGTTTCTATGGCTGTTTCAAATATTTCAGAATTAGATAAAGAAGATTTTGAATTTGATAATGAGAAAATCAATTTTACTATTCCTTACCCCAGTAACGAACCAATTATTGGAGTCATAGATACAATGTTTTATAAAGGGGTGTATTTTTCTTCTTGGGTAGAATTTGAAGATGATAAGGGAAGAGATTTTTCTTACACTGCTTCAGAATGCATTCATGGGACAAAGGTGACTTCTATAATTGTTGATGGTCCTACATTAAACCCTGAGTTAGAAGACGGGTGCGGCCATTTTAGAGTTAAACATTTTGGCCTTTCAACCGGAGGACCTATAGGAACATTTGGCTTATTAAAATTAATAAAAAAAATCGTTGTTGAAAATAGAGAAATCAAGGTGTGGAATTTATCATTGGGTGGTATATTTGAGGTAAATTCAAATTTTATTTCTCCTGAAGCGGCTGTTCTTGATCAAATACAATTTGAAAATGATGTAATATTTGTAATTTCAGGAACTAATAAATCTTCAAAAGTGAATAAGAGTATTCAGAAAATTGGACCTCCTGCGGATTCAATTAATTCTCTTGTTGTTAACTCGGTAGATTTTAATAATAGAGCCGCTTCATATTCTAGAGAAGGGAGAGTTTTATCATTTTATATAAAACCAGATGTAAGTTATTATGGTGGTGATAAGGGCCAAGGAATTTGGGCTTATTCTCCTTATGATGAGAAAGTAATGAGTTATGGCACATCCTTTGCAGCTCCTTGGATTTCTAGAAAACTAGCTTATATGATAAATATTTTAGGGTTTTCAAGGGAAGTTTCAAAAGCCTTAATTATCGATTCTGCAACAGGTTGGAATAATATTAGTAAAGATTCAAAATTACTTGGTTATGGCGTAGTACCTAGGAAACTTGAAGATATAGTAAAATCTAAAGATGATGAAATAAGATTTATATTATCTGGGATTTCTGAGAAATATGAAGCTTATAATTTTAATCTTCCAGTTCCAATTCAGAATGACAAATGTCCATATATTGCAAAAGCTACGCTATGTTATTTTCCTAAATGTTCTAGAAATCAGGGAGTTGATTATACAAATACAGAAATGGACTTACATTTTGGAAGGATTAAAGACAATAAAGTTAAGACTATTAATGATAATGAACAAGATGAAATTCATAAGTATACATATGAAGGAAATGCAAGAAAATATTATAGAAAATGGGATAATGTTAAGCATGTTAGTGAAATCATTAAAAAAAGGGTAAGACCAAAAAAAGTTTATGATAATAGACTTTGGGGAATTAGCCTAAAAACTAAAGAGAGGCTCAATGACAAGTCTCATAAAGATCTTAAATTTGGGGTCGTAGTTACCTTAAAAGAAATAAATGGAGTAAATAGAATTGAAGATTTTATTCATCAGTGTTCTTTTAGAGGCTGGATTGTTAATAAAATTGATTTGAATAATATTCTTGAGATTTATAATAAATCTCAAGAAGAGATAAAATTTGAAGATTAAAAATTTCAATCATCGGTGAATGATTGAAGAAGGTTATTTGAAAGATTTTTTCTTTTTATCTTTATTGTATATTTAATCGGTAGATGATATTCTTTTATTTCAGGAGGATTTGATGGAAACTAATAAAAAGCAAAAGAGCTTTTATTTGGTAAACGGCCTATTTATATTGTTTGTAATAATAGCTTTAGTCGCTGGTGTTTCTGTCTTTTATTATGATAGAAATGTTACAAAGCTATCATTTTTGATTGAAGGAAATCATTTTCTTGATAATTATGTAGGTTTTTTTGAACCAGATAGTGATTTATCCCGGTTTTCTCTTATTCCCTTTTCAATATTATTTTTGTGTTTGGCTTTATTTACTTTAATAAGTAAAAAGAAGGGGCATCTTTTACTGAATTTTATTTTTTGTATTATTTTCTTTTATTTTTTACAACTTTGTTTTAAAGCATCAGGGTTGAGGCAATTTTATGGTTTTGAAATAAACTTTCTTTCAAAGTTAGGACTAGAAACAAAACTAAGTTGTTATATTCTCTTAATATTGTCAGTTCTAATATTTGGGATTATTAGGGTAATAGCTTTAAAACTATCACTAAAAAAGAAGAATAAAGTTTTGAAGAAAGCTGAAGAGAAAATAATTATACCTGAAAAGAATGAAAAAGTTGAAGAAGAAAACTTATTTGGAAATCTTCAAGTTCCAGAATTTCATAAAATTGACAAAATTAATGAAAATAATCTTGAACAAGAAGAAGAGAAATTTGTTGATGAAAATCTACCTCCTGTGGTAAAAAAATGTAGGCCA
>JBAYZQ010000196.1:0-4429 GCA_041672385.1 Sphaerochaetaceae bacterium | reverse complement strand
TTTTTCTGGAGAAGTTGAAAGAGGACTTTCCATGGTAGATGGAGTTGTTCTTTTAGTAGATGCTGCAGAAGGTCCACTCCCACAAACAAGATTTGTTCTACAAAAAGCACTTGAAAAAGATCTTTCCGTGATAGTTGTAATAAATAAAATAGACCGTCAAGATGCAAGGCCTTCAGAAGTATTAAATGAAGTATATGATTTACTTCTTGATTTAAGAGATGATGAAACAATGTTGGAAGTCCCTGTATTTTATGCTATAGGAAGAGAAGGAATTGTAACAGATAGTCTTGAAAATAAAGATGTTGATAACCTTTATATGTTACTTGATGCAATTATTGAAGATATTCCAGCACCTGTCTATGATGATGAAGAACCGTTCCAGATGTTAGTTTCTGATTTAGGTTATTCAGATTTTCTAGGAAGACTTGCCATTGGTAAAATTATTAATGGTAAGGCTACAAAAAATGAATCTCTAGTTTGTGTTGAAGCAAGTGGAAAACCAATACCTTTAAGAGTTACTCGACTTCAGGCTTACGATGGTCCAAAATTCAACGAAGTTGAACAGGTATCATCTGGTGATATTTGTGTTATTTCTGGTATTGAAAGTGTTAGCATTGGTGATACAATATGTACAAAAGATAATCCAAAAGCTTTGCCACGTATTACTGTTGATGAACCAACAGTTTCTATGGTGTTTAGTAAAAATATTTCACCTCTTGCTGGAAAAGAAGGGAAAAATCTTACAAGTGCTAAAATTTGGGATAGACTGGTAAAAGAAGGATTAAGAAACGTTTCAATTGCTATTCAAAGAAATGAAGATGATACCTTTACAGTCAAAGGAAGAGGTGAATTCCAGATGGCAATTATCATAGAAGAAATGAGAAGAGAAGGATTCGAACTCTGTGTTGGAAGACCAAAAATCATTTTTAAAACTTCTAGTAATGGTAAAAAAATGGAACCTATAGAAAACCTTCTGATTGATTGCCCTGAAGAATTCAGTGGGACCGTTATGCAAAAGCTATCACAAAGAAAGGGCCTTATGAAGAATATTACCTATTCTAAGGATAATAGAGTTAAAATGGCATTTGAAGTTCCTAGTAGAGCTTTGATTGGTTATAGAGATGAATTTTTAACTGATACTCATGGTTATGGTATTATGAACAGTACTATTAAAGGTTATGAACTTTATAAAGGAGATTTTGCAGAACGTTTTACAGGATCTTTAGTTTGTGATAGAGATGGAACAGCTATACCTTTTGCCTTGTTTAAGTTAGAAGATAGAGGGAATTTTTTTGTAAAACCTGGTGACAGTGTTTATGAAGGTGAGATAATTGGAGAAAGAAACAAAGATTCTGATCTTTTGGTAAATCCAACTAGAACGAAAAACCTTACCAATCTTAGAGCAAGTGGAAAAGACGAAGCAGTTTCTCTAACTCCAGTAACAAGAATTACTCTTGAAAGGGCTATTCGTTTTATTAAAGATGATGAAATGGTTGAGATAACCCCTCTTTCAATTCGTATGTGTAAGAAAATACTTAGCTCTCAAAAAAGAAAAATCTTCAATAACCGTGGAGAAATTCCTGATTTTCTAAGTTAGAACTAAATTTGTAACAGTATTTAAACTAAATTTAAAAAATCTTTTAAAAAAATATACATTATCTACGTTTTCTGATAGTATCACTTTATGAAACGTAGAGTTGTATTGATTTTTTTATTCCTCTTATTTTGCTTTCCGGTATTCAGTTATAACATAACTACAAATATCGGTGAGTATTTGTATATTCCAAGTATTACTGTTTCTCCTTCTTATTATGGAGCTATACCAACTGCTGATTATTTGCAAATTAATAATGTTCCAATAAGAACCCAATTTGCTGTTAATATTGATTTAAATGTACTTTCTTTTAAATTCAAAAAACTAGAAATTCGTAATTCCCTAAGCACTAAATTTGTAAGTTTTTCTTTGGCCTATAATCAAACGGCCTTAAAAAGTTTTATATCTATTGGTTTAAAAAGTAGCCTTTTATATGATATTAATCCTTCATATAAATTAGGATTTGGCCTTTCTTGGAATTTTAATACTTTTTATCCAAATGTTGGAGTTCATTTTGCAAGTCTGGGTTTTCATAATATAAATGAAATAAAAATCTCTGAAACTCCTTGGTTTGATTGGTTTATTTCTACTGGAGTTAATATCGATTATCGTAAGGATATTATTGCGCTAAATATACCTATTGGGATTACTTTGGTTTACAAAGGAATTTGGAATATGGGAGATTAATTTGAAAAGAAAATATGCATTAATAATAATTATACTTGTATTTGTTTTCTTACTATCTTCTTGTGAGTTGATGGTTGAACAAGAGCCTAAGGGAGTAATAAGAGTAGTTTCTGTTGGAATTGATTATAACGACATAGCTGCAATTTCTAAAAATTTATATGGGACCTGCAATGATGCCTATCAAGTTGGACAAGTGCTTAAAGCCTTAGGTGAAAAGGAAGGAACTGAAGTTGAACTTTATTATTTGCTGAGTGAAAATAACGATGTAAGAGCAACTTCTGATTTTATTGATGATTCTTATATTGAACAACAAAGTGATACAGCCTTCTATTATCCAAGTCAAAATAGTCTAATTCAGGTTGTTGATGAAATAAACTCCAAACAAAACTCTCAAGATATGTTATTTATTTTTTTAGCAGGCCATGGATCACCAAATGTAGAAGTAATAAGTGAATATGAAATTACCTATCCAGAAGATTTATCAGATGATTACAATTTTGTTATACCAAAAAATATTAACCAAGATGATGATGAAATTAGTAAATATTTTTACAAGTTAAGTGAATATTTATCTTTGGTGGAAACTATTGCAGGAAAGAAAATACTTATAAATGATTTTTGTTTTAGTGGTGCAATGATTTCAGATGATTATATTAGTTTAGATTTAACAACTTACTATTATGCTAATCATCCTTCTACTGCTGATCTTCTTTTTTCCTCTACAAGTGAAAAGGTGCTTGATGATATTTATATTCTTTCGGCTGCTCAAAGCTATCAAGAAGCGATGGATGGTTCATTGCATGGAAGTTTTACTCAAGCCTTACTTGATGGGTTAGGATGGGATGAAGACAATCAGGTACTTAAAATTATTCCTGTTTTATCAGAATCAATAAATAGTTCAAAGATTTATTTATCAACAGTAGCCAATTATACAAAGAGAAATGATAATTACAATTACCAAACCCCTAAAATGACTACTTCCAGTAATGATATTATACTTTTTGAGTTTTAAAGGAATAATTAATAAATGAAACATGAATTAACCTGTTGTGGTTTTATTTGTAAAAACTGTAAAAGCTATAAGATTGATTGCGAAGGATGCAGGGAAACTCAAGGCAAAGTTGGATGGTTAGAAGAAGCAGGTTTAGATATTTGTCCAATTTATAATTGTTGTATAATAAAAAAGAAATTAGAATATTGTATTGAATGTAAAGAATGCTTTTGCTCTAAATTCACCGAATTTTCTAACAGTAGTCTTTCTTTTGAAGAGTTAGAAGAAATGCTAAAAGAACAAAAGCTTCTTATGAAGGAAAAAATCAATGAATAATTGTGTATTGGTGGGATCAGGTGAGTTTAATAGGAATCTATTTGAAAAAGAAAAATATGACTATCTAATTGCTGTTGACGGAGGATATGATTATTTAAACCAAGAAGCTGATGTTTTAATTGGTGACTTTGATTCAATAAAAGAAATTCCTAAAAATTTAGGTACTAAAACTGAGAAACTTACATTTCCTAAAAAGAAGGATGAAAGTGATATGCTTTTGGCTTTTAATCTTGCAATTTCCAAAGGTTATAAAAATATAAGAATTTATGGAGGAACAGGTGGAGAGAGAGTTGAACACTCGATAGCCAATTTTAGTCTTCTAGGTCATTCTTCCAAAATAGGAATAAAGACTTTTCTTATAGGAAAAGACTATACTGCTACTTCTATAACTAATGCTAGACTTGAATTTCAAGAAGGTTATAAAGGTTATATTTCCATTTTCTCAATGGAAACAGAAACAAAAGATGTAAATTTAATAAACTTAAAATATGAAGGTAATAATTTAAAATTAAGAAGTGATTATCCTTTAGGTCTTAGTAATGAATTTACGAATAAAAAGGGAATAATTGAAGTGGGAGAGGGTGCTCTTCTTGTAATTTGGTATAATCAAGATTTACCACTACCTAAAATACATTTTTTTACACCTAATTGTTAAATCTATGTAAATCCACCCTTTTATTCTTGTTGGTAAGTTTATTTTTAAGTAAAATAATAATATGAAAAGTAAAATTCTTATAGTTGAGGATGACCTGGATATTCAAGAATTAATCGGATTCTATCTTGAAAAAGAAGGTTTTGAAACAGTAAAAGTCTCAAATGGT
>JBAYZQ010000195.1:0-4447 GCA_041672385.1 Sphaerochaetaceae bacterium | reverse complement strand
AAAGATCACGTTGTTGCTGGTGCAAAAAAGGTTATCCTTACAGTTCCTGCAAAAGACGAGATTGATCAGACAATTGTTTGCGGTGTAAATGATGATCAAATTGATTTCAGTAAAGTTGCATTTTCTAATGCTTCATGTACAACTAACTGTCTTGCACCTCTTGCTAAGATTGTTAATGATTCATTTGGCATTGAAAGAGGTTTAATGACAACTGTTCATTCATATACAAATGATCAGGTTGTTCTTGACAGCCCTAAAGATGATTTGCGTCGTGCAAGATCCGCTGGTTGTTCAATTATTCCTACCACTACTGGTGCTGCTAAGGCAGTTGCAAAAGTTATCCCTTCACTTGAAGGTAAACTTAATGGAATGGCAATGCGTGTCCCTACACCTACAGGATCAATTGTTGACCTAGTTGTAATCACAAAGAAGGATTGTACAGTCGAAGAAATGAATGCTGCTGTTAAAGCTGCTGCTGATGGCCCTATGAAGGGAATCATGGAGTATACTGCAGATCCTATTGTTTCAAGAGATATTGTTGCTAACAACCACTCTTCTATTTTTGATTCACTTTTAACTATGAAAATGGGTCCAAATATGTTTAAGCTTTTAAGCTGGTATGATAATGAAATGGGTTATTCCACAAGAGTTGTTGACCTTGCTAAAAAGATTACAAAATAATTGTATTTATATTAATTTTCAGGCCTGTTAATTCAGGCCTGAAATGTAAAGAGGAAATTATGCAAATTAGAACTGTAAAAGATGTTGATTTAACAGGTAAAAAAATTCTTATTAGAGTTGATTTTAATGTTCCTGTAAAAGATGGAAAGGTGACAGATGCTTCAAGAATTATTCAAGCCCTTCCAACAATTAAATATATTCTTGAACAAAAAGGTACTAGCCTTGTTGTTATGAGTCATTTTGGTAGACCTAAAGGTAAAAAAGACCCTGTTTTTTCAATGAAACCTGTTGGACTTGAATTTAGTAAACTTTTGGGTAAACCTGTAATTCAAGCAGATGATGTTATTGGTGATAAAGTTGTAAAGCAAGTTAAAGACTTAAAAGTTGGTGAAATTTTATTGCTTGAAAACTTAAGGTTTTATCCTGGTGAAGAGAAAAATGATGTTGAATTTGCTAAAAAACTTGCTTCTTATGGGCAAATTTATATAAATGATGCTTTTGGAACTGCTCACAGAGCCCATGCTTCTACAGAAGGTGTTGCACATTTTCTACCAGCTTATGGTGGATTTTTGATGGAGAAAGAAGTTAAGTTCATGGGACCACTTTTGGAAAATCCAGAAAAACCCTTTGTAGCAATTATTGGTGGTAGTAAAGTATCTTCAAAGATTACCGTTCTTGAAAGTCTTTCAAAAACTTGTAATACAATTGTAATTGGCGGGGGAATGGCTTATACTTTTGATAAAGCTTTAGGACATACTATTGGTAAGAGTTTAGAAGAAGATGATTATCTTGAGACAGCTAAGAATTTTCTTAAACTTGCAAAAGAAAGAAATGTTAATGTAATTCTTCCTGTTGATCATATTTGTGCTGAAGAATTTAAAGAAGATAGTAAACCTATACTTATTGATGGAGAAGATATTCCAGAAAACCTTATGGGAATGGATATTGGACCAAAGACTGTAGATATTATTGTCGATGCTATAAAAGATGCAAAGAGTATTGTTTGGAATGGCCCAATGGGTGTTTTTGAATTTGACGCATTTGCAAATGGTACTTTAAAAGTAGCTCAAGCAGTTGCTAATTGTAAAGGAATAACTGTTGTTGGCGGAGGAGACTCTGTAGCAGCTGTAAATAAATTTAATCTTGCCGATAAGATTGATCATGTATCAACCGGTGGTGGAGCTTCTTTAGAATTTTTAGAAGGAAAAACATTACCTGGAATAAAGGCATTGGAGAAATAAAATGAGAAAACCGTATATTGCTGGAAATTGGAAAATGAATATGACACCTAGTGAAGGTGCTGTTTTTGCTGGAGCTCTTGCTAAGGCTGTAAAAGGTGTTGATACCAAGGTAATGATAGCACCACCTTATGTAGATCTTCCCGCTGTGCTAAAGGCCGTAGAAGGCTCATCTATTATTGTTGCTGCACAGAATATGAGTGATCATGAGAAGGGAGCTTATACAGGAGAGGTTGCTCCTGCTATGCTTAAGGACCTTGGAGTTAATGATGTAATTCTTGGCCATAGCGAAAGAAGAGCTTACTACGGTGAATCTGATGAATTGATTAATTCAAAAGTAAAACTTGCCTTAAAATATTCAATGGATGTAGTTTTATGTGTTGGAGAAACTTTAGAACAGAGAAAATCTGGAAAACTTGAAGAAGTTCTTTCTAGACAAATCTCTGTTGGATTGAAAGATCTTACTGCAGAAGATATGGTTCATATTACTATTGCGTACGAACCTGTTTGGGCAATTGGAACCGGAGTTACTGCTACAGGAGAAGATGCTAATAATGCACATGCATTTATTAGAAGTCTTGTTCAAAAATTATTCGGCGAAACTGTTGCAAAAGAGACAATAATTCAGTATGGTGGTTCAGTGAAGCCTAGTAATGTAAAGGAACTTTTATCCTTTGAGCATATTGATGGGGCTCTGGTTGGTGGTGCAAGTCTTTCAGTTGAAAACTTTCTTCCAATCGTAAAATGTGGAAACGTGGAGTAAAAGGATGTCGATTTTAAGTGTAATTTTATTAGTGCTGTTTTTAATTGTTTGTGTTGTTTTGATTTTCTTGGTTTCAATTCAAAGTGACGATGATAGTGGAATGGGTAATTTTTTCGGTGGAACTGATTCAAATTCAGCTTTCGGTGGTCAAACAAATAAAGTGATTTCAAAAATAACAATGGTTGTTGCAATTGCATTTGCTGTTTTAGCTTTGTCTTTAGCAATATTTAATACTTCGAGTGAGTCGTCATTAGGAGATGTAGCTGCAGCTGAGCAAAATAGTGCGGTTTCTTCAACGAATGCAGATTAGTTTTTGAACTGATAGTTACATTTGTACCGACCGGATATTTTTCGGTCGGTTGTTGTGTTTAAAGAGGTGAATATGAGAGTAGGAATTTTATTAGGTGGTGTTCAGGCAAGAAGTAAAGATCTTGAAAAAATAGCAAAAGCACTTGCTAGAGGACTAGAAAAAAATAAAACCCCTGCTTTAGTTGAAACCTTTGATATGTACCAAGAAATGAATAAGATATGTTCATATTATGATTATTTAATAATAGGAAGTGAATCTTTAACTTTTTTCGGTGGTAAAATTCCATCAGTAGTTTCCCAGTTTTTAGGAAATGCAGGTTCACTTTCTGGTAAAAGATGCTTAGCTTTTATTTCAAAAAAAGGCATGAGAAAGGTTAAAACCCTTCAAACTTTAATGAAAACGATGGAATCTGAAGGAATGTATATTAAAAATTCTGATATTATTTCGAATGAAAATTTAGCTTTTGTTCTCGGTAAAAGACTTGTTTTGGAACAATAGTAGGAGTAAATAAATGAAAAAGAGAATATTATGTGTTTTGATTTTGGCTATCTGTACTGTATCTTTTCTTACTAGTGCAAATATTAGTTCCCCAGCAGCAACAGTAAAGTTAATTAGGAACAAGATAATTACAACTACAGAGTTAGATAAGAATGTAACTGATTATCAAGCCCAAGGAGTTAGTGTAACCCCTCTTCAGGTTTTAAATGCCATGATTAATGCAGAATTATTTTCACAGGGAGCAGAAAGAGAAGGATTTGTGTTGACTGATGAACAGGTTGATTCTTTGGTAACTGCTTCCAAACAAAATGTTGAAAGCCAACTTGGAAGTACTATTACTGATGATCAATTTACACAAATTATTGTTCAGCAGACAGGACTAAGTATGACTGATTTTAGACAGTATTTGTCCGAACAATATATTAGACAACAATATGTAAGTTCAAAGAAACCAGAAATGCTTAAAAATTTACCCGCTCCTACTGATAAAGAGATAGAATCTTTTTACAAACAGAATGTTAAGCAGTTTTTTAATCCAGAAGCAATAAAATTATCACATATCTTTATTCCTTTAAAAGCAAATGATGATGCTACTAATAATACTAACAAGGCAAAAATGGAAGATATTTATTCTCAAATTGTTAGTGGAAAATTAACTTTTGAGAAAGCTGTTAATTTATATTCTGAAGATTCAGATAGCAGTAATAAAGGTGGAGACATTGGTTGGTTAGCTATAGACAGCACTACTGACAGACAGAATATGGGAGATGAGTTTTTTGATAAAGCTTTTGATTTAGATGCTGGTGAGATTAGTGATGTTGTAACTTCCAATTATGGGTATCACATCATAAAAGTAACAGTTCATAGTCAGCCAAAGATTCTTACTCTTACTGATAAAATCAGTCCTGATCAAAATACAACAGTTAAATCTTATATTACTTCTTACCTTTCAAACCA
>JBAYZQ010000194.1:0-4457 GCA_041672385.1 Sphaerochaetaceae bacterium | reverse complement strand
ATTTAGATTTACACATAAAAACTTTTATCCATACACTCCCTTTATTATCTAATAATTGGTTCTAATGCTTCTAACAGTTAGAAAGATAGATTAAAAAAATCACCCTAGAGATTATTAGTCTCTAAGATGATTTAATTCAATTTATAAGTTAATAATTAATCTACTAAATTAAATTCTTATCTTCTAGCATCTGTTTTGCAACATCTTTAACATCAGCACCTTCATCTACCATTAGATTATAGTACTGCATATCTGTATCAGACCACATATTTTTCAGCTTATTAAGAGCTGTGACAATATCTGGATGTTCTTCTGCAAAACTTTGCTTCATAATTGGTGTACAGTAATAAGGTGGGAATACATGTTTATCATCTTCAAGTTGAACAAGATTATATTTAGCAATTCTACCATCTGTTGCAAAAGCAGAGTTAACGTCTATTTCACCATTTACCAAAGCAGCGTAGGTTATACCGGCATCCATGCTTTTATAAGATTTAAACTTAAATCCATATTTCTTTTCAACAGCAGGAAGTCCATCAATTTCTCTTGCACCAAATTCACTATCTCCTCCAATTAAAAGAGATGGAGCTAAAGGTTCAAGATCTGAAATAGTTTTTACATCATATTTTTCAATAAAATCAGAAGTAACAGTTAAGGCATAAGTATTGTTAAAACCTAAAGGCTCCAACCAAGTAATTCCATATTGCTCTTCACTAAGATTTTTAGTGATTTGATAAGTTTCATCTGCACCAAGAATTTCTGTTTGCTTGAGCATTGAAGAATACATTGTTCCAGTGTATTCATTGTAAATATCTACATCACCACTAATTAAAGCATTGAAGCAAAGCATTGAACCACCTAGTTCTTTTACTTTTGTTTTATAACCAAGACTTTCAAGATATTGTCCTGTCATTTCACCTATTATTCTCTGTTCAGTAAAGTTTTTATTTACAATTGTAATTGTGTCTTTATTTTTTGAGCTTGATGTGAAAACGTAAGTAAGTATAGCTGCTAAAACCAATACCAATACTATTATCCAAATAATTATTTTTTTCATATTTTTCTCCTAATCCTTAATTGTAAGGACTTCTTTGTTTGTATTTTTTTTCTTTTTATGTTTTTTACTAGTGTCGGATTTTAGACCGTCTGAAGTAAGTCTTTTTTCAACAAGTCCAAGTAAGAAATCCGCTATTAAAGCAAGACCTGCCGATAAAATAGCACCAGTTAAAATCATGGGTTGATTAAAAGTACTAAGACCTTGGTAGATAAAATCACCTAATCCGCCAGCAGCAATCAAAGTAGCAATGGTTGTTACACCTATACTTGTTACTGTTGCTATTCTTACTCCACCCATAATAATTGATATTGAAAGAGGAACTTCAACCATAAACATTATTTCGAACCTACTCATTCCCATACCCTTCGCAGCTTTAATTATTGCTGGGTCCACATTCCGTATACCAAGTAAGGTGTTTTTAAGAATTGGAAGCAATGCATATAAAAATAGTGCAAATATAGCAGGTTTTATCCCAATACCGAATATTGGTAATGCAAATGCGAACATTGCTAGAGATGGTATAGTTTGAATAATATTGGCAATACCAAGTACTATTTGTGACAGTTTTTTATGTCCCACAATTAAAAAGCCAACTGGAATTCCAATTAAACAGGCAATAAGTACGGCTGTTAAAGATAATGAAATGTGCTCCAGTGTTTTTTGAAGAATCGCTGGACCATGTGTTAGTATAAAGTTTAACATTAATAGTCCTCCTTACCAGGCATTATCTGGCTGAGAACATTTAAAATTGAGGTATTGGTCATTATACCAATAAGGTATTTTTCTTCATCTATTACAGGACTGAATTTTAAACCTTTATTTTCTCTTATACTCATTATCTCAGCTAAACTAATATCTGGACTAAATGATGTATAATCTGTTTTCATAATATCTCTGACTTTGATGGTGTGATCATTAATTCCATAAAGTCTATTTTGTCCTAAAAGTCCAAGTAACTTATAATTGTCACCTTTTACTCTGTCTACTACACATAAAGTAGATGCTTTATGTTCTTTCATTCTTTGCATAGCCTGGGCTACAGATCTATCTGGACGAATTATTGCAAAATCTTTATCCATAACATCACAAGCACTTAACATATCGGGTGTCTTCCAAAGTCTATTTAATCCTACGAACTTTTCAACAAAGTCATTTGCAGGGTTTTTTAATATTTCTTCAGCGCTATCAAGTTGGGCAATTTTACCATGTTGCATCACTGCAATTCTGTCCCCAAGCTTAATTGCTTCATCTATATCATGAGTTACAAAAATAATCGTCTTATTTAGTTCTTCATGAAGTTTTAATAGTTCATCTTGAAGTTGATCTCTTGTAATTGGGTCTAAAGCTGAAAAGGGTTCATCCATCAATATTAAATCTGGTTCATTAATTAAAGCTCTTGCAACACCAACCCTCTGTTGTTGCCCACCAGATAATTGTTTTGGATAACGAGATGCATATTGATTATAATCTAAGTTAACCATATCCATGTACTGTTTAACTTTTTCTTTTATTTCTTCTTCATTAATTTTCTGCAACTTAAGTAGCGTTGCAACATTTTCTTCAATGGTCCAATGTGGAAATAACCCAACATTTTGAATTACATAACCTATTTGTCTTCTTAATTTAATTGAGTCAATGGTACTTATATCTTTTCCATTAATTTCAATTTTGCCTTTGCTTGGTTCAATCAATCGATTGAGCATTTGCATTGTTGTGGTCTTACCACATCCACTTTCTCCAACTAAAACCAGTAATTCACCATCATTAACAGTGAAACTTAAATCTTCAATAACATTTGTCTTGTTATTTTTAAAATTCTTATAAACATGTTTATACTCTATCATTAATCCTCCTCTAAAATAATTTTTTTCCTTAAATTTACAAACAACATCTCGTCTTATCTAATTAAAAATAAGATCTAGTTACAAATAAAAAGGATGTCTCTATTTTACAGAGATATTTGATATTCGTCAATGCAAACGAATTTGCAAATTTTTGGCTGGTTTTTTAAGGAAATTTGAGACAAAATAAAAAAAAATTTTTTTATTCTAAACCGGTTTTTTTTGTGTTAAAATAACGGTGAGTTATTTTTAGGTATTAATTTACATCATTAACATTTTTATGATTTTCTAATATTGATGTTTTTTGAAAAGTTAGATAATTCTCAAATAGTAAATAAAAATTTTTTCTTGGGGGAGGGGAGATTTTATGAAAAAAATTTATTGGTTATTAGCAAGTATTGTACTTGTTTTAATAATTCTTTTTGTTGCGTGTGATTCTTGGTCAACTTATCCACCAGATGGTAAATACGGCAAAGATGAATATGATGGAGATTTGACTTGGACTGAGGTGTCATCGTCAAGCGGTTGGGTTAAACGTTATAAACATGCTTCAACAGTTTTTAATGACTGCCTATGGATTCTTGGAGGCTATGGTTATCAAGGGATGCATAAAGATAGTTATTTGGAAGATGTCTGGTCCTCATCTGATGGAGTGAACTGGAATCTTAAAACAATAGATGCTCCTTGGCATGGAAGAACAGGACATTCGGTTGTAGTCTTTGATAATAAGATGTTTCTTATCGGAGGATATGCTGTTGATGAAGATGCGGAAAACACCCATGAAACAAATCATTATATGAATGATGTTTGGTCTTCATCAGATGGAATAACTTGGACAAAAGTTACCGATGCTCCTTTTGGTGAGAGAGCTTATCACAGTGCAATTGTAGTTGATGATACCATTTATGTTATAGGTGGAAGAAGAAACGGTACCTATTATTATAATGATATTTGGTCTTCAACAGATGGGGAAAATTGGTCTCAAGTACTTTCTGATGTTCAAAAAGTAATACTTGGTAAGAGAGCTGATATGGCAGTGACTAGTATTGGTGCTAATATTTATATTCAAGGAGGTTATACTCCTGACTATGAAATAGCCCAGGTTGATCAAAATGATTGGAAAAAGATTAGAATATTCGACACAGAAAATAAAACTATTACCAAAGGTACAAATCCCGGGAATTCCTATCACAATCGAGCTCTAATGAAGATGGTACCCTATGATGATGAACTTTATCTATTTAGCGGAGTTGAAGTGCGAAGAGAATACAACATGGATTCTAATGAGGTCTACTCGACTTGGACCTATGCTGATGATACAAATTCATGGAGTTTGGATTCTTCTGGATCAGGTTTCGGCCCAAGATATGGATATACCGCTGAAATCTTTGATGGAAAGATATGGATTTTAGGAGGTTGGTCCTATACTGGTTCAAGAAATGATGTATGGACAGCGGAGGTGGAAGAGTAGTTATGAAAAAAATATTTATTTTGTTTTTATTGATTGTTATGATTACTGTTTCTCTAACAGCTATTGATATTTTTAATACTGGTTGGTG
>JBAYZQ010000193.1:0-4488 GCA_041672385.1 Sphaerochaetaceae bacterium | reverse complement strand
AAGTTCTCTATCAAGAATTGAATCTTCCATACCAGGATTAACAAAGCCAATAACATCAACATTTGATGAAGAAACTTCATCTCTTAAGGCAAGCCTCTTGTTATCATCTAAATCAGGAATTACCAGACCATCAACAAGTGACTCTTTGACAAAATCTTTATAAATACCAGTATCAATAAAATCCTTACAGTAAGCCATTACCCATATAGGACGATCAGTAATTCGGCGTATTTTTGCCCAGTATTCCAAACTTCTTGCTCTTTCTGAATTGACTTTATTATGAGCTGCAGCTATTACTTTACCATCGGCATACGGATTATCTGAAGGAAATCCCAATTCAAAAACATCCAGTCCTTCCGAATCTAAATTTTTAATCACATCTAAAAGATCTTCGCAGCTTTTATATCCTGAAAGTAAATATCCCACTAAGAAAGAACTTCCTTTCTTTTCAAGAGTTTTATTTCTAATTGATTTAAGACTATACATTTTTATTACTCCCAATTTTTTGCCCTACAACAGCCAAAACTATGATTGCACCTGTAAGGATATTCTGGAAGAAAGTTGGGACCTGCATTATGGTTAACCCGTTTGCCAAAACTGTAAATATTGCTACTCCTACCATAGTTCCAATAATATTTGGTACTCCCTCCTTAAACATTGTCTTTCCAATAAAAATAGTTGCATAAGCGTTCAAACAGTAAGCATCACCTGCTGTTGGAGAAGCACTACCAACTCTTGAAGCCAAAAGCACCCCAGCAAAGCCTGCCATTGCACCTGTCAGCATAAAGGCTAAAGTCTTGTTAAAATCGACTTTAACACCAGAAACCTTGCTTGCCTGTTCATTTCCCCCGATTGCATAAAGTTTTCTACCAAAAGCCGTATATTTAGTAAGATAATAAAAAATTACAGCTAAAATAACCATAAGTACTGTTAAATAAGGAATCTTTCCGAATTTTCCTGTACCTAAAACTTTGAAACTATCTGGAATACCTTTGAATATTATCGCTCCTCCACTAAGCCAATAAGTTATTCCATATATCACCCTACTCATAGCCAGAGTGATTATAAAAGACATGACCTTAAATCTTGTAACAATAAAACCATTTACAAATCCAATAATTCCACTTGCTATTACTCCAATAATAAGAGCCCAAAAAAATGATACACCATTTATTGCCATTACTGCCGCAAGAACCCCACTGAAGGAAGCTATCGTTCCAACGCTTAAATCGAATTCTTCAACACACATGATTAAAGTAGTTCCAAGTGAAATAACAGCAAGTATGGCCATTTGTCTTGTAATGTTCCAAAAATTCATAGCTGAAAAGAACGTCCTTGGTTTAAATGCCCCAAATATAAATATAATTAGAAGTAGTGCAAACAAAGTTCCATAGGCTTGAAATATTTCCATTATTTTAAGATTTTTTTTATTTTCCATTTTTTTACCTTTCCTGATAGCAATAGTGCAATATCTGTTCTGAACTAATTCCCTTGTTCTCGATTTTTTCGTAAGTCTTTCCCCCAGACATGATAATAATATTATCAGCAACCTCAAGCATTTCTTGAATATCACTGGTAATAAATACAACAGCTTTTCCTTTATCGGCACAGCCCCGGAGCAAGTCATGAATTTCACTTCTTGTCATAACATCAACAGCTTGAGTAGGTTCATCACAAAGGAAAACCTCTGGTTGAGATATCATAGCTTTAGCAAAAACCACTTTTTGCTGATTTCCACCAGAAAGCTCTCCAACTTTCTGATCAACATCTGTAGTCTTTATTTTAAGCTCTGCTATTTGGGAAACTGCATCTTTATTTTCTTTCTTTCCATTATAAAATCCCTTTTCTGAATAAGAATCTATAATGGGAAGAACAATATTAGCTTTAACACTCCTTGAAATAACAAGTGAATGACCTCTTCTATCTTCATGAATTAAAACAATACCTTTTTTGATTGATAATGAAGGAGAAAGATGAGACATTTTTTCATTCTTAAAGAAAACCTCACCGTTAATAATCGATTTATATCCATAAACACCTTCCAAAAGTTCAGTTCTACCACATCCCCCAAGCCCAAAAATACCTAGGATTTCACCACTATGAACTTCAAAAGAAGCATCTTTCACCACTTTATCTGCTGTTGCTATATGACTTACACTGTAAACAACATTCCCAAAGATTTTTCTTTGACTGTCCAGACCTGAACTCTTCCAGTTATCTGTCATCAATTTTATTAATTGATTTTTATCAGTTTCTTTGGTTTTGACCGTATCAACCAGTTGCCCATTTCTAAAAACTGTAATTCTATCAGTTAATTCAAAAATCTCATCCATTCTGTGCGTTATATATAATATTGCCGTACCAGAGGCATTTAATTTCCGTATTATATCGAATAAGACCATTGTTTCCTTATCTGTAAGTGATGCTGTGGGTTCATCCAGAATAAGTAGTTTACAATCAGTCATCATAGCTCTTGTAATTTCAAGAAGTGTTTTCTGAGGAGGTGAAAGTTCCATAGCCATTTTTTCCAGTGGAACTTTTATGCCATAAAGGTCCATAACACTTTTAATTTTTTTTCCCATCTTTTTGAAATCAACTGTACAAAGATATTTTTTATCACTCTTCAAACCAAGATAAATATTTTCAATTCCATTAAAAGCAGGTATAAGATTTCTGTCTTGATGTATTACATTTATTCCCAGTTTTCTGCTATCTACGGGTTCTTTGATATCGACTTCAGTCCCTGATACAAATATATGACCTTCTGTTTTATGATAAACTCCGGTCAATATTTTTATAAGGGTTGATTTCCCTGCCCCATTTTCACCAACAAGTCCATGTATTTCACCTTCCTTAACTTCAAAATTAATATCCTTCAAGGCATACATATTTCCAAACCTCTTGCTTAGGTTTTTTGTCTCTACAATCATAAGTACTCCTAATAATTACAGTGATTCAATAAATTTAAAAATGAACCACTGTATTATTACCAAAATTTCTATTGCTTTTCTACGAGAATTGCAGGTGCATAAATATCACCTTTTTCACTGGCTTCACCTGAAAGTACTTTTTCTACTTGTTCAGCTACAATATCAGCCATGCCGTTAAAATCTTGTTTTAAAGTTGCAATTAAATTTGTTCCCTGATTTATCAATTTTATTGCTTGTTCGTTTCCATCAACACCTACAACAAGGACTTCATCTCTTCCAGCTTCCTGCAAAGCCTGTGTAGCTCCAATAGCCGGTTCATCCCAAGCACACAATATTGCATCGATTGATCCTTTTTCAGGATAAGCTGTAAGAAGATTTTCAACAATTTCTTTTGAATTATTGATTTGGTTTGGAACATCAACGTGATGTTCGCTTAAAAGTTTGATATTTGGATATTCTTTCAGCACATCTTCCATAGCATAAGTTCTTTTTACAACACCTGGATGAGCCCTATAGGTTAAATGAACCAAAGTACCTTCTTTTCCCATCTTATCGAACAAATATCTTGAAATCATATCTCCCATTTGATAGTTATCACTTGTTGCATTCATTTCCATTGAATCAATATAGCCAGCATCACATCCAAATACAGGAATACCTGCTTCACTAGCTTCATTTATTTGGGACTCAATAATTTTTGGATCAGCACTTACAATAATAATTGCACTATCACCTGAAACAACACTTGTTTCCACATCTGAAGCGAAACGACTATTATCATTTGCACTATCATTTATTGAAACCTCATAACCCATTGTTGTCAATTTGTCTTTCATCAATTCACACATATCTTTTGTAGTGACCGAAGATAGATAAGGTGTACAGATTGAAATCTTTTTTACCGACTTTTCTGATACTCCATTTGCGAAAATTGATGGTAAAGCCACCAACACGACCAATACTAATAACAATAACAGCTTTCTAATTTTCATAAAAATCCTCCTGAAAAAATTTCTATTATATAAGTCTTTTTGCCGTATCCAAAGACGTAATGAACACATCAACGAGTTTTCCTTTCAATACAGCTTTAATTGCTTCTGTCTTTTCTTGCCCCATTGCAATACCTACTTTACGACTTTTGGAAACATCTTCAATGGATTGTCCAAGAATTCTATTTCCAATACTTGTTTCTATTACTTTTCCTTCTCCATTAATATATGAGCAACAAATGTTAGCTACTGCTCCTTCACTTCGAAGTACTTCGAGCTCCTGTTCTGACAACCCTCCAGCAAGAACACCTGTTGATTGAGCTGATAATGATCCAATTCCAACAAGAACAACATCACATTTTTGACCTTTATCTAAAACGTCAGTAATGGTCTTTTCACCAAGAAGAAGCTTTTTTGTATCCTTATTACTAAGGTAGTTTGGGGCATTTAACAAAAAATACCGTCCATTTGTTTTTGCTGCAAAATTTTGACAAATATTATTGGCATACCAGCTATTACCACTACTGCTAAGAACTCCACACAATGGAATGAAAACAAGACCTCGGTTG
>JBAYZQ010000192.1:0-4526 GCA_041672385.1 Sphaerochaetaceae bacterium | reverse complement strand
AGGATCAGGTTTTGTATTTTTTATATCATAGCCATCAACAATTGTATCAAAATATTCTGTCAGTCCTATTTGATTAAGTATGAATTTAGCATTTCGACTTGAAGAACCAATTGCAGTTTTAAAACCCTTTTCTCTTAATTCTTTCAAAAGTTCAAGAGCTCCTTCGTTTGCATCTTCAGGTTTTAAACTTTCTAGTAATTCTCGATAAATCATATTTTTACTAGATGCTAATTCTTTTTTCTTTTCTTTAGATAAATTTTGCTTATTTCCACAAGAAAGTATTATTTCTAAACTTTCCATTCTTCCTATTCCTCTAAGACGATTGTTAACTTTTTCGTCAAAAGAAATCGATAAACTGTCTGCAATTGTTTTCCAAGCTGAAAAATGAAATTTATCAGTAGAACATAAAACCCCGTCCAAATCAAAAATTACCCCTTTCATTTTTCCCCCTAAAACTTAATTATTGTTTTATTAGAATTAATATCATATAAAGTTCTATTTACTTCCACTTTTAAGAATCGCCCTTTTAACAAACTTAAAACAACTTGAGATGGATTTACATCAGCCTTTAGAAGACAATCATTTTGAGTCAAGCGAAAATGATAACCCTTAACCTTTCCAAATGGATGAAATTTAAAAGAAAGTATACCCTCGTGAGTTATATGAAAACCAGAAAAACCCAAAATTAATGCAAGATAGGCTCCTCCAAGATTAGCTATATGAAGACCATCTTTGGTATTGCCATGTTTATCTTCTAAATCTGTTTCACTGCTATCAAGAAAGTAACGATAAGCTTTATCTGCATATCCTAGTCTACAAGCTTGAATACAAAAAACACATTCTGAAAGAGTGGAATCATGGGTGGTAATTTTTTCATAATAATCAAAACTCTTTTTTTGTTTTTCAAAATCTATTTCCTCTCCATAGAGCATATGAGCTAAAACAGTGTCTGCTTGTTTACATATTTGATGTCGATAAAGAAAAAGTGGGTGAAAGTTAAGTAAAAGAGGAAATTTCTCTTTGGAAATCGTTTTTAAATCTAAATTCTTTTTATTCAAAAAAGAATCATCCTGTGCAAAAATTCCTAAATCTTCATCAAAAGGCAAGTACATTGAATTTGCAGCTTTCTCAAAATCATTAATAATTCTTTCTTCTACAAAAGAAGGAATTTTCATACCCTTTTCTTGTAGTTCCTTGAAAATTCTACACACGCCAAGCATGTTTTGTTGAGCACCAAAATTTGTATAATAATTATTATTAACAATGCAAGAATACTCATCAGGCCCAGTTACACAATCAATACAAAACCTTCCCTTTCGGTCATAATGACCGGTATCCAGAAAAAGCAAGGCTGTTTCATAAAGGACTTCAAATCCATATTTTTCCATAAATTTAAGGTTTCTAGTATATTCAAAATATTGAATGAAAGTGTGAGCTATATCTGAATTTATGTGATATTGAGCAGATCCTGAAGGGAAATATCCTGAACATTCACCTCCATTTATAGTACGCCAAGGATAAAGAGCTCCTTTGCTATGCCCCATAATCCTAGCGTGTTCTTTCGCTTTGTCAAGCATATTATATCTAAATTTAAGTAAAGACTCTGCCGTTTCTATTCTGGTAAGCAAAAAGAAAGGAAACACATATATTTCAGTATCCCAAAAGTAGTGACCTTCATAGCCTTCTCCTGAAAGCCCTTTGGCAGCTACAAACCCAAAAGCATCGGTTCCTGCACATTGAAGAAGCTGGAATTGTGCAAAGGCTAATTTATCACCTAAAGGTTTATCTTCATCAATTTCGACTCTACAACCTTCCCAGAAATCTTTCATATAAGACTTTTGGTCCTCTAGTACAAGATTGCCACCTTCACTTAAGGCTTTCTGCATTTCATTAAAAGCACAATCTTCATAATCTTTAGGATTACGAAGAGAATCTGAAACTGTTGTATATTTTTCAATGGTTAGCATTTGGTTTTTTCTAAGCACTGTATCAATTGTAGTTGAAAACCCTTCATTATTGCTATGATAGTCCACTATTGCATTTGAATCACTACAGGTGTGTTTTTGGAAGATTGCAACTTTAATCTTAGAACTTTCAGTTGAATATAGCGCAAAGGGTATATCTTTAGAAATTTTAGTTTTTTCAAATTCAAAACCCTTTATAACAACTGAGGCCACTCTTGGATCATTTTTATTTTCTTGTCGTTTTTTAAATCCCCCGACACTGCTATTTATTTGAATTTTCCCAAAATAATTAGTTGAAGAAATCTCAAATTTAGTAAAAAAGAGATGTTTATGAAGAAAAGAAGCTACTCGAGTTATAATCAAACTTAGATTTTTTCCTTTCGGACTTTTCCATGAAACTTTTCTTATTTGACAACCTTTTTCAAAATCTAAGATTCTCTCATATTCTAATACTTCTCCCTCGAAAAAAGAAACATTTTCTCCATCAAGAATAAACTTTGTAGTTTGAAGGTCAGGGAGACTTATCATTCTTTGACTTTCAGTTGGAAAACCATAAAGTCTTTCTGAATACTCCATAGGAATATTCTCATATACTCCGTTTATATAACTTCCCCTCACTGAGGGAAGTTCTTCTAAATATCCTTCTTCAAAGTTACCTCTGACTCCAAGATATCCATTCGCTGTATGGAATAAGGACTCTTCTCTAAGAAGATTTTCTTTTTCTATTCTTTTAACAGTAATTTTCATTTTTTATTCCTTAACCGCACCATTTGTAATTCCACTGATAATTTTCTTCTGGAAAAGTAAAACTATTATTAAGGTTGGAATGACAACAACAATAGTTGCAGCTGTTATTTGACCCCATAAAATCGAGAATTGGGTTCTTAGGGCATTAATAGCTACTGGAACCGTTTGATAATCTTTGTTTACATTTAAGGTATAAGCTAGTAAATATTCATTCCAAGCAGCAATAAAGGTCATTATTCCAGTCGTTGCTACTCCTGGTGCGGCTATTGGAAAGATAATTTTCCAAAGTGTTACCCAAGGGCTACACCCATCAATCCTTGCAGCCTCCTCAATTGAAAGAGGGACCCGCTTAAAGTGAGCTACCATAATCCAAACCGCAGTTGGAAAAGTAATGGTTGAATAAGCCAGTACAATGAAGTAACTATTTAAAATTCCTAGTTTATAAAACATATTAAAGATAGGTCCAACAACAATCATTTGGGGAAACATGGAAACACTTAAAATTATTCCCATAAGTATGTTTTTCCCTGGAAAAGTAAATCTTGCAATTATATAAGCTGAAAGAGATGCAACAATTACAACATAAATAGTAGTAATACCTGCTACTATAAAACTATTCATAATTGGGCGTAAAATATTTTTTTCTCCAATTACAATATTATAGTTTTCCAGTGTTGGGTTTTGCGAAATAACTTTAAAAGCCGTGTCACCAAATATCTCAGATCCTGGTTTGAAAGAGGTGATAAGAATCCAGAAGAAAGGAAATAAGCTTATTACCAAAAACGCGACAACAACTATCCAAGAAATTATTTTCCCCAAGTTTCCAGTCGAAATTTTATTTTTCATATTCTCTAACCTCTTAATTTTCACCGATTAAATCGGCACCAAGTACTTTTACAAACAAAGTTGCAAGAATAGCGACACAAATAAACATTGCAATAATGATTGCAGATCCATATCCATAATTGCTTTGTCCCACCAAGACTTTATAGGAATAGATTGACAAAGTTTCCGTTGCCCCTCCAGGTCCACCTCCGGTCAAGATTGCAATAAGATCATAAACTCTAAAAGCATCAAGTGTTCTAAAAAGCAAGGCAACTAAAATTGAAGGTTTTAACAAAGGAAGTGTAATCTTAAAATAAGTTTTAACTTTATTACATCCATCAATAGCAGCACTTTCATAAAGGCCATGATCAATGACTTGAAGTCCTGCAAGAAGCAATAAGGCCATATAAGGAGTAGTTTTCCAAATATCCGCAAGAATTGCTGCTGACATAGCACCTCTAGCAGAAAGCAACATACTCTGCGGTGAAGCTATTAATCCTAAATTTGCAAAAAGCTCTGCAATTATTCCACTGGATCCATCATAAAGATAACCCCAAATAAGTGCTGAAACCGCTGTAGGAATTGCCCATGGAATCAAAGCTGAAGTTCTAACTATTCCAATTCCTCTGATAGCTTTATTCATTATTAAGGCCAATCCCATTCCTAAAACAAACTCAGCTGAAACTGAAATAAGAGTAAACAAAAAAGTATTCCAAAGAGACAACCAAAATCGTGGATCTTTCATTAGGTTAGCAAAGTTCTTAAAACCAACATGGTTTGGTGTTATAAAACATTCTGCCATTTCATCAAGTAAGATTTTATTATTTTCATTATTGTAAAAAGAAACATTTGGATAAGAGCCATAAATATTTGAAAGTGAAGTTTGGGTAACTTCAACAAAAGCTATTAATTCTTCTGCTTCTTTGCTTGTTATTGTAATAACTCCTTCACTCTTCTTGTAGGGTTCCATTTTTTCTTCAATCAAATTAG
>JBAYZQ010000191.1:0-4537 GCA_041672385.1 Sphaerochaetaceae bacterium | reverse complement strand
TGGAATTAAACCAGTTCCAGTTCTATCAGGACCCCCTGATTTTGTTACTTCAATACTTGGAAGTGGGACTGTTGAAATAGGAACTGTTTGTGACCGTAGTGGAACTAGTGAAGGAATAAATTTATGTAGTAAGCTTAAGAATTCCAATCAAAAATTGATGTGCTATCGTCATCCAAATGGAGAAAATTGGAATATAAGCGGAATAATTTCTACCTCAGGAAAATCAATAGAATTCGTTAAGAACCTTTTAGGAATGGAAAAGATGCCCTATGAGAAATTCTATGAATTTGTTTCTAAAGGGCAACCTGGAAGTAATGGTGTAATTTTTCATCCTTATCTAGCAGGTGAAAGAGCTCCTATTTGGGATTCAAAAGCAACGGGTAGCTTTACTGGATTAACTCTTAACACTGAAAGAAAAGAAATTGCAAAAAGTGTTTGTGAAGGTGTTTGTTATTCTATAAAAGATGTTCTAAAAACTATGGATTATCCAGTAAAAGAAATTAGAGTTACTGGAGGTCCCGCTGAAAGTGATTTTTTAAACCAACTTAAAGCAGATATTTTACAATTACCAGTTATAACAACTGAATGTAGGGACCCTGATTTGATGGGATTAGCAGTCCTTTGCTATATGGCTATGGGAGATTTTGAAAATATTAAAGAATGTTGTAATTCTCTTGTAAAAGTTAAAAGAGTTTTTCTTCCAGATAAAAGCAAAAAAGAACTGTATGAAGCAGGTTATAAGAAATTTAAAAAAATATATCAAGCTCTTAAAGAGGCTCGATAAGAAGGAGATGTTGTCGTGGAAACAGGTATGAAGATTCGTATGAATCAAGTTTTTAATAAGAAAGATGGAAGATCAGTTATGATTGCGATGGACCATGGTTCAATTGCAGGTCCAATGAAAGGAATAGTAGATCCTTCGGAGTTGATAGAAATTTGCTCTAGAAATGGTGTTGATTCAGTCTTAACAACCAAGGGTTGTGCTCAAGCTGCAATGAATTGCTGGGATAGAACTTGTGGTTTAGCTTTAAGACTTTCTGGTGGTTTTACTGTTTTAGGTGGAAAATTTGAAGAACAAATAATTACATCACCCGAAACAGCAATTTCATATGGTGCTAGTTGTGCTGCCATTACAGTCAAATTTGGCCATGAAAAAGAGGGTGATTTTATTAAACAAGCTTCTTTAGCAGCCGATCGTTGTCATGAATTAGGTTTGCCAGTTATGATTGAAGCAATGGCAAAAGGGACAATGTTTGGTAATAAATTTGAAGCAAATGACCCAGATGCCATTAAAATGGTAGCCAGAATGGCAGCTGAAATTGGAGCTGATTTTGTAAAAACATATTTTACTGGAGATGCAAAAGGCTTTAGTAAAGTAGTAGAAGGTTGTCCAGTTCCAATTATAATTCTTGGTGGTGCAAAAACAGACGATATCGAAATGGTCTTTTCTGACATTTACGAGTCTCTTCAAGCTGGAGGTCGTGGAATTGCAATGGGTCGTAATATTTGGGGTCAAGGAAATACAGAAAAAATGATTGAGGCAGTAAATGGTCTTGTTCATAAAAATTGGTCTGTAAAAGAGGCTTTACAAGTCATTTAATCAATAAGGGAGGTATTAGATGAAAAAATTTTTAGTCGCGTTGATGGTACTATCGTTAGTTGGAATATCTATTTTTGCTAAAGGGACTCAGGAAACTGAAACAGTCAAAAAGGAAGGAATGTCAGTTTTAGTTTATGTTACTGGAGTTACCGCTGGAAGCCCTACTTATGAAATGATGGTTGAAGGAGCTAATGATTTCGCTGAAGGTAAAGAGAATGTTAAAATTAAAGTTTATGAAGCAGGTTTTAATCAAGCAGAGTGGGAAAGTCAATTAACAGACTTAGTTGCAACCGGTGAATATGATGTTGTAATGGCTTCAAATCCCTCACTTCCTGAAATTTGCCAAAATGTAGCTAATAAGTTTAATAATGCAAAATTCATAATTACTGATGCTGAATATGCTAAAAGCCCACAGATTAGAACCTTTTTATACAATCAGTATGAACAGTCATTATTCTTAGGCTACCTTGCTGGTCTTGTTACTGAAAGTGATATGGAATTTGCCAATTCAGATAAAAAAATTGGATTTATTGCGGCGCAAGAATATCCTTTACTTACAAAACATATTGTTCCAGGTCTATTAGATGGAGCTAGAATGGTTGATCCTGAAATTACTTTGGATTTTAGAATTGTAGGGAACTGGTTTGATGCTGATAAATGCTCAAAACTTGCTGAAAGTATGATTGCTGGTGGAGTTGATGTATTTGGAGTTATAGCCGGTGGAGCGGGTCAAGGATTGTTTAATATTGCACAACAAGATGGTGCTTATATTGTTTTCCATAATACAAATGAATATGCAACTTTGGCAAATTACATTGTTGGTTGTGGTCAAATGAAACAACAAGAATTAGTTGAAAAAGCCTTAAATGATGCTTATGATGGAACACTTGAATATGGAAAAGCAACAACTGTAGGAATTAACGAAGGTTATATTGATTTTATTGATACAGACCCTATGTACAAAGAAGTTCTAAGCGAAGAAGTAAGAACAAAATTTGACTCTTTCTTGAAGAAACTTAGAAATGGTGAGATTGAGTATACTCTTCCTTCACTTTACTAAATTTAAGGAGATTTGCTATGTCGGTTGCTATAGAATTCTGTGATATTTCAAAAATATTTCTTTCAAATAATCTTAAGGCGTGTAAAAAGGTTTGTTTGAAGATTCAACGAGGTGAAATCCTATGTATTGCAGGAGAAAATGGGGCCGGCAAATCTACATTGATGAAAATGCTTGATGGACTTGAAATTCCAAGTGAAGGTAATATTAAAATTGAGGGGAAAACTGTAAATATTAAATCCCCCTTGGATGCTAATAAACTAAAAATTGGTATGGTTCATCAGCATTTTATGCTTTTTGATGATTTTACAGTTGCTCAAAATGTTACAATGGCAGTTGAGCCTATAAAAAATATACTTTTTTACGATAGAAAAAAAGCGGAAGAAGATGTTGGAAAGGTAATTAAAGATTATGGGTTTTCTATAGATTCTAAAGAGTATGTGAAGAATCTTACAATTGGGCAAAAACAACAGACTGAAATAATAAAGATGTTATACCGAAAAGTTGATTTTTTAATTCTTGATGAACCCACAGCTGTGCTTACCGAAAAAGAAATAGATGCATTGTTTGATAATTTAAGTTCTTTGAAAGCAGAAGGGAAAACAATAATTCTTATTACCCATAAACTCAAAGAAATTAAAAGGATATCTGATCGAGTGGCAATTATGAAGAAAGGAAAACTAGTTGGGGTTTATAATACTTCGACTCTTAGTGAATTTGAAATTTCTTCTTTAATGTTTGATGGAGGAGTAAGTCTTGGAATAAATCGCACAGAGAATGCCTTTAAAAATGAAAAGGCAGTAATTTCTTTTAAGAATGTGACTGTTCAAAAAGTTAGTCTTCCTCGACCTTCTTTGGATAATGTAACTTTTAATGCTTATCCGGGAGAAATATTGGGTTTTGCCGGGGTTGGTGGAAATGGCCTAGGTTTCTTAGAGGGTGTTCTATCAGGAATTATTAAAGTTTCTTCTGGAAAGATTTTCCACAAAGACAAGGAAATAACTTCTTTTGAAACTAAAGCCTTAAGAAAAGATGGATTAAGTTTTGTTCCCTCTGACAGATTGGGAACAGGAAGTGCCGCTCCACTTTCGGTATCAGAAAATTTGATTGTGAGTTCTTTGAGTGAATTCACTGAAAAAGGAATCTTGCAGAAAGATAAAATTGAAGAGTTTACCGAAGAAATGATAAAGAACTTTTCTGTTTCTGGAACCAAAGAAGTTCCAATTTCCAGCCTTAGTGGAGGAAACATTCAAAAAATAATTTTGGCTAGAGAAATAGAAAGGGTTAAAGACTATATTATTTTTAGCGAGCCAACTTGGGGGCTTGATATTTCAAGTAGTCAGTTTGTATATGAGCAAATTGAAAGACTTAGGGATAAAGGGGTAGCGATATTGTTAATTTCTTCAAATCTTGAAGAGGTTCTTAGTCTTAGCGATAGAATAGCAATTTTTTGTAAAGGAAGGATTGTAAAAATGTTTGATAATGAAGGAAAAATTTCAAGACATGAAATTGGAGATTATATGCTAGCTCAAAAAAGTGATTACAAAGAGGGCATAAATGAATAAAAAGCAGTCAGTTTTTAAAAATATTATTAATACTGGAATTCCTTTTGTTATTATGATTTCTCTTGGAATTGTAATAATTCTTAGTTTTGTATTAAGTGCAACACCATTTAAGACCCTTAAATATTTCTTTTTTGGACCCTTTCAAAATTTATATTATTTTGGAAATATGTTGAACAGTGCAATTCCTTTGGTTTTTGGTGGACTTGGAATTAGTATTGCAATGACCAGTGATAATTTTAATCTAGGTGGTGAAGGTCAGGTTTATTCAGGAGCTTTCACTACAACTATCGTAGCTGTTGCACTTGCTCCTTTAGG
>JBAYZQ010000190.1:0-4556 GCA_041672385.1 Sphaerochaetaceae bacterium | reverse complement strand
TAAAAGCATACAAGCTCCACCAAGTCCTGATAAGGCTCCACTCATGATTACCCCAAAATACCTCATATGGTAAACATTTATTCCAGCACTAGCTACGGCGTGTGGATGTTCTCCACAAGCTCTTAATCTCAAACCAAAGCTCGTCTTATACAAAAGTACCCAAGAAAGCAAAAGGATAATTATTACCAGCCAGCTTGACCAATAACTTTTGGTAAAAAACAGAGGCCCTAGTATTGGAATTTTGTGTAATAAAGGGATGTTCCTAGGAATTATACCTTGAATAATACGAATATTACCTGAACCAGTAATAGTTCTAGCAAAATAGACTGTTAAAGCAGTAGCAAGCATATTTATAGCAGTACCACTAATAACCTGGTCCGCTTTTAAGTTAATGGAAGCAAAAGCATGCAATAAAGAAAATATTGCACCTCCAATAATGGCAGCCATAATACCTATAATAGCAGGCATTGTGGAAAACATAAAGGAACCTTCAGGAAAATTTGCATAAAAGTAAGGAGCACTATATTTTACAGCTAAAGCACTACAAAAGAATCCGATTGTCATTAAGCCTTCAAGGCCTAGGTTTGTAACTCCACTTCTTTCACAATAAACTCCACCTAAAGCTGCAGCCAGCATCGGTATTGTATAAATAATGGCATAAGGAAAAATGGCAACTAAAATATTCCACATACTACTTTTCCTCCTTTGATTTTTTTATTTCAATTTCAAGTTTTTCTTCTTTTCTTTTGAAAATTCTACCCCAGAAATTTTTAAAGAGAATACTAGTTGCTATAAAGTAAATTATAATAGCAATTATCGTATCTCCTATTTCAGGTGGAATTTCCATATTGGCATTCATAAAACCTTTACCAGATTGAAGAATACCAAAGAATATTCCGGAAAATAAAACTGCTACAGGATTATTATTACCTAGTAAAGCTACAGCAATTCCATCAAATCCGACATTTGGCATTACTCCAATTTGTATTCTATCAGAATATCCAAGATAGTATGAAATTCCGGCTAACCCTGCAATACCACCTGAAATCATCATAGAAAGCATAACATCACGGTTAACTTTTATTCCTGCATATTCAGCACAGTATCTATTAGACCCAACTGCCTTTAATTCAAAGCCTAAGGTTGTCTTATCAAGGATGTACTTTAAAGCTACAACAGTAATAATAACTAATATTAACGTCATATTTATTTGGTTTGAGCCTCCAAAGATTTTACTTATCCAAGCAGCTCTAAAAGTATAATCGGCTGAAACTGCCATAGATTCAGTCTGAAGTTGTGGGCTTTCAATCCATTGCGGAACTAAAGAATAAACCGACCAATAGGCTATCCAGTTCATCATAATAGTTGAAACTACTTCATGAACATTAAATTTTGCTTTTAAGAAACCAGGAATTAGTCCCCAAATAGCTCCACCTAAAAAACCAACGACAATTAATAAAACCAACATCACAGGTCTAGGAAGAACAACATGTAAAGCAAAAACAGAAGCAAAAAAACCTCCTGCTAGTATTTGCCCTGAAACTCCAATATTAAACAAGCCTGCTTTATCAGCAAAAGCAAATGAAAGACCAGAAAATATTAGGATTGTAGCTGTTGCTAATGTATCTCCAATCCTTCTAGAGTTCATAGTTGCACCTTTGATTAAGTAATTAAAACCACTAAAACCATTCTGCCCAATTAAGAACATCAAAATCAAACCAGCAACTAATCCTAATAAAACTGCAGAAAGTGAAACTAAAAGAGAATCATTTTTCTGGAAAGCATTAAGGAAATCAAGTTTTTCTTTATTTGTTTTTTTCATTATTTAGCCTCTCTCACTTTTACTCCTGCCATCATTAATCCAACTTCATCAACATTTGTATTCTTTGTCTCTACAATATCAATAAGCTGACCATTGTTAATGACTGCAATTCTATCTGAAAGATTAAAAATCTCATCAAGTTCAAAAGAAACCAAAAGAATTGCTTTTCCGTTTTCCCTTTGTGCTACTATTTGTTTATGGATGAATTCAATGGCGCCAACATCAAGACCTCTAGTCGGTTGAACTGCAATAAGCAATTCTGAGTTGTAGGAGATTTCTCTTCCAACAATAGCTTTTTGTTGGTTTCCACCTGAAAGTTTTCCGGCAGGGGTTTCTATCCCTTCTCCACTACGAACATCAAATTTATTCATAATTTCCTCAGATTTTTCATTTATCTCTTTAAACTGAAGAATCCCCTTCTTTGAGTAAGGAGGCCTATAATAATCTCTAATTATAAAATTGGTAGACATACTACTGTTCATAACCAATCCACGTTTCTGACGATCTTCAGGAATATGTCCCATTCCAATTTCATTTCTTTCACGAATTGTAAAATGTGTAATATCTTTACCCTTAAGTAAAATGGTTCCACTCTCTACAGGTCTTAAACCAGTTATTGCTTCAACCAACTCGGTTTGTCCATTACCATCAACACCCGCGATTCCAACTATTTCTCCACCTTTAACATCAAGAGAAAAATCTTTAACCCCAAGTACTTTTTTACTATTCATTACATTGAGATTTTCAATCTCCAATATCACAGGACCTAATTTAACAGGTTTCTTTACAATTTTGAAATTAACTGGACGTCCTACCATCATACTAGCCATTTGCTGTTGTGAATAATCTTTAACATTAACAACATCAATTAGTTTTCCTCTTCTAATAATAGTACATCGATCAGCAACCTCTTTAATTTCATCCAATTTATGAGTAATCAAAATTATTGATTTGCCTTCAGCCTTCAAATTCCTCATTATTTCCATTAATTCATGAATTTCTTGGGGAGTTAAAACAGCCGTTGGTTCATCAAATATAAGGATTTCAGCATTACGGTAAAGCATTTTTAGAATCTCAACTCTTTGTTGCATTCCAACAGTAATGTTTTCAATTATCATTTCTGGATCAATATTAAGATTGTATTTTTCACTTAGCTCTTTGATTTTTTCGCCTGCGGTTTTTCGGTCTAAAAAAAATCGCCCTTCTTTTCCCAAGATTATATTTTCAGTAACAGTGAAATTCTGAACCAGCTGAAAGTGTTGGTGCACCATTCCAATCCCTAAATCATTGGCATCATTAGGAGAATTAATATTTACCTTTTCTCCTCTAATTTTAATTATTCCTTTATCTGCATGATACAGTCCAAACAAGATGCTCATCAATGTAGATTTACCTGCCCCGTTTTCACCAAGAATGGCATGAATCTCTCCAGGTTTCACTTGAAGGGTTACATCATCATTAGCGATAATACCTGGAAATTCTTTTCGAATATTCAGCATTTCAATTATATAATCCATTGCAATCTCCAAAAACTAATTTTGTACTTGAAAATAAAGCCGCCCTATAACTCGAGCGGCTCTTTCTAATAATTTAAAAAATCTATTTGATTAAACCTGAGCCTTCAGGATACATTCCATCAGAACCTAAAACTACAATTTTTCCACTCTTAACGAGATTAAAAGCATCATTTGCAGCTTTAATAGCAGTAGCGTTCAAATTAGGATTTTCAGCAGGAATTCCAAGTCCATCATTAGCAGCAGAAAGAATGATTGTACTTCCACCAGGGAAAGTTCCTTCAAGTTCTGCCTTAATCATTTCATATGAACCAACATCAAGTTTTTTCATAGCAGAGGTTAAAGTAACTGATTTTCCGTTAGGAAGAAGACCTTCACTGTACTGATCTACATCAACACCAACCATCCAAACTTTTTCTCCAGCCTGAACTCTTGTCTTTGCTTCTGTGAAACAACCAACTCCAACTCCACCAGCAGCTGCGAAAATAGCGGTAACGCCCTTGTCATACATTGAAGCAGCAATCTGTTGTCCAGCAGCTACATCACTGAAAGTTCCCTGATAAACAACATTTTCAGGATCAAGAGTAATTTTTGTTCCTAAGTTTTCGTTAGCATAGTTAACTCCCTGTTGGAAGCCCCAGTTAAACTTCTGAACAGCTGGAATTTCCATTCCACCAATAAATCCAACAGAAGCCTTTTGAAGCTGAACAGCAGTAGCAACACCAGCAATAAATCCAGATTCATTTTCATACCAAAAAACAGAAACAACATTATCTTCCTGACGGAATTCAGAATAATCAGAACTATGAGGAGTTCCATCAAGAATTACGAATTTTGCATCAGGCCAACGGTCTTGTGCTTCAAAAATACTTGATTCGAATTTAAATCCAGGACATACCACAAATTTATATCCAGCATCAATTAAATTACCAATTTCCTTTATGTAATCTGCATCCATAGTTCCAGCAGGCTTTAAATATTTTGTTTGAAGATTAAAATCTTCTGCAGCTTCTTTAACACCTTCCCAAGTACCCTGATTAAAAGATTTGTCATCGATAGAACCTGAATCAGTAACCATCCCAACTTTTAAAGTCGTTTTATCTGAAACAGCCTCTCCCTGCCCTTCTGCAAAAACAAAAGTACAAGCCATGAACAATACCAACAATACAACAGTAAGTTTTTTCATTTGTATCTCCTATTAATTTTGTAATTTATTTTAC
>JBAYZQ010000189.1:0-4563 GCA_041672385.1 Sphaerochaetaceae bacterium | reverse complement strand
ATAATTGGAGAAAGATATGAATAAAAAAGAATCGCTTGATTTAATAAAAGCCTTGTCTGATGCTCCTGGAGCTTCAGGTTTTGAATATGATGTAGTTGATGTACTTAGAAAATACGTCCTTGGTTATGGAGAAGTTAGTGAAGATAGTCTTCATAATCTATATGTAAAGAGGAAAAATAACACCAATAAAAATCCAAAAATTTTACTTGATGCACATACAGATGAAGTAAGTTTCATGGTAAAGGCAATAAGAGATAATGGTAATTTGGACTTTATTGTTCTTGGTGGAATAGTTTCATGGGATATTCCAGCACATAAAGTATTAGTAAGAAATAAAGATGGAGAGTATATTCCTGGAATTATAGCAAGTACGCCTCCACATTTTCTAAGTGAAGCACAACGCAAGACTCCACCAGAAGTAGAAAATATGAGCATTGATATTGGTGCTGTAAGTAAAGAAGATGCAATTAATAATTATGGAATAAGAATTGGTGAACCAGCTGTACCAGAAGTTAGCTTTACCTATGATGAAAAACATGATCGAATGATTGGAAAAGCTTTTGATTGCAGATTAGGTTGTGCCTGTATAGTAAAAACTTTGGATGAACTAAAAGATGAAAAATCACTTGATATGGATGTAGTAGCGGGTTTTTCAGTACAAGAAGAAGTTGGAACTAGAGGAGCAACAGTAACAGCAAATACAGCTAAACCCGATATTGCAATAGTATTTGAAGGTTGTCCTGCAGATGATACAGTAGTTGCCGAGTATGCAAGTCAGACTAAAATTGCTCAAGGACCAATGCTACGTTATATTGATCAACGTATGATAACAAATCCCAGATACCAAAGATTTGCTTTAGATTTAGCTGAAGCAAAAGAAATACCTGCCCAAGGTGGAGTAAGAACAGGTGGATCAACTAATGGCTCTCCAATACATCTTTCTAATAAGGGTGTTCCAGTAATTGTAATAGGTGTTCCTGTTCGTTACATCCATACTCATTATGGAATTGCAACTTATGCTGATGTTGAAAATTCAACCAAATTAGCCGTTGAAGTAATAAAAGCTTTAAATGCTGATGTAATTAGTAAATTTTAAGAGGAATAAAAATGGATAAATTTATTGAAAATTATAAAAAATTTCTTGATAATGGCAAAACAGAAAGAGAATGTGTAAATCAAATAATAAACCAAGTTGAAAAAGTTGGTTATAAAGATATTTACGAGGTGAATAATCTTAAAGCCGGAGACAAAGTTTACCTTAATAAAATGGGAAAGAGCGTAGCCTTATTCTGTATTGGAAAAGAAAACATTGAAAAAGGAATGTTGATTTTAGGTGCCCATATCGACTCACCACGTTTGGATATAAAGCAAAATCCAATTTATGAAAATCAAGGAATTGTTTATTTAAATACCCATTATTATGGTGGAATCAAAAAGTATCAATGGTTGACCATTCCTTTGGCATTGCATGGAAAAGTTTTCTTAACTGACGGTCAATGCCTTGATTTAGTCATAGGTGAAGATTTAGAAGATCCTGTATTTTGTATTTCGGATATTCTTCCCCATATTGCTGATAAGCAAATGAAAAAAACTGCTAATGACTTTATTGATGGTGAAGACCTAGATTTAATATTAGGTGCTTTTTCCAAAGAGAAAACTGGAAAAGAAGTTATTTTGAGTATTTTAGAAAAAAAATACAAAATTAAAGAAGAAGATTTTAACTCTGCCGAAATTGAAGTTGTTCCTGCTGGTAAAGCTAGAGACAGTGGATTGGATCGCGATTTAATCCTTGCTTACGGACAGGATGATAGAGTTTGTTCTTATTCTTCTCTAATGGCAATGCTAGAAGTCGAAAATCCTAATTATACCTCAAGTTGTATTCTTGTAGATAAAGAGGAAATTGGAAGCTATGGTGCTACTGGCATGAGAAGTCATTTTTATGATAACGCCGTAGCTGAAGTGGTTGCAAGATTAGATAATCCAAGTGAATTAAAAGTAAGAAGATGTTTATCCAATTCTTTCATGCTAAGCAGTGACGTCAATTCAGCTTTTGACCCATTAAATGAAGATTTATATGACAAACAGAATTCTTCTCCTTTAGCCAAAGGTGTCGTGTTTAATAAATATACCGGAGGTGGTGGAAAATTTGGTTCTAGTGATGCAAATCCAGAATTTATAGCAAAATTAAGAAAATTAATGAATGCCGACAATGTGAAATATCAATTTGCTGAATTAGCAAAAGTTGATATCGGTGGAGGCGGGACTATCGCCCACATGGCTGCAACTTTTGGAATGCAGGTAATTGATTGTGGAGTTCCTGTTTTATCAATGCATGCTCCTTGGGAGCTAACAAGCAAAGAAGATGTTCGCCAAGCCTACTTAGCGTATAAAGCCTTTCTTAAATTAGAATAAAATTCCTATAGAATTTTGTCCTCTTAAAGAAAACATTCTTGAAGGGGACTTTTTTTGTCCAAAAAAAGCAGTCCAATTTAGTTGGACTGCTTTGTAAGCGAAAGACGGGACTTGAACCCGCGACATCCACCTTGGCAAGGTGGAGCTCTACCACTGAGCTACTTTCGCGTGTTTGACAACAAGGAAGATATTACCTAAAATTTTTCTTGTTGTCTAGTATCTTGAAAGGAAAAAAAACAAAAACTTTACTATCTAGAAGTTTTTACCTCAATTTTTGGGCAAGTTTTATTTAAAGGACAAATCGAGCAATGAGGACTTACAGATGTACAAATATTTTGACCAAAAGTAACTAATAACTCATTTAAGGGAATCCAAAAACGTTTAGGCATTATTTTCTCTAACTCTTTTACACTTTCTTCTGGAGTGGAAGTATTAATCCAACCTAAACGATTTGATATTTGATGAACATGACAATCTACACAAATTGCATCGATCTTAAAACCTAAGTTTAAAGTAAGGTTAGCTGTTTTAATTCCAACCCCCGGTAGTTTCATTAAACTAACAGCGTCATTAGGGACTTTACTATCATATTCAGAAACAAGAATTTGAGAAATTTGATTAATATGTTTTGCTTTAGTTTTATAAAAACCAGCAGGATAAATTAATTGTTCAATTTCTTGAACAGAGGCCTGACTCATTAGAAGAGGAGTAGGAAACTTCTCTAGGAGTTTTCTACTTGAATTGAGAGTTACATTATCCTTTGTTCTTAGTGAAATAATCGTTGAAATAAGAATAAAAAAAGGGTTGCTTTTTTCATAAGCAATAACACTTACTGCAGGAATGGGAGATTTTGTAGCCTTTAGTGCCTTTTGAATTTCATTAAAAATTTCATCCCAATAATTTTCATTTCTCATAATCTTTCCCTAATTTGGAAAGCGCTCTTTGAATATCAAGGTGGCAATACCCACTTGGATTTTTATCCAAATAATGTTGATGATATTCTTCAGCTAGAAAAAAGTTATTTAAGGGAAGTACTTCCGTGGCCATAGGAGTTTGGTGTTTTTTTTGTTCACGGTTAAATATTTTCATAATTATTGGAAGGTCTGAATCGTTATCATAGTAAATACCAGTTCGGTATTGGGTTCCTATATCATTAGCTTGTCCATTTTTTTGAAGAGGATTTATAACAGCAAAGAAAGCTGAAAGAATTTTAATTAGGTCTGTTTCTTCAAGAGAATATTCAACTTTTACAGCTTCAGTGAAACCTGTAGTGTCAGAACAAACTTGTTTGTAAGAAGGAAAATCGAAATTTCCATTTGCATAACCGCAGGTTACTTTAAAAACTCCTTTAATCTTATCAAAAAAAGAACTCACACCCCAAAAACATCCACCTGCTAAATAAATATTTTCAATTTTGTTCATAATTTCTCCTCTAATACAATATAACCAAAAATCGATTAAAATCAATAAAAATAGAGAAAACGAAATAATTTTCAATCGTTAAACATAATAAATTTCAACAAATTAATTATTAATTCGTCCACTAAACTTATTTTACTTGCAAAATGATAGAAAATTGATTAATCTATAGAAAGTGATAGCAGGTTACTTTTTCGATGTTAAAATGAATTGAATAATAGGAATAAAATTATGAAATTAAAAAAAATTACTTTTTTGTTGATTGTTGCGATTTTTGCAGTATCTACTGCTTTTGCTTTTCAGTTTTCTCCGTTTGTAGAACAAACATTTTCTCCAACAGGAGCAGATAGCACAAAAAGTTATACAATCGTAAATGATTCTGATGAAAGCATTGCAATTGAAATGTCTACTTTAATTCGAGATCAAGACAGTAAAGGAAGCGAATTAAATAAAAGTGCTGCTAATTACTTTTCAATTGTACCTTCTAAGGTTATTGTAAAGCCTCAAAGCACCCAGATTATTCGTGTTCAATATAAAGGTCCTAGAACAGTTACTAGTGAACTTTCTTTTAGATTGAGAGCTGAACAAATAGATTATTCACTTGGAAGACAAGATAAAAATCAGAGTATGTTTAATTTTCTCTATGTTTATACTGCAAGTGTTTATGTAGCTCCAAGTAAAATTGTGGAATCTGTTGTTGTTAAACAAGCTCTACCAGGTCTAGATGAGAAT